>WFZS01000117.1 GCA_015489465.1 Bacteroidales bacterium | reverse complement strand
TCAAAGGCGTTTTTTATCTTATCAAGAAAAACCGACCTGATAATACACCCTCCTCTCCAAAGCATGGCAATGTCGCCGTAATTGAGGTTCCACCCGTATTCCCCGGCAGCCTTGCGCATTAATGAAAAACCCTGTGCATAAGAAACCAGTTTGGAAGCATAAAGAGCCTTTTCAATGTTGTTAACAAAGCTTTCCTTGTCACCGTCAAATGAAACGGAATTACCGTTACCCAATATTTTTGATGCTTCCACCCTCTCCTCTTTCATTGAAGATAGTATTCTGAAGAATACCGATTCGGAAATAAGGTTCAACGGCACACCCACATTCAAAGCACTTATTACCGACCATTTTCCGGTTCCTTTTTGTCCTGCTGCATCAAGAATTTTGTCAATAAGATAACCTCCGTCATCATCTTTATATATTAAAATATCCGCTGTTATTTCTATTAAGTAACTGCTTAGCTCACCTTCGTTCCATTTTTTGAAAACTTCATGGATTTCGGGATTTGACATTTTCAGCAGGTTTTTCATCAGCCAGTAACTTTCGGCAATTATCTGCATGTCGCCGTATTCAATACCGTTGTGAACCATTTTTACAAAATGGCCGGCTCCATCGCTGCCAACCCAGTTTGCACACGGTGTTCCGTCGTCAACTTTAGCGGCTATTTTCATAAAAACGGGTTTGACATGCCGCCACGCCTTTTCGGAACCTCCGGGCATCAACGACGGACCGTTCAAAGCACCTTCCTCACCACCCGAAACACCGGTTCCGACAAATAAAATTCCTTTATCCTCCAGATATTTTGTTCTCCTGATGGTATCTTCAAAATTGCTGTTTCCTCCGTCAATAATAATATCGCCTTCGTCCAATAACGGTAACAGTTTTTCTATCTGCTCGTCAACAGGCTTGCCGGCTTTTATCATCATCATAATTTTCCGTGGCCTTTTTATGCTTTTTACAAAAGCTTCCAGATCGGTAAACCCCATAAAGTTTTTTCCTTTACCTCTGCCGTTCATAAAACGGTCAACCACTCCCTCCTCAACACCCGGAATTTCCCTGTTATAAACGGAAACCGTAAAACCTTTGTTCTCCATATTCAAGGCAAGATTTTCTCCCATTACCGCCAACCCTATCATTCCTATGTCAGATAATTTTTTTTCCATTTTATCTATTTTTTAATCGAAAAACCTCTTTTTATAAGCCCACAACCCTATAGCCGGATTCGAGATGAAAAATATTTTTTCACCGCCGGGCATAATGTTAAATTCGTCTTTTAATTTTCCCGGATTGTATTTTTTTATCATATCATCCAAAGGAGCATAGTTAAAGTTCACCGACTCTATTTCCCGTTTTGACAAACGCCCCGGACAGTAGGTTATGGAAAAACGCCCTTCGGAACTACCGTGAATAAGGTGGGCAGCAGCGCTCAAGTTATTTTTCAAGTCGTCATTTTCTTCAAGATATTTCAAAACCGAAGGTGTTCCAACGTAACCGTATTTTCTAATCAACCTGTCAATTTCCATATCCTCGCCGAACTCTTGCAATCCCGGCGCAAGTATCAACAATTCGGCACCGTCGGCAAGAGCCATACGTGTACGGTAAATGCTTTTGTTACCGAGCCAGGTGCTTTTATATTCGGAAGGGTCTAGATAGACAACAACTTTTTTCAAAGGTTCGTCCAGTAAGGTAAAATTGACCTTCAATGAAAGTTCGGCAGCTTTTAAAAACACACTATAATCGTCACCTATAAAAAGACCTCGAACCACTAGTTTACCGGTTTCCTGATCTCTTCCAATAACAGTATGAACGTAAACAACAGGTAAGTCTTTAAGATAGGTATCGGCAGCTTTATTGAGCAGTTTCCTAACGGGATTATCGGCTCTTCCCATAATTTTTTCCATTCCGTATGCCGCACCGACAAAATGACTTTTGTTAATTCCTTCGGGACCTCCGGTACCCACCAATAAATTTTTGTTGTAGTTTGCCATTCCTATCACTTCATGAGGTACCACCTGACCTATGGACAAAATAAGGTCGTGTCCTCCCTGCCAAACCAGTTTATTCACCTGCGCCGGAAAGTCAAAAGAGAGCAACCCTCCGGTAATCTCGTTTACAAACTCCGAAGGTATTCTGCCAAGGGTTACAACATCATTTCTCCAATCGTGAACCCTGAATAATAATTTCGGTATTCCGGGAAACATCTCCGACAACTGCTCATTAGTCATAGCCGTGTGAGTTCCCAGTGCCGGCAAAATATCTGTAACGGAATCTTTAAGGTGATTATAAGCATAAACGGTAAGGTCGCCCGCGCGAGAATGAAAACGGGTGAAATCGGGAGGAATAATAAGTACTTTATTCCTTTTCCCCAGCTTTTCCAATGCCGTTTTTATCCCGTTTTCGAGGTCTGCGTTTGTTAAAACAGCGTTTTCCGAACCTTTCTCAAAGTACATCATAATCGTTATCTTTTTACTCTTGCGTTACCTTCCCAAATACTCCAAATCATCTCCTCATCGGCAGGTTGTGCATAATCGGTTAAAAATGTTGTAGCCAAAGCACCGCTTGCCCATCCGAATCGAGTATATTTTTCACCGTTCCAGCCTTTAAGGATGCCGTAAAGCAATCCACCCACAAATCCGTCACCACCGCCTATGCGGTCAAGCACCGTTATCTCTCTCGGCTCTATCACATTCCAGTTTCCTCCTTCCAACAAAATGGCGCCCCACAAATGTTTGTTAACACTTAAAACTTCCCTTAACGTTGTGGCAAAAACCGAAACTCCGGGGTATGTTTCCTTTACCCCGTTCATCATCTCCTTAAAGTTTTCTATTTTTTCGGCGATATTTTTTCCACCGGTGGAAGGTCCTTTAGCTCCCAAACACAATTGAAAATCCTCTTCGTTGCCAATCAAAATATCCGAAAGCGAAGCAATTTCGGAAAAAATATTCCGTAACTCTTTTTCACGGTTTTTCCAAAATGAAGCCCGGTAATTCAAATCGAAAGATATCGCCGTTCCCGAGGATTTGGCTTTGCGTGCCAATTCCAGACAAAATTGTCCCGTTTCTTCCGAAAGAGCGGCTATCAGCCCTGACATGTGAATTATTTTAACACCTTCTTTATCAAAAATCTTTTCCAAATCAAAGTCCTTAACACTCAAAGTTCTGCCCACTTCACCGGCACGGTCGTTGTGCACACGGGGACCTCTCAACCCGCTGCCGCTGTCTGCAATATTAAACTGATGACGATATCCCCACGGTCCGCCCTGTTCAACCTCTTTACCTTCATATTCCATGTGCCTCGACAACAAATTACTTTTTATAAACGCCGCGACAGGGCTGTCTTTTACAAATTTTGTAAGGACTTTTACGGGAAGTCCCAAATAAGAAGAGATGCTGGCAACATTGGTTTCGGCACTTGTTGCCTGCATAAAATAATCGGTACTGCTATGAACGGGCTGCCCGTTGTACGGAGTAATCCTTACTCCCATACTTGTGGGAACAACCAGTGAATATTTTGCGTTTTCTTTTAATTTTATTGACATGACTTAAAAATTTAAGATTAAACACCTCCGAAAGCACTGTAACCTCCGTCAATGGGTATTGTAACTCCGGTAACAAAATCCGAAAGGTCGGACAACAGGTATAACAACGTACCCACAAGTTCTTCCGTTTTACCGTAACGACCGAACGGTGTGTTTGCAATTATCTTTTTACCTCTCTCCGTGGGTTCGCCTGTTTTTTCATCAACCAGCAAAAAGTAATTTTGTTGAGTAAG
>WFZS01000116.1 GCA_015489465.1 Bacteroidales bacterium | reverse complement strand
TACTTGAAAATATGGATCCGGAAACCACCAGGTTATTACAGGATTTTGTTGACGGTATAAATTACTATTTAACCGAACTTAAAGAAAAAGGGGATGTTTTCTTTCCTAAAGAATATATCTTATTTAATATAAAACCGACCGATATTCCTCAATGGACGGTTAAGGATGTAATTAGTTTGGGGCGGTTAATGTCTTTTTTGTTAAGCGAATCATTTGATAGTGAGATAAAATTCTCATTGTGGAATGAGATTCTGACAAATGCCGGGAAAACCGATTTTCTAGCCGACCTGCTTAATCCTACTCCGATCGGAAATGCAATTACTTTACCATATTATGATTCGGGAACCGGTTCTCCTACATTTTCACCTTCCGGTAATTTTTCTTTGAAATCAACCTTCATCGGTAATTCTTCCAGGAAGTTATCGGGAAATATCCCGACCCTAATAACGCTAAATTCTCTTATGGGTAAATTCAAGGTTGTGTTATTTGATCTCTTGAAAGATTGGGGAAGTAATAATTTTGTTATATCCGGTAAAAAAAGCAGTGACGGATATGCTTATCTGGCAAACGATCCGCATCTTTCGTTATTAACTCCTCCCATATTTTACGAGTGTCAACTTGACAGTAAAACAATGGGAACCGGTTCCGTAAACGCCGCAGGAATAACTTTTCCAGGTGCTCCCGGAGTGATATTGGGGCATAACGAGAATATTGCTTGGGGAGGAACGGTTGCAGGTTATGATGTTTCCGATATATATGCTGAAAAAATAACCGAAAGTAACGGAAAATTATATTCGTATTTCAACGGGAAATGGGAAGAAGTTAAAGAATACACGGATACAATTAGGGTTAGAAGATACCCTGAGATCGGATATCGGTATGTTGATATAACGATTCCTTATATACGTCGCCACGGTCCTCTTGTTTTATTGAACAAGTTACCGGGTGTTGCCAAAATGCTTGTAAATATCCCTTCGGAAATTAACGGTACAAATGCGATAAGCCTGAAATGGACAGGACTGGAACCGACCGATGAGATAAAAGCATTTATTGAACTTGATAAGGCAAAGGATCTTGATGAATTTAAAGAAGCTCTGAATTATTTCGGAGTCGGTGCTCAAAATTTTGTTTATGCGGATATAAGGGGCAATATTGCTTATTATCCTCATGCCGTAATTCCGAAACGTCCTGCCGGTAGTAAGCCGTGGTTAATTATGGACGGAACAGGTGGAAACGAATGGATCGGATATTTATCCAATGATGAGATCCCGCAGGTTACCGGTGACAGTGATCTTGAGAAGTACGAAGAACGAGGTTTTATTGCCACTGCAAACAACGATCAGGTTGGAAATACAAATGACGGAGATGTAACCAATGATAAAAATTATCTCTATTTTAATACTGATATCGGTTTTCGAGAAACAAGAATAACAAATTTATTGGAAGAAGGAGTAAAAAATAACAGCATTGATATGGACTATTTAAAAAAAGTTCAAACGGATACATATAGTCTGTACGGAAAAATGATGCTGGAAAAGGTTTTTTCAACTGTACTGACTTCTTCAACGGCAAATGAAAAAATAAAATCAACGGGTTTGGAGAAAATCGTTGATTTGTTAAAGAAATGGGATTATTCCACTCCAACAGGAACCGGAGACCCTTTTGAACAAATAACCTTTACAAATAAAGAAATAGTTAATAGTGCCGCAACTTCGATTTTTCACGCTTGGGTAAAACGATTTGTAATTAATACTCTTTACGATGAGTGTAAGATGTATAATTTACCCTATCCAACCGGTGAGTGGGGTGTAAAAGTCGTTTACGGTTTATTGCAAAAAGGAAGCAGTGCTGCAACCTGGGATCCCGCATACGGTGACAGTTATCTTTTTGATAACGTTTACACGTCCACAAGGGAAACTGCTGCGGATATTGTTTTACAGTCACTTAAAGAGGCAGTTGATTTTTGGAGAAAAAAGACGGGATTTTCGGATTACCACGCATTCAGGTGGGGAATAGTGCACCAATCTTTCTTTATTAATCCGTTTATTTTTAAATCCAGAGGACCATACCCAAGAGGAGGAGGAGATTACACTGTAAATGTCGGAGATACTCCAAGTGACGGCAAATCATTTATAAATACTCATGGTCCCGTTATGAGGTTTATCATTAAAATGGTACCGGGTAAGTTGGAAGCAATAAATGTTTTGCCGGGCTATAATGCAGGTTATTTTGAACAAAATGAGAAGTTTGATCAGATGCCTTTATGGTTACATAACCGATATAGGAAAATGCCTTTTTATTTAGATGAATTAAAAGAAGAT
>WFZS01000115.1 GCA_015489465.1 Bacteroidales bacterium | reverse complement strand
TAAAAGAAGGAATTAATGAAATAGGAAAAGGCAGGGAACTTGTTAAAGGTGAAAAAGTAGCTATAGTTACTATTGGATATGCAGGAGTGTTGGCACATAAGGCAATAAAAATTCTTAATGACGAAAATATTTTTCCGGCACTTTATGATATGAGGTTTTTAAAACCTTTTGACGATGAGTTGATGAGAAAAGTTTTTGAAAATTTCGACGTAGTTATAACGGTAGAAGACGGTACTGTGAAAGGCGGTTTGGCAGATGCCGTATCAGAGGCAAAAGTAAAATACCGCTATTGCGGAAAAATTAAAACCTTAGGAATACAAGACGCTTTTGTAGCTCACGGTAAAAGAAATGTTTTGTATGAAATTGCAGGCTACGGTCCCAACTCCATCTCATCGGTAATAAGGGAGATGTTTGGAGAGGTCTGAAAAGTGAAGGTCTGAAAGGTAAAAGGGGTTAATATTTAATCGTTTTGCTGCCGCTTTGCTTATACCGGATGCTTTAACGGGGCTTGCCAATGTTAATAGTTATTCGTTAAAAGTTTTGCGGGTGTACGGAACTTTTGATTCGATCAGAGTTGTTAAGAGTTGTTTGAAGTTGTTAAAGATGGTTTAAAAAGTTAATCGTTAATATATGAAAGGATTTGCCTGCGCGAGAGGCTGTTATATTGAGAAAAAAGAAAATAAATTTTCAACAATCGGTAAGTGACGTTGTATCAGGGCGGGAGAGACAGTCATCGTGAGCCCGCCTGCCGGACGGGCAGGCTGGTCGAACCATGGCAGTGGAAGCCTACCCACGCACGGTTCGACTAGTCTCACAAATGCCGGTTTGCAAACCGTAACAATCCGGCACACATTTTAGCTATCAAATTCAAAAATTTAAAATTGTTAAAGGTTCACCGGATTGTTGTTGTGCATTTTGTCTTGCTTTTGTTCTTTCGTCCCCATGTGTAGTAATAATTGCGTGCAGTCTTTCCTTGATGTATTTATTTTTTGCATGCTAAAAGACATTGAGTGCCAATTGTTTTTTTAAATTGAAACCGGTAAAATATGTTATATGCAACATATGAAATAATGTTATTAAAAAATTTTTTAATTTCCTTATTTATTTGTAAAATTGCACCACAATTAAAAAACTAACATTTTTATAGAGGATGGTCTTAAAACTTGGAGTAAGAACTTTAATAACCGTAATGTTAACGGCTATTTTTTTTGTAAGCTCACCTGTTCTGCGTGCAAATGAAGCTTCAAATTCCGATGAGATAAAATATGCCGAAGAAATAGAAAAAGAAGAGTTTAAAGCCGGTGAGATGATTATCGAGCACATAACGGACTCTTATGAATGGCATATTATCACTATCGGACATAACCATATATCAATTTATTTACCTGTTATTCTTTACGACCAAGGTAAGTGGATAATTTTCAATTCAAAACATTTGCACCACGGCAAAGATTCTTACAAAGGATACCATATAGCAAAAGAAGGTTTTAATGCCGGTAAACTTGTTAGAAGAAACGAAAAAGGTGAAGAGGTCCGTCCGGATTACGACATTTCCATAACAAAAAATGTTCTTGCACTTTTTATCAGTGCCGTTTTAATTATATGGATATTTATATCGGTAGCCAATTCATATAAAAGAAGAAGAGGACAAGCACCCAAAGGTCTACAATCCATGTTGGAGCCTTTGATTCTTTTTATCAGGGATGATGTGGCTAAGGCGTCGATAGGGCATAAATACGAAAGATATACACCTTATTTGTTAACACTTTTTTTCTTCATATTTTTCAACAACCTGTTTGGCATTGTGCCGTTTTTCCCGGGTGGAGCAAACCTTACCGGAAATATAGGTGTTACTGGAGTTATGGCGGCATTTACATTTATTATTACCACCATTAGCGGTAATAAAAATTATTGGATGCACATAGTAAATATGCCGGGTGTTCCTTGGTGGCTTAAAATTCCCGTTCCGTTAATGCCTATTGTTGAACTTATGGGAATATTTACAAAACCCTTTGTGTTGATGGTCCGTTTATTTGCAAACATTAGTGCCGGACACATTATTATCTTGGGGTTTGTAAGTTTGATATTTATTTTCGGAAACATTCATCCCGTTGCCGGTTATGGTGTTTCCATTGTTTCCGTCGCTTTCGGAATTTTTATGGATTTACTTGAACTTTTGGTTGCTTTTATACAGGCCTACGTATTTACAATACTTTCGGCATTGTATTTCGGTATGGCAATAGAAGAAGAACATTAAGATATTTTTTAACCATTTTTTAACTAAACAACTTTATATTATGGAATTATTAGCAATTTTATTACAAGCGGTAGCGGATTTGGCTCCATATGCTAAAATGGGTGCCGGTTTTGGTGCAGGTATAGCTGCAATAGGTGCAGGTATCGGTATCGGTCAGATTGGTAAAGGTGCTGTTGAAGCAATTGCTCGTCAGCCCGAAGCCGTTGGTGATATCAGATCCAACATGATTGTTTCCGCTGCTCTTATTGAAGGTGTTGCCTTCTTTGCTATCGTTGTTACACTGCTTATTGTTTTCTTGTAAAAACAAAAAGCCGAAAACAACATTTATTAAATTGTGGTGCAGCGGTTGGCTGCATCACAATTGATAAAAACTAATGATTAAAAACAAAAATATTAGGTAATATGCAACTTATAAATCCCGGATTCGGATTGGTCTTTTGGATGACCCTGATTTTTCTGGTAGTATTATTCATTTTGAAAAAATACGCTTGGAAACCCATATTGGCATCCTTGAAAGAACGTGAAGACAGCATTGAAAATGCCTTGAAAGCTGCTGAAGAAGCTAAAAAAGAAATGGCTGAACTAAAAGCCAAAAACGAAGAGCTGTTAAAAAAAGCACTCGAAGAAAAGGATGCTCTTTTGGCTGAAGCCAGAAATATTAAGGATAAAATAATATCGGAAGCCAGAGAAAAAGCAAACCTCGAAGCGAAAATGATTATAGAAAACGCAAGGGAACAAATAGAAATGGAAAAACAGGCTACCCTCGGTGAAATAAAAAATATCATAGCTTCTTACTCTATCGAGATTGCGGAAAAGGTATTGCGTGAAGAACTTTCGGATAAGAAAAAACAGAAGAGTTACGTTGAAAAACTCTTGAAAGAAATACAACTCAACTAAACAACACAAGGATGAGAGTTAATTTATTGGCAAAAAGATATGCTAAAGCATTGTTTGACCTTGCCTTGGAGAAAAAAATTCAGGATAAGGTTTTGGAGGATGCTAATCTTATCAGTGAAGTATTGGCCGAAAACAAAGAGCTAAAGCATATCCTTTCCAATCCTGTAATAAGCAGTTCCAAAAAGATAAAACTCCTGGTGGCTGTTTTCGAAAAATATGTTACAAAGTTGACCCTTGAATTTTTCAAACTGCTTATAAAAAAGAACAGGGAATCATATTTGGATAGCATTACCGCGGCTTATGTGGAAATTTACCGCGATTATTATAACATTTTACCTTTAACATTGGTAACGGCTTACAAAACTACAAAAGCTACAAAGGATACTATTGTTTCGAAAGTTAAACAGGCCACACGGAAAAATATTGAATTGGAAGAAAAAATAGATGATGACATCATAGGAGGTTTTATTATCAATTATGATGATTATCAATATGACGCAAGTATAAAAACACAACTTAACAAGTTGCATAAACAATTATCAAAGAGTTTGTAAAAAAGGTTAAACGAAAAAAATATAAACAAATATGGCAGAGATTAAACCGGCTGAAGTATCAGCTATACTAAAAAAGGAACTTGCCGGCTTTCAAACGGAAGCAACACTTGACGAAATAGGATCTATTCTGCAAATAGGTGACGGCATTGCAAGAGTTTACGGCCTTTCAAATGCGCAGTCGGGTGAACTTGTGGAATTTGAAAAAACCGGATTACAAGGTATAGTGATGAACCTTGAAGAAGATAATGTTGGTGTTGTTCTTTTGGGAGAAATCGAAGATTTGAATGAAGGTGATAAAGTAAAAAGGACAAAGAAAATAGCATCAATAGAGGTTGGTGAAGGCCTTTTGGGAAGAGTGATCAACACTTTGGGACAACCGATTGACGGTAAAGGTCCCGTAACGGGTGATCTTTACAGGATGCCCCTCGAGAGAAAAGCTCCGGGTGTAATTTACAGGCAACCTGTTAATGAACCTCTTCAAACGGGTATTAAGGCTATTGATGCCATGATACCAATAGGAAGAGGTCAGCGTGAGTTGATTATCGGGGACCGTCAAACGGGAAAAACAGCTATTGCCGTTGATACCATAATCAATCAAAAAGAATTTTTTGAAAAGGGCGAACCTGTTTATTGTATTTATGTTGCGGTAGGACAGAAAGGTTCCACAGTGGCTAACATCGTAAAAACATTGGAAGAACACGGTGCCATGGATTACACCGTAATCGTTTCGGCAACGGCTTCCGATCCTGCTGCAATGCAATTTTACGCTCCTTTTGCCGGAGCCGCCATAGGTGAATATTTTCGCGATACCGGACGTCCGGCACTTGTTGTTTACGACGACCTTTCAAAACAAGCTGTGGCATACCGTGAAGTATCGCTGCTGTTGCGTCGTCCTCCCGGACGAGAAGCTTATCCCGGTGATGTTTTCTATCTTCACTCAAGACTTCTTGAACGTGCCGCTAAAATAATTGATAGTGACGAGATCGCTAAACAAATGAACGATTTGCCGGAAAGCATTAAAGATATGGTAAAAGGTGGAGGTTCACTAACTGCTTTGCCGATTATCGAAACACAGGCCGGTGACGTTTCGGCATATATTCCTACAAACGTTATTTCAATTACCGACGGTCAGATATTCCTTGAAAGTACATTGTTCAACTCGGGTATCAGACCTGCTATCAACGTGGGAATTTCCGTTTCGCGTGTTGGTGGTAATGCCCAGATAAAAGCCATGAAGAAAGTGGCAGGCACCTTAAAACTCGACCAGGCACAATTCCGCGAACTTGAAGCATTTGCAAAATTCGGTTCCGACCTTGATGCTGCAACAATGGCTGTATTGGAAAAAGGTAGAAGAAATGTTGAAATTTTGAAACAGCCTCAATATTCTCCAATGCGTGTTGAACATCAGATAGCCATAATTTATTGTGGTACTCACAACCTTTTAAAAGATGTTCCGGTTGAAAAAGTTACGGAGTTTGAAGAGGAGTTTTTGATGCATATGGATAACAATTATGCCGATACTTTGAAAGAGCTTGCTCAAGGTAAATTGACAGAAAAAGCTATGGCTGATATTGAAAAAGCAGCCGCTGAAGTTGCAAAACGTTTTAAAGTTTAAATTAACTATTTCAATCAGTTTCTATGTCTAATCTAAAAGAGGTACGAATACGGATAGCATCGGTAAAGTCCACCAAACAAATAACCAGTGCTATGAAAATGGTGGCAGCAGCTAAGCTTAGAAAAGCTCAGAATGCCATCATTACTTTAAGACCTTATGCTGCCAAGTTAAACGAGATAATGCAAAACCTTTCTAAAAGTGTCGATAGTCCGGATGAAAACATTTATTCGGCTAAAAGACCTGCAGATAAGGTTCTTATAGTGGCTATAACCTCTAACAGGGGGCTTTGCGGCGGATTTAACATTAATGTTGTCAAACGTGTTATATCTTTAATTAAAGAGGAGTATTCGTCTCAATATATGTTAGGTAACGTAAAAATTATGGCTATCGGTAAAAAAGGTGATGAGATGTTGAGAGCCAAGGGTTACGCCGTTGAGGAAGCTATTAACGACATTTTTGATAAGTTAACTTTCGAAAATACGGTACCTATAGCCGAAAAACTGATGAAACTGTTTGTTTATAAAGAATTTGATAGAATAGTACTTGTTTATAACAGATTCAAAAACGCAGCGGTCCAAATCCTCGAAACGGAACAATATTTACCTGTAAAAGCAAGTGATGAAAATGAGGATAATAACGGACAGGATTTAAAAGCCGATTATATTTTTGAACCCGGCAAGGAGGAAATACTCGAAAGCTTAATACCCAAAGCTATAAAACTTCAGCTTTATAAAGCTCTTCTCGACAGTTTTGCAGCTGAACACGGTGCCAGGATGACGGCAATGCATAAGGCTACCGATAATGCAGACCAACTTATTAAAGATCTTAATTTAGCTTACAACAAAGCACGACAAGCTGCTATTACAAAAGAAATACTTGAAATAGTAAGCGGTGCCGAAGCTCTGAAAGGTTAATAATTTTCACTGATCATATTTTATCAAAAAGACTGCCGTGACGGTGGTCTTTTTTGTTTTGTTACATTGTGAAAACAGTTACTGATTTTTATTATTAATAGAATAAAGGCATTATAAAACAGTTTGTAGCCCCACCGGACTCCCCGCCCGAACGTGCCGTTCGGTACGGGCGGGGAACCTGTATCTAGAGTTTAGGAAACTCTAAATCATTATATAGAATGTGTTTTTTAAGGTATTTTCTACCTGCAGCTGTTTTAAAATACTTTTCACGATTTACAGCTTCCTCTCTTGTTTCGAACTTTTCAAAGAAAACTATTTTCCAGGGTCTAAAAGCTTTTGTGGATTTTGTTTTTCCCGAGTTGTGTTCTTTTAATCTTCTATCAAGATTTTCACAATGACCTTTATAAAATCTTTGGTGGGATTCGGAATAAATTACATAAGCGTAGTAAGGCATTATAAAATAGTTTGTAGCCCCACCAGGACTCGAACCTGGATCTAGAGTTTAGGAAACTCCTATTCTATCCCTTGAACTATGGGGCCTATTCTTTTTTTAAACCATGCCTTCTCCGGCAGGAACGGGCCGGAAACCGGACTGCAAAAATAATCTTTTTATTAATATGCAAGTAACCTTGTAAAACTTTAATAATTATTGCCAAACTCCAGGTATGTTAGCACCGCAAAATTCACATTTTCCGTCTTTTATATGATTTTGAGAAATTAAAAAACCGTCTCTTTTTATCAAAAGTTTTTTACAATCGGGACAGTAGGTGTTTTGTTTGTCATTTCCCGGAACATTGTCTATATAAACGAATTTCAGTCCTGTATTTACAGCCGTCTCATAGGCTTTTGTCAATGTTTCCAAGGGGGTGGGAGGAAGGTTGGTTAGCTTGTAATCGGGATGAAACCTGCTGAAATGTAAAGGTGTATCTTCAAAACCGTTATCATATAACCAGTTACACATTTTTTTTATCATGTCCATATCGTCGGTCCATTGCGGAACTATCAAATTGGTAATTTCCAACCAAACCCCTTCCTCTTTCATTACTTTTAAGGTGTTTAACACCGGTTCCAACGTCCCGCCGTTAAGCATTTCGTAGATGTCGTTGCTGAACGATTTCAGGTCGATGTTAGCGGCATCAAGGTATTTGCAAATATTCCTTAAAGGTTGTTCGTTTATGTATCCCGCCGATACAAAAACATTTTTTATCCCTGCCATACGTGCAAGTTTGGCTGTGTCATACACGTATTCGTAAAAAACTATCGGTTCCGAATAAGTGTAAGCAATTGATTGTGCTTCGTATTTTTTTGCCTCTTGCACCGCCTCTTCGGGCATCAGGTCATAATTTCTCGTATCATAAGGGCTAACCTGTGATATCGTATAATTCTGGCAGTTCAGGCATGCAAGGTTACATCCTGCTGTTGCTAACGAATAGGCAATGCTTTGAGGTAAAAAGTGATAAAGAGGTTTTTTCTCTATGGGATCCAAATGTATGGCGCAAGGATTTCCGTAAACTATTGAATACAAAGTGCCGTCAAAGTTTTTCCTCGTTCTGCAATCACCCAGTTCGCCCTCTTTAATTTCACAATGTTGAGGACAAAGTTTACATTTTAAACCACGGGGTGTTTTGATGTAATAAATTGCTTCTTTACTCCATTTCCAAGGTTTGTCGCTTGAAGGAGGTGCGGGTGAGCCGGTAATTCCGTACAGAGCATTGGCAGTAGCCGTGCCGCATAACATCATCCCGCCTATACCGGCAGTCATAATCTTGATAAACTCACGTTTCGATATTTTTTTGCTTTTCATTTTATACTAATTATTACTTAAGCATAAAATTAAGTAACCGGTTTCAAAATTTCAACCTAAAACAATCGTTTTAACAAACTTTAAAATGAAAATCAAAGTTTTTCAAATATTACATACACATTCAATTTACATTTTTTTCGTTAAAAATTTATTCGTCGGTATTTGAAAATTAAATAATGTTAAAAAAAATCCGTTTTTAAACATAACCGTATTTAAAACCTCTTTGTTTACATTTGTCGAAAAAATAACGTTATGGAAAATATTAAAGACAGGTTTCTCAGATATGTGAAAATCGACACTCAATCCAATGAAGAGTCTGACACAACACCCAGTACTTTAAAGCAACTGAACCTTGCTAACTTATTGGTGAAAGAACTTAAAGCAATGGGAATTGAAGATGCATCGGTTGATTTGAACGGTTATGTTATGGCTACATTGCCGTCAAATATTGATAAGAAAACAAAAACGGTAGGTTTTATTTCTCATATGGATACTTCTCCCGATGCTTCCGGAAAAGATGTTAAACCGCAAATTGTAAAAAATTACGATGGTAGCGACATAAATCTTGGCAACAATGCCGTGCTCTCTCCTTCCGACTTCCCGGATCTGAAAGATTATATCGGAAAGACTATTATCACTACGGACGGAACCACATTGTTAGGTGCCGACGATAAAGCCGGGATAGCTGAAATTATGTCTGCAGTTGAATACCTTTTGGAACATCCCGAAATAAAACACGGTGATGTTAAGATAGGATTTACGCCCGATGAAGAGGTAGGCAGGGGTGCCGATAAATTCGATGTTAAAAAATTCGGTGCCGATTTTGCATTTACCATTGACGGAGGAAGAATCGGTGAATTGGAATATGAGAATTTCAATGCTGCCGGGCTTACCGTTAAAATTAAAGGCAGAAATGTTCATCCCGGTACGGCTAAAAATCAAATGATAAACTCCATGTTGATAGCAATGGAGTTTAACAATATGTTGCCTGTTGATCAACGACCTGAGAATACCGAAGGTTACGAAGGTTTTTATCATTTGATACACATGGAAGGAACTGTTGATTCGTCGGAGCTGAAATATATTATCCGCGACCACGATAAAAAGAAATTTGAAGAGAAAAAAGAACTTGTTAAAGAAATCGCTTCTTTTTTAAACAAAAAGCATGGAAAAAATACCGTTAATATTGAGTTAAAAGACCAATATTACAACATGCGTGAGAAAATAGAGCCTGTAAAATACATTGTCGATGTAGCGGAAGAAGCCATGAAAGAAGCCGGTGTAGAGCCCATAATAAAACCCATCCGCGGAGGTACCGACGGTTCCAAACTCTCGTTTATGGGGTTGCCTACACCCAACATTTTTACCGGAGGACACAACTTTCACGGTGTTCACGAATACATTCCGTTGGAGTCGATGGAAAAAGCCGTGGAAGTTATTATTAACGTTATAAAAAAGACCGCTGAAATTTAAATTACCTTTGCATAAAAGGATTTGATATGAGATTTGTATTTTTTAAAACTCCGAAACCTAAAAAGTTTCACATAGTAGCGCGCTATCACGACCCTGATCTTGAACGATTAAGAAAAAGAAAAAGGGAAATGGGTTATGAAGAAGAATTGTCGTATGAAGATGAGCTCAGGCTCAAGATGAAAAAACGGTGGCGAGGTAAAGCTGAAGAGCCTTCAGGAAACTTTCAGGATTTCGGTATGTCGAGAAATATCTCGTATTTAATCTATTTTTTTATCATAATAGGAGGTATTTACGTAATCTTTTTTACGGATATTATCGATAAACTCTTGATGCTTTTCGGTATAGGTAAAATCAAATAAGCGGAGTTAAAGTATGTCTAACATAATAAAACTTCTTCCTGATTCCGTTGCTAATCAAATAGCTGCGGGCGAGGTAATACAGCGCCCTGCCTCGGCAGTTAAAGAGCTGTTGGAAAATGCCGTGGATGCGGGAGCGTCATCTGTCGAGTTGGTTGTTAAAGATGCGGGGAAAACGTTGATACAGGTTATCGACGATGGTTGCGGAATGAGTGCTTTTGATGCAAGAATGAGCTTTGAACGGCATGCAACTTCCAAA
The DNA here is from genome assembly GCA_015489465.1 of Bacteroidales bacterium. GTDB lineage: Bacteria > Bacteroidota > Bacteroidia > Bacteroidales > F082 > B16-G9. The sequence goes on along the minus strand of WFZS01000115.1, from coordinate 8,899 downwards.
ATCAGCAAGGCCGAAGACCTGTTTTCCATAAAAACAATGGGCTTCAGGGGAGAGGCTCTTGCTTCCATTGCCGCCATCGCACAGGTTGAGATGAAGACACGTTTGCATGATGAAGAACTTGGAACTTGCCTTAAAATAGAAGGTTCGAAACTGGTTAGAGAAGAACCTTGTCAATGCAAACCGGGAACCAATATAATGGTGAAAAATCTTTTTTTCAATGTGCCTGCCCGCCGTAATTTTTTGAAATCCAATAATGTTGAGATAAGACATATTATAGAAGAGTTCACCCGTGTAGCTTTGGCAAACCCGGATATTTCGTTCACTATGTTGCATAACGGAAAGCCTGTTTTCAACCTTCAGAAAAGCAGTTTTAAAGCCAGGATTGTTAATATTTTCGGTAAAACATATGACAAAAAACTCCTCCCGGTTGAACAAAAAACCGAACTTATAACGGTTTCCGGATTTATAGGAAAACCGGAGTTTTCGAAAAAAACAAGAGGAGAACAATATTTCTTTGTTAACGGCAGATTTATAAAACACGCTTATCTGCACCATGCCGTTGAAAATGCTTTTGCCGAATTACTGCCTGCCGATACATATCCGTCGTATTTTTTAAAGATTGAAATAGACCCTGCCGATATTGACATTAATATTCATCCCACCAAAACGGAGGTGAATTTTAAAGACGGAAGGTATGTTTATGCCGTTGTGCAGTCGGCAGTTAAGCAGTCAATAGGTAAACACAGTTTGACCCCTACTTTGGATTTTGACGTTGATCCCGCAATTGATGAACTATTTCAGTCGGTTCCCGGGAAAGAGGTAAAACAACCCGAAATAAAAACAAATCCGGACTATAATCCTTTTAAAAACACATCTTCGCATGGTCCGGAAAAACATACGAGAGGTGACGGCGGCGACTGGCAGAAACTTTATGAAAATCAAGAGAACCGGGAAATGCCGGCTGTCATTCCTTCCGACGAGGAGAAAATGAGTTTTGCGGAACAAAATAAATTTTTTCAGGTTCACAATAAATATATTGTTACTAATGTGAGGTCTGGACTGATGGTGATTGATCAAAAAAAAGCTCACGAGAGGATTTTGTTCGAAAAGTTTCTTAATGAACTTAAAAATAAAAAACCTGTATCGCAACAGCAGCTTTTCCCTGTAACATTGCAGTTTTCGCCTTCCGATGCCGAAATTCTAAGATCACTTAAAGATGAGTTGACAGCTTTGGGATTCACCTTTGAAAAAATGGGAAATAACGGTTTTGTTTTTCAAGGGTTGCCCGATAATGTGAGTGCCTCGGAAGTTGAAGGGTTGTTGGAAACCATAGTTGAAAACCATAAAAAAGAGGCGTCGAATTTGGGCATAAATAAAAACATTATTTTAGCACGTTCGTTGGCAAGCAGATTATCCGTTAAATACGGTAAAAAACTTTCGCCGGAAGAAATGGAGGGATTGTTTAACGGTCTTTTTGCTTGTGAGATGCCCGAAACAGCACTTGACGGCAGCAAAACCCTGACGATTTTAAAAATTTCCGACATAGAGGAGTTGTTAAAGTAGAAAAAAAGAAAAATATATGAATCAATATAGACCTACCGGATTCAGACTGTTAACACCGGTTGTAAAAAACCTTATAATCATCAATGTGTTGATGTATATTGCCACATTGGTGTTTATGAGTTCTTTCGGGATTGACCTTAATCGTTTGTTTGCTTTGCATTATCCTACCGCTCCCGATTTCAGAGTATGGCAGTTTGTTACCTACATGTTTATGCACGGAGGACTTGACCACATATTTTTTAACATGTTTGCGTTATGGATGTTCGGTAATATTATTGAAAATGTTTGGGGTACTAAAAAGTTTTTGATATTCTATTTTGTTACCGGTATTGGTGCGGCAATAACTTACATTATTTGGATACACTTTAAGATGGCTCCCGATTTAAGTTTGATAAATAAAGTAATTGCCGATCCCTCATTGCAAAATATTGCCGATCTTATACTACATCACCGGTTTTTGGTAAATAAATATTCCGGCGTTATTTGGAATGACTTCCTTGCGTTTCAGGATAATGTAAATGCTTTGCAGCTAAATCCTCATAATAATATGGCAGCTCAACATATTGTTACTTTTTTGTCGGAGTACAAAGCGTATTTTCTCAATCAACATATCGTTGTAGGAGCTTCGGGTGCAATATTCGGATTGTTGCTTGCATTCGGAATGATGTTCCCCGATTCGTTGATATATGTTTATTTCGCAATTCCGGTTAAAGCAAAATATTTTGTAATCTTTTACGGTCTTTTGGAACTTTTCTCAGGAGTTTATAACCGTCCCGGTGACAATGTGGCACATTTTGCCCACTTGGGGGGTATGGTATTCGGCTATTTTATGATTGTTTATTGGAAAAAGAAAGGGGAGCTATTTAATTAAACGGTCCGGTTTTGTGTTGGTAAGCTTTTTGATAAAACAATTATAAAAAAACTTATGAGAGGTTATTATAGAAATCCGTATCAAAGAGGAAATACGGGAGAAGAGATAAAAAGAATATTTTTCGGTAAAAATATTTTATCAAGACTGATATTAATAAATACCGCTGTTTTTATTGCAGTTTCTGTCATAAATCTTTTTTTGTGGTTGTCCGGATACAGGGGGTTAAGTCCTGTTGTTGAATGGTTTGCCGTGCCTGCCGATATTTCAAAATTGTTTACCAGACCCTGGACGCTTTTCACATATATGTTCCTTCACGAAGGATTTTTACACTTGTTGCTGAATATGATAATGTTATATTTCGGCGGTATATTGTTTTTGGAGTACCTTAACGAGAAAAAGTTGCTTAAAACTTATATTTTGGGAGGGTTGTCCGGAGCTTTGTTTTTTGTTTTGGCTTTTAATATGTTTCCGGTTTTCGAAAGTACAAAAAGTATCTCGGTGGCTTTGGGAGCATCGGCATCCGTTTTGGCTGTTTTTTTTGCTATTGCCGCATATGTTCCCGACTATACGGTTCATCTTGTACTTTTCGGAAAGGTTAAGATGAAACATATAGCAATAGCTTTTGTTTTGATAGATCTTATCAGCATACAAAGTAATAATCCGGGAGGTCATATTGCACACTTGGGTGGTGCTTTGTGGGGTTTTTTATACGGGCTTTCATTAAGAAAGGGAACCGATATTTTCGGATTTTTGGATAATATAAAGATTCCTGACTTTACTAAAAAGAAAAAATATTCCGGTTTTAATACCACTCGTAAAAATGAAAATTGGCGGCCTATGAGTGATGAAGAGTATAACAGAAGGAAAGCTGAAAATGAAAAAGAAGTTGACAGGATACTTGATAAAATAGCAAAATCGGGGTACGCCAGTTTGACCAAGGAAGAAAAAGATTTACTGTTTAAGTCGAGTAGAAAATAGGGATATGCAGCGGTTCCTTGTGTCTATATTGTGGATTTTTAACTGGATTGTGGCAATAGCCATTGTTATTGCGTATATAGCTCCTTATATAGACCCCGCCTTGTTTTCGTGGCCTGCATTTTTCAGCTTGGCTTTCCCGTTCATATTTATTGCAAATGTTTCGTTTGCATTATTGTGGTTTTTTGCCCGCAAATATAAGTTCATGCTTTTGTCTTTGGTGTTGCTATTAATAGGTTATCCGGATATCAAAACACATTTGCAGGTGTTTTCCGATAAAAAGATTCCCGGTAAGGAAGGTATTAAGGTTTTGACATATAATGTCAGGGGGTTCAGGCAGCAAGGATTAAAAAAGGAAAAAGAAATTGCCCGTAAGATAAAAGCCGTGATATTGAAAAATTCTCCGGAAATCATATGTTTACAGGAAGCCGATTTTTTTATTCCCAAAAAGAAAAATATCAAATTTAAAATCAAAGGCTATAAAAAGATAGGCAAAGGTGAAAACTTGATTTTTACTAAGTTGAAAATAGTGAAATCGGGAAGTATTTTCGATGAAAAGGATGTTAAATTCGGTGTTTTTGCCGATGTTGTTTTTAAAAAGGATACTATAAGAGTTTACAGCGTTCAACTGCTGTCTTACGGTGTTTCGAAAGATATAAATGATTATGAGAAGAACCCGGAAAAAGTTAATTCCAAAAGAAAATTTATCAAAGTGCTTAAAAAATTAAACGCAGGATTTAAAGGAAGAGTAACGCAAACGTTTAAACTGAAAAAATCTCTGGAAACCTCACCTTATCCGGTTATACTTTGCGGTGATATGAATGACCCTCCCCAGTCCTATACATACCGCGAATTAATATCTGCAGGTTTAAAAGATGCTTTTGTGGAAAGCGGTAAAGGTTACGGAAACACTTATAACGGATACCTTCCCAATATCAGAATAGATTATATTTTCACCTCAGATGATTTTGACATTTATAATTATAAGGTTACAAAAGTGAAGTACTCCGATCATTATCCGGTTTCGGCATTTGTGGTTCCGAAATAATCGGTTTAAGGTTCCCGTTTTTTGTAATTGTTAATAATATCTTGAAAACCGTGTTTTATCGGTACATTTTCTTTTGTTTGGAATTTTTACATTTGCCTTGTAACAAAAAATGTTTTACATGGGTAAGAATATTTCAATTATCGTTGCGATAGCCGAAAATTATGCAATAGGGAAAGATAACGACCTTTTATGGCACATTTCAAAGGACCTGAAAAGATTTAAAGAATTAACAAACGGTCTTACCGTTGTAATGGGTAAAAGAACATATTTTTCATTGCCGGTACGTCCGTTGCCCAACCGTACAAACATGATAATTACCGATGTTGAAGGTGAGGTAATAGATAATTGTGTTATGGCTTATTCCATTGAAGATGCACTAAATAAAATGGATACCGGTAAAGAAAACTTTATTATCGGAGGAGGTTCCATTTACAAACAGTTTATGCCTTTGGCGGACAAACTTTATATCACCCGTGTACACAAAGAATTTGATGCCGATACTTTTTTCCCTGAAATAAAAGAGGAAGAATGGGAACTTGTTGAGAAGACCGATGTTACCGATGACCCTCAAAACGATTTTACCTATTCTTTTGAAATTTACGAAAGGAAATAATCAGATTATTATTTGATTGTCAAGGAGATTTGCCGTCAGACACGAATGAACCGGTAATATTCCCAGCAAGTCGCCGGGTTTATATTTTAACAACTCTTTTTCAGGCATTTTTATGATACCGTGCTCTTGTGAAATGTTTGAAACATAAGCACCTGCTATTGGCAAAGTCCATCCGTCATCTGTTAAATTCACAATATATCCGTAAGTTTTAAAACCGTTATCCCCTTCAAGAGATTCTTTTGAAAGATGGACAGCTCCACCGTAAACAACCATTTCTTCCTTTCCGGGATGTAAGGCAACTACCGGACAAGCGACGGCAACAGCTATGTCATCAAGAGTGCAGCTTCCTATGTGGTATTGCATTATGTCGTAATAAACAAAATTGCCGGGGCGGATTTCATCAAATATATCACAGTTTGTTGCCATACTGCACGATGGTGTGTCGCCGTACGATATAATGGTTTGAGGGAATTCGTCAATAAAACGTTTTTTTAAACCGTTTAGTTGATTGTAAGCCGAATCCATTATCTCCAATACCTCATCTCTGCCTTTTGCTTTGTAAGTATTGCCCGCATGTGTTAAAAATCCCGCAAAACTCATCTTGTTTGAGCTTTTTATAACTTTGGTAATCTCAAATATTTTATCATCGTTTGGAAGTAATCCTGTTCGATGATATCCGGTATCTATCTTAATGAAAATATTAACATTTGATTGCAGGTTTTTTTCAAGAAACCGCGTGACGTAAACGGATTCCACCAAAAGGTTTAGTGTTATTTTACCCGCAAGGTTATTAATTTTATTTATCTCGCGTATGTTCACCAGAAGAGCTATCGTAATGTCATCCCATCCGTACCCGGAAAAATATTCCGCCATATCAACGGACGAAACCGTTATTTTATCAACACCTTTTTTTCTGAAAATTTCACCTGTTTCAAAGGATTGGTGCGTTTTAAAATGAGGGCGGAATTTTTTAATATTTTCTACTTTTGATATGATTTTGTCAATGTTACGTGCAACTTTATCTTTTGAAATAATTAAAGAGGGTTTGTCTATAATATTAGTAAATGGCATATCTTTTTATTTTTCTCAAAAGTATATTAAAAGGATGATACAAAAGTTTGTTACTTTGCATTTGTTAATCTATTAAAAAAAGATGAGATGAAACGGCAACTTTTTATTTTAATCGTCCTGGCTTTAATTATACAGTCGTGTAAACAGGAGAAACCGAAAGGTGAGCTTATTACCAAAAAGATACAATATGATGTTAATATTAAAAGCCCCGATCCGAATTGGGATTGGTGGATTCAAAATTTGGTAGGACCCGAAAGAGAAAAGTTGGTTAATTTGATAATGGACGGGGCTTTAAGCGGAAAATTCCAGGCATACGATTATTTTAACGAACCCATATCGCCGGCTGAAATAAAAATGATGCTTGCCGATACAACTTATGAAACTCTGAAACGTGATTATCCTCCTTACGAAGAATATGATACGGCGGTTGTTATAAAAATTAACCGCAGTGATATCAAAAGAATAAGGTTCTTGGAAGAGTGGCGTATTGACACCAATACCATGCAGTTCACAAAAAAGGTTTTCGGAATCGGACCCGTGGCACAACGTCCGGATTTTCAAGGGATAATGCGTTGGCAGCCTCTGTTTTGGATATACACCGATAAAGATTTCTTAAAAGAACTGAAAAAGAATAAGTAAAGTTTACAGGATGTTTTGAGTAAGATATTCATAAAAAAGCCTTAATAGAATATTATAAGATTTTATGTTTAGATTAAGGGTGAGTAGGCGATTTAAAAAATGAAGCTATTGAGGGCAATTTTTTAAACGATTAACGGTTAACTCAATTTTTAACTATAATAATTTCTCAAATTTTACCTAAAAAATCTCCCGTATATTTTAATTTTTACGGAAATTTGCCCAATGACATCAAATAAAAGAAATGCAGCCCTGCTTGCCGACCTGTTTGTAAAGCACGGTCTTGAAGATATAATAATCTCTCCGGGTTCGCGTAATGCTCCCGTTATTATTTCGTTTGCCGGTAAAAAAGGTGTTAAAGCAATAAGCATTGTTGATGAGAGGAGTGCCGGCTTTTATGCTTTGGGAATGGCACAACAAAAGAAAAAAGCCGTTGCCGTTTCATGTACTTCGGGTACTGCTGCTTTAAATTATGCTCCCGCAATAGCCGAGGCTTATTACCAAAAAATACCGCTTTTGATATTTACTGCAGACCGTCCTGCAGATTTTATAGATATTGGTGACGGACAAGCTATTCGTCAGAAAAACGTTTACAAAAATTACATAAAAGCAAGTTTTGAAATTACTGAAGACACAAGTAAGAATCTTGCCGAAAAAATCATAAATAAAGCAATTGACCTGGCTCACCACCCGGAGCCCGGACCTGTTCATATAAACCTGCCTTTTAACGAACCTCTCTATGACACTGTTGAAAAAGGAGAAGAAGGCAATGTTGAAAATTTTGAAAGAACAGCAAATGCTTTGTCCGAAAGCTATTTAAAAACCCTTGCTGCCCGTTGGAATAATTACGAAAGGGTGATGATTATTGCAGGTCAGCAAGATAAAAACCCGGAATTAAACCGGATTCTTTCAGGATTTGTGAACGATAAAAGATTTGTAGTTCTTATCGAAACCACTTCCAACTTTCACGATGAAAATTTCGTGGGGTGTATTGATAATGTTTTGGTGTCGATAAAAGAAGCGGAGGAAAAGATATTTAAACCCGATTTGCTGGTAACATTCGGCGGACATATTGTATCAAAAAAGATTAAAAAATATCTAAGGGATAATAAACCCGTTGAACATTGGCATATTTCACCGTCTGGGCAGCAGTTGGATACTTTCTTCAGTCTTACAAAGACGATAAAGTCCGGCCCTTTGGAATTTTTTAAAACGATAGATGATCTTTTGAAACCGGCATCTTTTGTTTTTGCCAACACCTGGATAAGAAGAAGAAATAAAATAATTGAACGTAGAGATAATTATTTGTCAAAAGTTTCTTATTCCGATTTAAAAGTTTTCGATTTGCTTTTCGACCATATTCCCACCGAAACGGTATTGCATTTGGGGAACAGCACACCTGTAAGATATTCGCAACTTTTCGGGGTAAAAGAATGGTTTACGTACAGATCAAACCGGGGAGTAAGTGGCATTGACGGTCAAATATCAACAGCTGCCGGAACGGCTCTTGCCGACAAATCAAAATTAAACGTGTTAATTACGGGAGATTTGGGATTTTTCTACGACCTTAACGGACTTACATATGCTCCTTCAAATCTTAAAATAATTTTAATAAACAACGGTGGGGGAGGTATTTTCAGATTTATTCCGGGTCCTGACAGCTCACCGTTTTTGGAAAAGTTTTTTGAAGCAAAACATAACAGGAAAGCCGAAGATTTTGTCAAAGCTTTCGGTATTAAGTATTTTACCGCTTCCAATATTACCGATATCGTTTATTCGTTACCGGAGTTCTTTAACGAAACAGAAAAACCTGCCATACTTGAAATATTTACTCCGGGCGAAAAAAATGCAAAAATCTTACGCGATTATTTTAAGTTTTTGGGAAAATGAGAAGGTGGAAAAGTGGAGAGATGTTAATCGTGCAAAGTTAACCGTTATTGCTGTCGCAAAACCGTCGAAAAGTCAGAAAGGTCAGGAGGGGTGTCACACTTAGGGGGAAGAAAAAAATTTCAACAATAAAATAAGTAAATGACGTTGTATCGGAGCTGCGGGTAGGTGTCGGTATGAGCTTGTCGAATACTGGCAGGGTTGTCCGAAGGGTGGCAGTGCAAGAAGATTACCC
>WFZS01000114.1 GCA_015489465.1 Bacteroidales bacterium | reverse complement strand
TAAAACCTAACAAAGGTCTCACCACGGGATATAACATCTATTTGATTAACAGTAATAACGACACCGCTAAACTTAACAAAACGGTTATTACGAACAACTTTTTTATTGATACTGTTTACAGGAGTAAAGGGAAATACAAATACGAGGTTGAAGGTGTCGGTTTTAACGGTAAGGTATCTGACTTACGCACTCCGGTAACCGTACACCGTTACAATCCTAAATTACACGTTATTATTGACTTGAAAAAAGGCCCTTCCGGGATTATAGTATCATGGAAACACCCGTTAAATCCACATATTGACAAGATGCTTCTTTATAAGCAATTTGACAAAACAAAACCTGCTGTTATTAAATCTTTTACCGCAACCGACGATATAGTTTTTAAAGATAAAAAGGTAAAAAAAGGCACTACATATTTTTACAAACTTGAAGCTCAAATGAAAAACGGTGATAAGATTATTGTTAATGACGGAGTGCAACTAACTTATTAAAATCGGAAATAATAAAGTTTACCGGGTTTAGTTAATTTTTATTATTTCTAAGATACACATTATCATTATGCGTAATAAAATTAATGGCTCCGGGAATTATTTCCACTTCGAGTTTTTTAAATTTACCGATAACTTCACCGTCAAGCTGCAACGTACGCTCTTTGTCAAATGTTATTTCGGCTTTTTTCGTTTGAATGACGGTGGCTGTTCTGTTGTCGATAAAATTTTCATCAAATTTCGCCAACCCCGCCCGTATCAATGATAAAGCATCAATTTTTTCTATCATCACGAGTTCAAAAATACCATCCATCGGATTGCCGACGGTGTTTAGCGGAATACCCGTACCGAATTTTCTTGAATTACACAAAGCCGCCATATAAACCTTTCCCGAATATGTATTGTTTTCCGCCTTTACATTGACGGGGAAAGCCTCCAAACACGAAAGTTCGTTAAGAAAATACTTGGCATAAGTTATCATCCCCCTGTTGGGATCTTTCTCGTATGATTCAACAATTCTGGCATTAAGCCCAACATCGCCGATATGAATTGAGTAATGTTGTTTATTAACTTTTAATATATCGAGACCTTTTATTACTTGCGAAATAATTGCATCTTTGAATGCTTCTATAGGATTCGAGTTTATATTCAGCTCAGCCGCCATTCCGTTTGCAGAACCCAATGGCGCTATTCCCAAAGGAATACCCGTACCCATAAGCGCTAACCCCGTAAAAAGTATTGTACCGTCACCTCCCGCCGTGATAACCCTGTCGGGATTTTCTTGACCCAACAGATCTTTTAAGAGTTCCGAATCGTTTTTTCCGGTAGTTTTATAAACTACGCAATTAATACCGTACTTTTTACAAAGCACGTCCACTTTATTCAAAAAAGGTTTTTTATCTATACCGCCCGACACGGGATTTATCACCAATAAAAGCTTCATTTTAAAATTTGTTTTTCAAAAATTCCAACTCTTTGCCAATATCTATTTTTTCATCAAACAGCTTAAACGTAACACCGGATTTGTTTAATAATTCGATTTTTTTATTTAATCTTTTGCTGCCATATTTTAAAGTTCTACGAATATATATCATTAATATTTTATCAGGATATTTACCGGCAAGTCCGGTATAAATTTCCACATCTTGCTGGGTATCGTCTCCCAAAAGAATAAATTTCTTCTTTTGTGAAAGACTCACAATCAATTCGATCTTTTCATTCTTTATATCTTTTTTCTTTTTCTTAAAAAACAATGCCGGCAAACTTTTGAAGGGTGTTAAACATATTTTACCTTCCGGGAAACCATTACTTTTAATAAAACACTTTATTAACGGATATAAATTGTTTTCGCTTTTGGAAACATAAAAAACCCGCCCTCCCCTATCTTTTATTTGTATTGCCAGTTGCCTGCTGAACTCGATTATTTTTCTTTTATCGGGTTTTACAAATAATATGTTGTTTATTCTCTTTCTCGATTTCAAAGTATGTGATTCCAATATTGTATCATCCACATCGGTAATCAGCTCTATTTCCGAGCCCCCGTCTCTAAACCGTTTACTGTAATCATCGCTTGATAAAACTTCTGTTTCGCCTATTTCTCCGGTAGATATTTTTATTTCATTTTGCACTTTGAAATCGGCGATTTGAAAAAATTCTCCGTTTTTATCTGTTTTCAGAAGCAATTTCCTATTTCCCGAAAAAAAGAACAAAGTTCCGTTTGAATATGTTTTGTAAAAATAGCTTTTGACGATACTGAAAAAATAGTTTAACAATCCGTTTTTACACTTTGTATTTTCTTCGTCAATATTTTTTACGACAGTCCCGGAAATTAAACTTTTATCACCTATTTCAACTACAGAAAAATTCCAAAGAAATAATTTTAAACTTTTACCTTTTTTTAAAACCGGTTTTACTTTCCTGTATTTCATATTCAAATTTTATTCCTGAAAAAGGATAACCCGTCAATGTACAATCCCCGGAAACAAAAATTAATCGCCTTAAAATTTGCTATCGGTATAATTGCGAAAATAAAACAATCATATTAAGCCTCACTTTTGTTACGGATAATTTTGCCAACCGTTATTACCGTATTAAAAAATATTTGTGAAAACAAGCGTAAAATTTTTCAGGTTATTTTAAAATCCCTAACCGTTACCTTATCGAAATCCGAAAACTCATAAGGTTCACGACTAATTATTTCTTCAGGGATATTGTTTAAAAGTTTATCAAAACTTTCTTTGTCTAACGATTCGATAAAAGCGGCGAATTCGTTGGACGTTTTATTTTCGGGTAAATATTTTTTATACATTTTAACGATAGACTGCAACATGGAAAGATAAGGCTGCAAATCGGTTGTTGTGGAAGCCGCTTCACTGTCAATCCAGGCTATAGGCACCTTAGCTATGGAACCTTTTTGTATCAACTCCGTTCTGAGCAATAATTCTATATCGAAAGCAAATTTTTTCTCAATCATGTCTTTAGTGATTTCCGGTATAATTTCGGCTTTAAACGCTTTAAAACCGCATTGGGTATCTACTATATCGTTAAGAACAGGTATCAACCTTTTCCATAGGTAAATAAAAAGTTTACCACGGTTATTACGGCTGCCTTGTTTAATAACTACCGATTCGGGTTCTCTTCTTGAACCTATTGCCGCCAGTTTATTTTGTGTCAATATCGGATTAACCAACAACATGGTTTGCCCGAGATGTGTTGAAAGGTCGGCATCGGTAAAAACTACAATATGATTTTTTGTTCCGTGCTTGCGAACGGCATCCCACATACCGTAAACAACGGAGCCTCCTTTTTGGCTTTCATCCGTCGATTTGAGTCCCCGTACAGGTTCTTCATTACGTTTTATAGCATCAGCCAGATATAAAATTCTTACTTTATCGTTCAAATGTTCTTTATCAACAATTTCCCTGGCTATTTTTCCGCTGTTTTCCGGACACCCGTCGTCAACTACCACCAGTTCCCATTTTATATCAGGTGAATCCTCAAATAAAAATTCAAGTTGTTTTACCTTTTTACGTAAAAAATCCTCACCATGGGGATGTTCTCTAACGGTTTTTATTCTGTTATGCTCCTTATAAACGGCAAATACAACGGAAATGCGCAAAGGCTGTTTCGTGTTACGAGCAATTATTTTTGATTTTGCAATCTTTAAACTCAACAAAGGAAATATAAAAGACCCTTCTTTTTTAGCACGCAATTCTTTCTCCGTTTCTTCAATCTCTTCAATAGAATATCCCTCGTCCAATATTGCCTTAACCGCATCGGTTATTAATTCGGCATGTCTTTCATCGGTTAAATCAATTTTTTCAATATTTGATTTTAATAATTTGTCAATCATAAATCCGGTATTTTAAATTTTACAAAGTGAAGGAAAGGTACAAGATTTGACTACCATCCAATTACAAACAAAAATAGATAAATGGTTGTATAATCAAAGGAAATAAAATAT
>WFZS01000113.1 GCA_015489465.1 Bacteroidales bacterium | reverse complement strand
ATATAGCACTGAATACTACACCATATGGGAATGATGCAAATGTAAATTGTTTCCCTTTGACGGGTATAACGTATAAAATATCATTAGGTCTTAAATAAAAATAATCAGATTCGAGAATACTTCTTTTAGTCATATCCAAATAAATAACTTTCGAGCCGTTTTTTGTTTGCCTTACTATGGCAACTTTTTCCCTGTTTGCAAAATCCGTCATATCTCCGGCCATCGAAATAGCTTCAAATATATTAATTCGGTTTTGATATACTTTGTAAGGACCCGGTCTGTGGACTTCTCCCAGCACGGTAACGTTAAAGTTAACCAGCCTTACTATTATTACAAATTCTTTGAGATATTCACTTAATTCGTTTTTTAACTTCTGCTTAATTTCTTCTATAGTCAAATTTTTGACCATTATTTTCCCGGTTAAAGGAAAGTCGACATAACCTTTTTCATCCACTGAATAACTGTTTAAATAAATTGCAGCATCTGTTGTCATGTAGTTACCGCTTCCCCCTGTTGTCGGGTTGAGGAGTAATGTGGTTTTTTCGTCCAAACTGACAACTTTAATGTAAAGGTTATCTCCCGGTTGTATTTTATATTCAATATTTTTTTCATTTAAAAATGTCGTCATAGTATCCGCTTCATCTTTTACCTGAAGATAAAGCATCTTTTTTTGGGGTACACATGACGAAAATAATAGCGATATAAGAAATAACCATAAAAGGCCTTTGAAGATTGTAAATGGTTTGTTTTTCATAGATAGTTAAATATTATTTTGTCAATAAGCTTAAATTTTAATTCGCGCAAAGTTAATTATTTTAACATTATTTAGGGAAATTTTAACGGTTTCATTTAATAAATTGTTAATAAATTAATTTTAAACGGCTAATTGTCCGATTTTTCAATAACCTTTAAGTTTAATAAATTAATGGGGTTTGCTTGCATGCCTTTTATGTTATTTTGTACAAACCGTATTACTTTATCGTAATAAAGAATCACAACAGGCGATTCTTCTATCATTAAACTGTCCATCTCCTTGTATATTTTTACCCTTTTTTTATTGTTATAAGTGTTAGTGGCAACCGAATAAAGACTGTCATATTTGTCATTTGCAAAGTGAGTGTAATTGGGTCCTTTTGGCGCAAAATTATCACTTGTAAATAATGATAGGTAATTTTCCGCATCCGGGTAATCGGCAATCCATGATGCTCTGAAAAATTCAACTTTTGAATTCGCTTTCATTTCTCTTACTGCAGCAGCAGGCGAAATATTAATATTTATGGTAATGCCTACCTCTTTTAACTGTGATTGAATAAATTTAATAATATCTAAATATTCAGGTGTTGTAGTTAATGTAAGTGCAGGTAAAGGCTTTTGTTTGCTGAAACCTGCTTCCGATAGTAGTTTCCGGCTTTTGTCAGGGTCATAATAATATCCGTATTTACCTTTTGGATTATAGCCGGGCAATCCTTTTGGGATTATCCCTTTGTTACCCGGTGTTCCGATACCGTTTCTTAAAAATTTGATCATTTTTTTTCTGTCAAAACCGTAATTTATAGCTTGTCTTACTTTTTTAATCCTCAAAGGACTGTTTTTTACTTTTTTAAGCGTGGTATCAACAAGTATTCCCAGATATTCCGTGTTAAGATAAGGCATAGTGAGTAATTTAAATTTACCCTGATATTTTTTTCTTAAAGTGCCTTTTCTCGTTAGAAGTTCGTCTTTATACTGAGGAGTTATTCCAGATATCATGTCCAAATTGCCTTTCATAAACTCCATAAAAGCAGTCATTTTGTCAATAAGAAACGTTATGGAAACACCGTCGATTAATGGTAGTTGTTTTTCACCTTTTTTCTCAAAATAATCGGGATTTTTTCGTAAGACCATTTTTATGTTTTCTTCCCATTTTTTCAGATAAAAAGGGCCTGTACCAACAGGGTGTTTTCTGAAATCTTTACCGTAATAATCAACACTTTCCTTGGGGATTACCGAGCAATATTGCATTGTGAGTATTCCCAAAAAAGGAGGAAACGGATGTTTTAGTTTTATTTGAAAAGTACTATCGTTTATAGCATAGAAATCGTATTTACCATCGGTTTTGTTTACCATGTTGAAAACCCATGCCCCCGGGGATGCTGTTTCGGGATTTGTCAATCTTTTGAAACTGTATTCGAAATCTTTGGCGGTTACCTTCCTTGTTCTGTTTTTTAAAGAGATATCTTTGTAGAAAACCACATCATCCCTCAGGTGAAAAGTGTATGTTTTTCCATCTTCCGAAATATCCCAACTTTTTGCTATGGAAGGTTTAACATTAAGACTGTCATCCAATTGAACAAGTCCGTTGTAAAGTTGATTACAAACCCATATATGAGCCTGATCGCGGGCAAATGCAGGATCCAGTGTTGTTATACCAGCAGATTCGTTGTATTTAAAAATTTTATGTCCGGTATTTTTATTATATTTTGTACAGCCTGAGAAAAGAATCACTTGTAAAAAAGCGGTTACGCTGACCAGTAACAGTTGAAACCTATTTTTGTTGCCGAACATTATTTATACGGTTTTTATTTTTATTTCATCTCCAATGTAAACAATCTTTCCCGTAACATTTTTTCCCGTAACTTCTTTTATCTTTTCCATGTAATTTTTAACCTGCTTTTGGTGTTCTCTTTTTTCTTCTCCCGTTTTGTAGTCAATCACAATGTATTTGTCATTATCTAAAATAACTTTGTCGGGACGTATCACGTCTTCATTATCCGCTATTATCTCAATCTCGCTTCTTGATTTTTTGTCATTTTTAAAGTACTTCTGGAGTTCGGGGTTTTTTATTAATGATGTTATTTTGCTTTTTATTTCTTCTGATTCTTTATGGTCTAAAAGTCCTTTGTTTTGATATTGCAAAATTATTTTGTCAATACCATTTTCATTATCAATTTTAGCAAGGATTTCATGTATCACTTTACCTTTTGATGATGAATAAACGTTACCTGCCTCTTCCCAAAAGATTTCATCAGGCGGAGCTATCGATACGGGTAAATCACCGGTTTTATTGAGGTTATTTTCTTCCCATGTAAAGTATTGGTGCTGTTTAACATCCGGCTTTTCAAGTTTTTTCAATTCACCAATTGATAATTCACCGGTTGAACTGTCAAAACCGTCACATTGATTTAAAAATTCATTTATCAACGATGAGAAAATATCCGCTTTCCCTTTTTTGGTGCTATTCTCAGATTTTACATATGAGGTTATGAAAAGTGCTTCTACAGCTCTGGTAAAGGCAACATAAACCAGATTTATAAAATCCAAATAGGATCTGTTTTTTTCGTTTAAGTATTCGTTTACGTATCGTTTATCGTCACTCCTAAGCGGATATAAGGTGGTTTTCAGTTCTTCGGCAAAATTTAATCCGGGTTCTATCCAGATTTCATCTTTGGTGTTTTTGAAGTTGTTTTCAATGAAATCAACAATTACCGCTTGAAATTTAAGCCCTTTGGATTTATGTGCAGTCATAATGGTGACGGCATTCTCACCCTCGGGCATTATGATAAAAAGTTTGTCTTTTTTTTCATCCCAAAGTTTAATGAAATTGTCAAGATTTCCATTATGAATATTTTCCTTTTCAATTATAAAATCCAGGAAATATTGGAAATAGATATCGGGCTTGTTTGTTTTGTCAAGTTCGCTGTGAAAAGCATTTGCTATTTCAATTAAATTCTTTTGCTTTAATGATTCGATGTTGATGTTTATACCGAATTCTTTTAACAGAAATTTAAGTTTGTCGTCCGGATTATCAATTTCCCTTAATTTTTTTATAAATTCATCCAGGTTGGATTGTTCTGTTTTTATGAAAGCCAGGTTTTTTAGCAATTCGACAAAGTTATTGTCATTTTCGGGGTCGTTGAAAATTCTTAACAACGCAACAAGTGCCCGGACCATCGCAGAACCTGAAATTAAAAGTGACTCTGAAGAAATAACCGGAATATTTTTACCGATAAGATATTCGGCTATTTCAGTGGCATGTTTGCCCGAACGTGTTAATATACCAATATCATTAAAGTCGAAACCTTTTTCGATAAGCTCCGTAACATATTGGTAAATATGATCTTTTCGCAAGACAGCATAAGAATTGATATCTTCTGCAGCCACTTGTTTGATTTTTACATAACCGTCATGGTTTTTTACGTTTGATACCTCTTGTTCATGGTTTTTGAAGATACCGGAAATTAAGGGGTTTGTTTTTGAATATCCGTTTTTTACAAAATCAAAAAAGTTATTGTTAAATTCTACGATATTTTTATAAGACCTGAAGTTTGTCGATAAATTGCGTGTCTCCAATACCGAGGTTAACATTTCCTCTCTTTGCTTTTTATTTTCCAGCTCGGGATTACCGTAAAGTTTTGGTAACGAAGTAAACAGTTCAACTTCCCCGCCTCTGAATCTGTATATGGCTTGTTTAGGGTCGCCGACAAGCATGTTGAAATACCCGCTTCCGTATGAATTTTCTATTAACGGTAAAAGGTTGTACCATTGCATCAACGAGGTATCTTGAAACTCATCTATCAAAAAATGATTAATACTTGTGCCCAATCGTTCATAAATATACGGTGCGGGTTGCCCTGCAATACTCTCGCTAATTCTTTTGTTAAATTCCGAAATATGCAATTTTCCCGTTTCCGCAGTGTGTTCGTCAAAAGTTGTTTTAAGCTCTTTTATAAATGCTACCTGAAAGAGCTTTGCTAATATTTTGGAATAAAACAGGTAATCTTTTCCGGAATCGTAAATGGTATAATAAATTTCCTGCAATCGAGGAATTAAGCTGTCTATAATTTGGGCTTTTTCTTTGTGTTTTTTTTGTATTTCCGAAGTGTACCATTTATTTTCTTCAACGGACTTTTTTGCATTTTTATTATCAATATTTTTATCCGATAAATCAAATTTTATACTTTGACGGATAAGATAATAACCTATTCCTTTATCTTTAGATGAAAAGTCGTTGTAAGTGAGGTTATTTTCATTAAACAGTCGAAGTGCCTCTTTCGAGGTTTCAATAATTTTCTTTTTCAGTTCGGTTTTTCTATTGTAAAGTTCTTGAGATATTCTTAAAAAATCGGAAAGTGTTAAGTGTTTTAATTTTTTAATTTCCTTAAAGTTATCTTCACTACTCTGTTTTTCAACGAATTTAGTTAATTGATATTGGGGGTCGTAACTTTTTTCGTCATCTGTTAGGGATTCAATAAATTTCTCAAGAAAATCCGTTAATGATTTATATTCGGGAATGCCGACTTTTTCATAAATGGATTCCAGTATCTCGGGAATCAAGTCGTCTAAATCTATTACAACTTCAAAATCGGAAGGCAGGTTTACGTCTTTTGCAAATGTTCTTATTATTTTATGAACAAAGGAGTCGATAGTACTTATGTTAAAATCATCGAAGTTGTGAATTATCTCATTTAACAATTTAGCGGATGAATGTTTTAATTTTTCATCGTTAAAATCAAGTTCGTTTTTTAGTGATTGGGCCAAACTGTCATTTGTTTTACCGGATGCAAAATTTTTAAGGCTTTCTATTATTCGTTCTTTCATTTCGGCGGCAGCCTTGTTTGTAAATGTTATGGCGAGTATTTTTTTAAAAGAGCGGGGATTTAAAAGGCAAAGTTTGAGATATTCTTTTACCAAGGTGTGGGTTTTCCCCGAGCCTGCCGACGATTTATAAATTACAAGACTCATATTATTTTTCGGTATTTTCCTTTTTGTTCTTTTTACGCTTGGGTCTGAAAAGTTCCGATATATTATCAAACTCTTTTCTATAAGCTATACCTACCCCTTGTGTGTAAGGCGATATCTTGTCGTAATTATTGTAATAGTACCACGAGTTTGCATTTGAATGGTTAAATGCTTTTAAAAGCCATCTTCCGTCTTTTGTAAGTTTATACATTATATCGACATCACCTATAATATTGCTTGCACTTTTTTGCGAACGGTCGTATGTCATACCTACATTACCGTTTATTATAAGCCGGTCGTTAAAAAGTTGGGTTGAAAGTGCCACTTCAAACTCTTGTTGGGTAATCTCGTCGCCGGGCTTATAATTCATTCCTATATCGAAATTATTACTGATTCTCGATAACATGCTGCTCAGTTGATTCGATAATATGTTATAGCCTTGGCTTGCCATCGAAAAATTATTGGCATTATTAAAACTGAATGAGCCGAAAACCAGCAATGAAATCATCTGCTCGTTTACCATGGCGGGGTTCGTGGTGTCCAGATTTGCATATACCATCCTCCGTATGTCGGGGTCGGCTTCGGGAAGTTCTATGGAGAATCTTACATCCGGGTTTAACAGCTTGTTTTTTAGGATTATATAACAATTTACAGTTTGTTTGTTTTTAAAATCCGATGTTGAATCAACAACAATACCCAAACTCGACAGGTTTACTTTCACTTTATAAAGACCTTTAATATTCAAATAAGCATTTTCCGGATCGCCCGTCCATGTTATTTTCCCTCCCGGAACCAAACTAAACCTTTTGCTTATCAAGTTTTTGAAGTTGAAATTAAAATTACCGTTATCTACAATGTAATCGCCAAACATGGTAAATTCACCCTTCGATGATGCTTTTAGCGAAATATTTCCATGTCCTTTGGATTCTATTTTACCCAAATCGGAAGGTAAATATATATTGACTTTTGCGTCGGGTGTAATTTTGGCATCAATATCAATATCATATTTCATTTCCTCTTCCTCGATTTCTTTTTCAAAATCGGCTTCGGCTTCCGTTATTAAATCGGATGAATCTATTGGCGGCGGTACAAAAGTTATGAAGTCGTTGGAAATGCTGTATGCTTGGTCAAGCGGGATTGACAAATCGGTACCTTTTGCGGTTTTTGTATCTATTTTAAGGTTCAATTTTTCAGGATCTCCCCACATGTGTACTTTTCCGGAAGCCATAACTGTTCCGTAATATAGGTCGTTAAGTCTTTTTGTGGTATTAACGAAAAGTAGCTTTTCAGTACTTATTTTAAAGTTAAACCCGAAATCGCTGAAATAATTATGAGTAATGTTTCCGTTAATTTCGGCATGATTTCCCAGGGTGTCGTAAATGATAAGGTCGTTAAAGTTTATTTTATTTTTTTCAAAATTCAAATAATTTGTAAATGAGTATTTTGTGTTAAGATAATTTACAACCATGCTCGTTCTAAACAAGTTAACCCGTCCCGTTAATATCGGTTTGTCAAAAGATCCCGTAAGGTGCAAATTCCCTTTTGCCTTTCCTTTTATATTGTGAAACAAATCGGACAGAACGGGATTCAAAAATGAAATATTAAGCCGGCTGAATGATGAATTCAAAAATAAAGAACTGTCATTTTTAAAAGGGTAAATAAAACCTTCCAGGCTGAATATTTCACCGACTCCAACATTACCTTTTTTAATTATTTGTGATTTAACAAAAATGGATTTGTCAATATTATCCCAGGTGTTAAGCAGGTGCAAATCGCCGAGTTTTACATTGTTCAAAGCGAAATTTTTTACTTTCAGGTTAGATGTAAACGTAAAATTGGTGTCGTAAATCATCGTTTCAACAGAACCGTTCAAAAAACCTCCCAAATTATAGCCCGAACTTTTTATTAAAGGGTTAAAATTCGAGAGATTCCAGTTTTTAAAAGAAACCGAAAGAGAGTCTTTGTCTTTTTCCGGAATTTTACCTTTTACACTAAGTGTTGATCTGCCGCCTTTTATTATAAAATTATGGAAATATATCCCGCCGGTATCAAATACTATAAGGTTGTTTTTGTTAATGGTCCACAAAGTATCGAAAGCATAAAAATAAGCATCATCAAAGCTAAGTTCTTTTGATGTTTTTTTCTTGAAAAGGTATCCCTTAATTTTTCCGTAATTTTTAGTAGTGGTGTCGTAGGTGTTATCCCATGTTATTTTAAAGTCTGTCATTTCTTTTGTTGATGAAGCCAAAATATTCATGTTTTCCATACCTATTACGGTAGTGTCGGTTTTTGAACTGTCTTTTAAAATTAAAAATCCCGATTTAAGATCCAGAAACAGTTTGTTTTTTTCAGTGAAAATTTTAAAGTTATTATTTTTAAGTTTAATATCACCGCTTTTCACCAGATTCGAAGCCGCTTCCACATTTAACGAATCACGGGAAAAATCCATGTATGCCTTAAAACTGGAATAAGGAGAAATCCTGACATTTTTTATTAATTGTTCACTTAACAGTTTATCGTTTTTAATGTCGAGAGTTACAAAAATATTTTCTGTATGGGTATCTTTTTTTTGTTTTTTATCGGTAAAAAACAAGTATGAATTAAGAAGATTTAAGGCGTTGTCATAAAGACTTGACGGTTTGAATTTACCTGACGCATAAGCATTAATGAAATCTGATTTTAAAATATATGTTTTGTTGGAAACGGAATCTTTACTATTGAAAAATATGTGTTTAAAATTATAATTGTAACCGTTTAATACCAAATGGATACCGTCAAATTTCACGTATCCCGTTATGTTGTCGAGGTTTGTTCCGCTTAAATTTATTTCAGCTTTTGTTTTAAATGAAAAAACGCTGTTGCTGAGTTTTAATCTTTTTAAATCCGCTTTTTTGATAAAAGCCCTGATTTTGTAATTGTTATTGTCTTTTAATTTTAAGCTAAGTTTTGATTTTAAGTTCAGATTTTTGTCTGTAATATCTAATTTTCCCGCTATAAAATAGTTGTCGGTAACGGTTCCCGTAAATTTTATACTGTCGTAAGTGTATCCCAGAATACCTGTATTTAGCAATATTACTTTTGAGTTTAATTTATAATGTTCAAATGATTTTCCGTTCCCTTTCAATTCCAACTGCAAATCGGAATTGCCGATGAGGTCGTCACGTTTTATAATATTGCCGGCATTATTAATATGTCCTTTTACATTTGCTTTTATCGATAAAGTGTCTTTATTGTATAAAGTTATTGCCGAAGAAATATTACTTTTCCCATTTGTTATTGTTATATCCGAGTTAAAATCCAGATAATTACCTTCAAATTTGCCGGAAACCGTAAAAATATCCGACAAATTAAAACTTGTATCGACAGGAATTGTAGTGCCGTCCGGGAGTCTGAAATTTTTCAAATCTTGTAACGACATGGTTAGTTTATCTATTTGGGCATTGTAATATGTAGAGTCAAATTCGGCAAGGTCCTTAATTTTAATGTTACCTTGGAACAGAGTGTTTTTCCCGTAACTTACAGTTAAATTTTTACAATTGAGGTCGTTTACCGTACCTTTTATAATTCCTTTAATTTTTATTTCATCTTTCATGGCATCCAAACCGTCAACAAAGTTTCCGATATCGGATAAATTCAATTTTGTATTCCTGAAATTTCCGTAGAGTTGAACCGAGTCGGTGAAATACGACATGGACCCCCACGTTTTATATTTTAAACTGATGTCGCAGTCTAATTTCGAGTTGTTTAACTCTCCTTTTAAATCTTTTCCGCTTATTGTTGTTCCGCTTAAAATAAAATTTGTAGAAAGATTTTTAACCTTCAATCCTGATTTTTCATCAGCGGAAAATCCGTTTATCTTAAAGTTCAAAGAGTCGTCAATCAGTTTGAAGTTGTTAATATCAATGTTTACATTACTGAAATTCATATTGGAATAATCCATCGCTTTCCCGTTACCTGACGTGTCGTATTTGTTAAAAATCTCAAAATGTGTGTTTGTCAGTTTAAGGTTGTTAATTTTTAATTTGAAAACGGAACCGGAATTCGATTTTGTTGTGTCCGATGAAAAGGAGTTGACGAATTTTATAAGGTTGAGTGTATCGTTTTCAGTATAACTGCCAATTCTTAAGTCAA
Source organism: Bacteroidales bacterium (assembly GCA_015489465.1). Lineage (GTDB taxonomy): Bacteria > Bacteroidota > Bacteroidia > Bacteroidales > F082 > B16-G9. Next base: position 19,111 of record WFZS01000113.1, on the reverse strand, counting down.
CGCTGTCGAGGTTTATTTTATGAAACATTATACCGAAAAGTTTGCGGTCGGCATAAACGGGAACGGCTTCCAGTGTTCCCACTTTTATCATAATATTTCCTTTTTTGTCGTAAACGGTCAGTCCTCCCGCATTAATACCTTTCAAAAACCGGAGGTCGATGGAGTTAATTTTTATGTTATATCCGGTGTGATCACTTAGTATTTTAGTTACCAATCTGGCGGAGAAAGTCTGGAAAAGCGGCTGGCTGGATAATAAAGAAAGCACAAAAGGGATGAACAAAATAGTGATGATCACCCACGCAAATCCTTCGGCTATCCTCTTTTTTATATTTTTGTTGCTCTTAAAATTATCCAAATGAGTATTTATATTTTAGGTATAGAATCTTCTTGTGACGACACTTCGGCTTCCGTGTTGGAAGGCACCAAAATGCTTTCCAGCATAATTGCCAATCAGGAAGTACACAGGTTATACGGAGGTGTAGTTCCCGAGCTGGCTTCCCGCGCTCATCAACAGAATATTATACCTGTTGTGGAAGTGGCGTTACAGCAAGCAAATATAACTAAAAAACAGTTGAATGCCGTAGCTTTTACACGTGGTCCCGGTCTTCTTGGGTCATTGCTTGTGGGAACATCTTTTGCCAAGGCTTTTGCTATGGGTTTGGGCATTCCGATTATAGAAGTTGACCATCTGAAAGCTCATATTTTATCACATTTTATAACCGACGATTCGCAAAAAGAACATCCCGAATTTCCTTTTCTTTGCTTGACGGTTTCGGGAGGTCATACCCAGATAGTTAAAGTAAACAGTGCATCTGATATGGAAATATTGGGTAAAACCATTGACGATGCGGCGGGTGAAGCTTTTGATAAAGCTGCTAAAATAATGGGATTGCCTTATCCTGGAGGTCCGGAGATAGATAAACTTGCCAAAGCAGGAAATCCACGGGCTTTCAAGTTTCCCGAGCCCAAGGTGGGGGAGATGGACTACAGTTTCAGCGGCCTCAAAACTTCATTTTTGTATTTTTTGCGCGACAGATTGAAAGAAGACGGGAATTTTATTGAAAAAAACAAAGCCGATTTGGCAGCGTCAATTCAAAATACCATAATTTCAATCTTGCTGAAAAAATTAAAAATTGCCGTTGATAAAACGGGAATAAAACAAGTAGCTGTTGCGGGTGGTGTTTCGGCAAATTCAGGTTTAAGAAATACAATGTTGGAAAACGCTGATAAATACGGGTGGAAAGTATTTCTTCCTCCCTTAAAGTTTACAACTGATAATGCTGCAATGATTGCTGTTGCGGGTTATTTTAAATATCTTGAAAAAGATTTTGCTTCACAGGATATTGCTCCTTATGCCAGAGGTGTATTTAAATAATTTTTAATGAAATGAAAAGGAAATTGTTCCGTTCACACCCCAGTCGTTAGTGTGGGTGTTCGTTTCGGTGTTATTTGATTGCGGTTTGTTGTCGAAGTCGTCGTAAAATTGAATACCTACATAAAAGTTGTTAAATACTTCAACTCTGGTTTCTATGGTCGCCGATGCCCTGTACCTGCCTTTTACCGTAAAACTCGGGTAAAAATTAGCGTAGGTGCTCAAGCTTATTTCCGGGGAACTTCTTTTATAAATGTCAAACCTCGTTTCAAAATCCCATTCGAAGTTTACTTTTGATTCCAAATCACCTTCAAAACGTTCGCTGTTACCGCTAAGACCCGTACCGAAATATAATAATGCCCTGTATTTGTGAATAATATCTTTACCTGCAAGTATGTTTAATGAATAACGTCTGTTAAGTCCGAGTTCTTTGTTTTTTGCGTATTCAAATGTGCTCTGTGCAGAAAATCCGTTTTTTATATAGTGCCTGTAGGTGAAATTGTAAGATTGTTTATTGGTTATTATGGAATCTTCGTACGCGGAAATATTATCCGTCCATGCAGCGCTGGAATACCGTTTTTTACCCCAAAATGTCAAATTACCGCTGAAATTAAGTTGTAATATTTTTGAGGATTTGCCGTAAGAAGTCCCTGTGCTGAAGGTCCCCGATACCCTGTCCCATAACCTTTTTCTGAAAGGGAAAATTTCAACAATGTCTTTAACGTTTATTTTATATGCCGTACCTGTCGAGGTAACAATTTTTACAAAAGTTCCGGGACCGTTTATCGTATCGAAATTACCGAAATAAACGTAACCGTTATATAATTGTATTTGGAATCTTTTACTTGATTTCATGCTTTTTATTTCTTCGGCTTTTATGTTTACCGTACCCATGCCGTCGGTTTTAAAAAGCATCTGACCTTGTTGAAGGTTTTTTATTTCTCCAGTTATGATATTGCTGTTTAACAATATAACGGTATCATTCTTTTGAGCCAACGAAAAGAATGGGATTAACAAAAGAAAAAATGATATAGCCGTTTTTGCCGGCATTCGTAAAAATTTAAACGTTAAATCTTATATGTAAAATGTCGCCGTCTTGTACAACGTAATTTTTGCCTTCAACCCTGAACTTGCCGGCTTCTTTAACGGCTTGTTCCGAACCGTATTTAATAAAATCTTCGTACGACATTACTTCCGCTCTTATAAAACCGCGTTCAAGGTCGCTGTGAATAACTCCCGCAGCTTGCGGTGCTGTCATACCTTTTTTAATGGTCCATGCCTTTACTTCCATTTTTCCCGCCGTAAAAAATGATTGCAAGTTTAAAATGTCATAAGCCGCCCTTACAAGTTTATTAACGCCAGGTTCATCCAATCCCGCATCTTCCAAAAATGCTTTTCTGTCTTCCTCATCTTCGAGCTCGGCAATTTCGGCTTCAAGTTTTCCTGCAATTACCAAAACTTTCGATTCGCTGTCACCCAAAGCCTCTTTAATGTTTTCTACATATTTATTACCTGTTACTGCAGAATCGTCATCAACGTTACAAACATAAATCACGGGTTTCATGGTAAGTAATTGCATATCTCTCACATAGATTTTGTCTTCTTCCGACACCGGAGCCGTTCTTGCATTACCCATATTTTCCAGATGGTCTTTGTAAATTTTCATTACTTCCAAAGCTTTTTTTGCCTCTTTATCTCCCGTTTTAACAAGTTTTTCCAACCTCTGTATCTTTCTCATAACCAAATCCAGGTCGCGTACCTGAAGCTCGAAATCAACGATTTCCATATCCCTGACAGGGTCAACGGAACCTTCGATATGAGGCAAATTGTCGTCATCAAAACAACGTAAAACATGTATTAATGCGTCTGTTTGTTGTATGTCGGCAAGAAACTTGTTCCCTACACCTTCACCTTGCGACGAGCCTTTGGCAAGCCCCGGAACGTCAACAATTTCCACTGTTGCCGGAACAACTTTGTCGGCATGTATATATTTGTCTATTTCATATAATCTCGGGTCAATCACATCAACTACACCTTTGTTTGATTTAGTTGCGCTGAAAGCATAATTTGAACTTTCGGCTTTGGAGTTTGACATACAATTAAATATGGTTGTTTTTCCCGTATTTGTTAATCCGATAATTCCGCAATTTAAAGCCATCGTTATTTGTTTTTTAGGGGCAAAGATATATTATTTATGGCTTGGTTAAGGGTGTGATTTTGTATGTTAACGGATTAATGTTGATGTTTGCGTTTTGTTGTAAAATCTTAAAGTTAAAAGTAATTAAAAGGTGAATATCGACAAAGGTGTTTACTAATTTTGTAAATTGGAAAAAAAATAAAAAATATGACAAAGGAGCTTAAACTTTTGAAAGTGGACCCCTGGCTTGAACCCAGTGCCAAAGATATTGAAGAAAGGTATAACAGATATATCACCCGTCTCAAGCAGATAGAAAAAGATTTCGGAAGCCTTGAAAAATTTGCCGACGGCTACAAATATTACGGTATTAATTTCGATAAAGAGAAAAACGGATGGTTTTACAGGGAATGGGCTCCGGCGGCAAAAGCTCTTTATTTGGTAGGGGATTTTAACGACTGGCAAAAGTTTACTCATCCTTTAAAGAGGAACGAATACGGAGTTTGGGAAATTTTTCTTCCGTACGAGGAGTACAAGGATACCTTTGTTCACGGCAGCAAAATAAAAGTTCTTGTTGAGTCGGAACGTAGAGGTTTGGAATACAGAATACCCGCATATATAACACGTGTTGTCCAGGATGAAGACACCAAGAATTTTTCCGGTCAGTTATGGTTTCCTCCTGAAGAGTTTGACTGGGGAAACGACAATTTTAACGCGGGAATGGTTGGCGATCTTTTTATTTACGAAGCGCATGTGGGTATGGCTCAGGAAAGGGAAGGTATAGGAACATACAGGGAATTTGCCGAAACAATAATACCCAGAGCCGTTAACGGAGGTTATAACGCTTTGCAACTTATGGCTATTCAAGAGCATCCGTATTACGGTTCTTTCGGTTATCATGTTTCCAACTTTTTTGCTCCTTCTTCAAGGTTCGGTACTCCCGAAGACTTGAAATATCTTATCAAAACGGCTCACGAAAATGGTATGGCCGTAATATTGGACGTGGTTCATTCGCACACGGTTAAAAATACAATTGAAGGAATAAATGAATTTGACGGTTCCGAGTCACAATATTTTCATGCCGGAAGCAGAGGTGAACATCCCCAGTGGGATTCTAAAATTTTCGATTACGGTAAAACCGAAGTTTTGAGATTTTTACTTTCAAACCTCAAATACTGGATGAAAGAGTTCCATTTTGACGGTTTCAGGTTTGACGGTGTCGGTTCGATGATGTATTTGCATCACGGATTGGAAACCGTTGATACAAGAGAAAAATTCTTTAGAGAAGGTGTTGAAAATGATGCTATAACCTATTTGCAATTGGGTAATAAACTGGTTCACGATTTGGAAGCTAAATCGGTTACAATAGCTGAAGATGTCACCGGTATGCCCGGAATAACACTGCCTCCCGACGAAGGTGGTGTCGGGTTCGATTACAGGTTAGGCATGGCTTTGCCCGACTTCTGGATAAAACTTCTAAAAGAATACAGGGACGAGGATTGGAATCTTTATGAGATGTGGCATGTGATGAATGACAGGTTGCCTTATGTTAAAACCGTGGCTTATGTCGAGTCGCATGATCAAGCTTTGGTAGGCGATAAAACAATAGCTTTCAGGTTGATGGACAAAGAGATGTATTGGCATATGGCAAAAGGAGATGAAAACCTGATAATCGACAGGGGAATACAGCTTCATAAGATGATAAGGTTGTTCACTATTTCGCTGGGAGGAAATGCGTGGATGAATTTTATGGGTAACGAATTCGGACACCCGGAGTGGATTGATTTCCCGCGGGAAGGAAATAATTGGAGTTATAAATATTGCAGAAGACAATGGTCCTTGGTTGATGATAAAAATTTAAAGTATCACTTTCTTGCAGATTTCGACAGGGAGATGATAGCTTTAATTAAAGAGCATAAAATAATGAGTTCCCTTTACGGTAACAGGCTTCAGGTTGATACCGTTAATAACACCATTGCTTTTGAGCGTAACAATTTGATATTTCTTTTTAACTGGCACCCTGTAAACTCCATTCCCGATTATAAATTTCCGGTTCCCGTTCCGGGTGAATATGAGATTATTCTAAATAGTGATGATTTGCGTTTCGGCGGTCATGGTAGAATAGACAATTCCGTAACTTACATAGCAAGAAGTAATGAAAACGGTAATTATCTGACTGTGTACAATACCAATAGAACGGCGTTGGTGTTTAGAAGGATCGTTTAAAGCGAAAGTTTATTAACATTTGTTTAAAAAATAATGGATGAGTGGAAATGTAAACATATGATATTTTTCTATTTTTACTCGAATTATTGAAAGTTAACAAAATAAAAAAAGCTATGAAATTCATTATATCTAGTTCCGCATTATTAAAAAGTTTGCAGTCCATAAGTGGCGTATTGTCAAGTAATTCCACGTTGCCGATATTGGAAAATTTCCTTTTTGAACTTAACGGAGATAAATTGAAGATAACAGCTTCTGATTTGGAAACTACGGTTTCCGTTACGGTAGAACCCGATAAGGCTGACGATGAAGGGGCGATAGCTATTCCCGCAAGGAAATTGTTGGAGATAATGAAGACTTTCCCCGAACTTCCGGTTACAATTATTTCCGATGAAGAAAGTTTGGCAATAGAAATCTTAGCCGGTGAAGGAAAATATAAAATGGCGGGACAAAAAGCCGACGAATTTCCCAGGATTCCTCCGTTGGGAGAAACGAAAGAAGTTAAACTTAACGGCGGACTTCTTGTTAAAGCTATCCATAACACACTGTTTGCCACCGGCAACGACGAACTTCGTCCTATGATGTCGGGAGTTTATTGTGAGATAAATGAAGAAAATGTAACTTTTGTAGCTACCGATGCTCACAAACTTGTAAGGTACAGAAGAAATGATGTTAAAAGTGAATTTTCCGATTCATTGATTCTTCCCAAAAAGACACTTAACCTGGCAAAACAGATAATACCTGAAGATGAGGAAGAAGAAGTGTTGTTAACTTTTAATAAATCGCATGCGGTATTTACTTTTGACGACATTGTTATGGTATGCCGTTTGGTTGAAGGCAGATATCCAAATTATGAAGCCGTTATTCCCAAAGAAAATCCTTACACCTTGACAATTGAAAGGTTGGCTCTTTTAAATGCACTTAGAAGGGTTTCCATTTTCGGTAGTAAATCAACCCACCAGGTTAGGTTTAAAATAACAGGTCAGGAGCTTGTGCTTTCAGCACAGGATATTGATTACAGCAGTGAGGCAAAAGAACGTTTGGCATGCAGCTACGAAGGTGAAGATATTGAAATAGGGTTTAATTCCAAATTTATGCAGGAGATGTTGAGCGTTCTAACATGCGAAACAATTACGCTTAAACTGTCGGCTCCAAACAGGTCCGGAATTATATCACCCGAGAAACCGGAAAACGAACACGAAGATATACTTATGTTGATAATGCCTGTGATGCTTTCTTAGTAGCGGGCTTTATTGTTAAAAAAGGTGGGACTGACATAGTCAAAGCTCACCTTTTTTATTCCCCCTCTTTTATTTTTCTTACAAAGTTGATGATGCTTTCTTCCGAGCTGTCTTCGCTTACGGTTTTGACAAAAGCACTGCCTATGATAGCTCCCGCCGCGTAATTGCAAGCATTGGAAAAAGTTTCATGATTTGATATTCCGAAACCTATTACCGTCGGATTTCTTAAATTCAAATTTTTGATTCTTTCGAAATATGATTTTTGTTCTGCGCTTATTTTTTCTTTGGTTCCTGTTGTGGAACTTGACGAAACCATATAAATAAAAGTATCCGAGGCATTGTCAATTTCTCTTATCCGCTCTTCCGAAGTTTGCGGTGTTATCAGAAAAATGTTGGTTAAACCGTATTTTTCAAATAAAATTTTATAATCGTTAAGGTAGATTTTCAAAGGAAGGTCCGGAAGTATTAAAGCCGATATGCCTGCATCCTTGCATCTTTGCAAAAAACGTTCTTCGCCGTATCTCATCATTTGGTTTACGTATCCCATAGCTACCACCGGAATATTAATCTTGTCTTTCAAATATTCCAATTGTGAAAAATAGATGTCAAGATTCATCCCGTTTTTCAAAGCTTTTTCACTGCTTTGTTGTATTACCGGTCCATCGGCCATAGGATCCGAAAAAGGCATGCCGGCCTCCACAAAATCCACACCCGCTTTTTCAAGTGCAGGCAAAATTTTAAGTGCTGAATCAAGTACGGGATATCCGGCGGTAAAATATATTGACAATATGTTGTTCTTTTTTTCTTTAAAAAGCCGTTTTAATTTGTTCATTTTTAAAGTTTATAATTAATATCCGAAGACTTTCATGTATGTATCAAGGTCTTTATCTCCTCTTCCCGAAAGGTTAACAACGATAACATTATCGGGTTTTACTTTTATTTTAGGTAGTGCCGCTAATGCGTGTGCCGACTCGAGAGCCGGGATAATGCCTTCCAATTCGGTAAGCTCTTTGGCTGCATCCAAAGCTTCTTTATCGGTTGCGCTTAAAAACGTTCCCCTGTGTGTTTTAAAAAGGTGTGCGTGCAACGGCCCTATTCCAGGATAGTCAAGTCCCGCCGATATCGAGTAGGGTTCCGTGATTTGACCGTATTCGTCTTGCATAAGCAAAGTGCGGCTGCCGTGGATAATACCTGGACTGCCAATAGTTGTAGTTGCTGCTGTTTGCCCGCTGTCAACACCTTTTCCGGCTGCTTCCACGGCTATCAATTCTACCTTTTCATTATCAAGAAAATGATAAAAAGCTCCGGCAGCATTACTTCCTCCACCTACACAAGCTATTATTTTGTCGGGAATTTCGCTACCGGTTTTTTCTTTCAATTGCCATTTCATCTCTTCGGATATAATTGCCTGCAACCGTGCAACCAAATCGGGATAAGGATGCGGTCCAACAACCGAACCTATAAGATAATAGGTATCTTCGGGATTGTTAATCCAATCACGTATTGCCTCGTTGGTGGCATCTTTTAATGTTTTAGAACCGCTTTTAGCAGGTCTTACTTCGGCACCGAGCATTTTCATGCGCGCAACGTTGGGGGCTTGGCGTTTTATGTCAACTTCGCCCATGTAAACCACGCATTGCATATCCATTAGAGCACAAACGGTGGCAGTGGCTACACCATGTTGTCCCGCACCTGTTTCGGCAATTATCCTTTTTTTACCCAGCTTTTTGGCTAAAATAATTTGTCCTACGGTATTGTTTACCTTATGGGCACCGGTATGGTTCAAATCCTCGCGTTTTAAAAATATGTTTGTTCCGTATTTTTCTGATAATCTTTTGGCAAAATAAAGAGGTGTGGGACGCCCGACATAATCTTTCAATAACTGTTTGTATTCTTTTTGGAAATCGCCGGAATTGATAATTTCCATATAGTTGTCCTCCAGCTCTTTCACGTTCGGGTAAAGCAGTTCGGGAATAAAAGCCCCTCCGAATTCCCCGTAAAACCCTTCTTTGTTAACTTTAAAATCCATGAAAACTTATTTTGTTGCAAAATAAAAGCATTTATCATTCCGTTTTTAAATTTTACGGTTATTTGCTTAAACTTTAAACACATTATTCAGGTATGAAAAAATTCGGGTTGATTATAACTTTATTGTTGCTTTCCGTTACGGTTTTTTCGCAGGAAAAGGGATTGAGAGTTGAGGTTAAGGATAAAAAAAAAGTTTTAAAAGATTTTGTTACCGTAACAGGTATGGAAAGTTGTGGTAAGGATTTTTTTATGGTAAATGACGATACTCCGTGGTTATATAAGCTGAATAATAAATTGAAACCGAAAAGCAAATTTTTAATATATCCTGCCGGAGAGAAATTCAATATCCTGCCGGAGAGTTTAAAACCGGATTTTCAATCGGTTGCATGCCGTAACGATATAGGTGAGTTGATGATTTTCGGGTCGGGAAAAATATCACCGCAAAGTGACATCATAGTTAAATACAATATAAAAACGGCAACGGCAGAAATATTCAACGTTAAAGAATTTTATGACGTTTTAAGTGCTGCCGCTAATCTTAAAAGGAATGCACTTAATATAAAAGGTGCTGTTATTGCGGGAGGAATCCTTTATCTTTTTGACGGAGGTACTAACAAGATGTTTGTTTATAAATTGCACGAACTGGATAAGTATTTGAATGATTATAAAGAGTGCCCCGTACCTGAAGTTTACAACATAATGCTCCCACGGGTTGATGGCAAACAAATAAGGTTTTCGGGTGCCGACGCCGCTTTTGACAATAACAGGATAATTTTTACGGCAACAATCGATAGTCCTGATAACAGTAAATCCGGGAGTTATTTGGGTTACATAAATCTTTTAAATTTTAAAGACAATTTTAAACCCGTATGTGTTCAATTGGAAGGAAAAGGTAATAAAATGAATATAAAAGCCGAATCGGTAATAGTGAAAAAAGAAATGTCAGGAAACATGGCTGAACTTCTTATTGTTTCGGATGCAAACGAAAAAGCCGAACTTTTGACTGTTGATATGAGTATCTTAATCAGGTAGATTGTCCGGTTTCATTATCTTTATCATCAACTTCTTCAAAGTCAACATATTCTCCGACATCAGGATTTATACTGCCTTCCGTGGAATTTTTGTCGAATTTTACTTTTTCATCTTTGTCCACATTCTTTTCCCGGTATTGTTGGTGTTGATTGTAGTTCTTTTGTTGCCTTTGTACAAATCTGTTTAACCACCGGGGTAAAAAGTATCTGAAAAAAAGTTTCCCCAAAAAACTTATTGAAAAAAATATGAGAATTATGATTAAAATTGTTTCCATCCTTTGCAAAGGTAAGATAAATTTACTCCAACAAAAAAAGGAGATGCTTTCACATCTCCCGTAATATTTTCAGGCTATAATAACAGCTTTTACCAAGCCGGAATTATCTTTCGTCGGAAACTGTAAGTTTTTTTCTTCCTTTAGCCCTTCTTCTTTTTAATACTTTACGTCCGTTAGCCGTGGACATTCTTTCACGGAATCCGTGTTTGTTTTTTCTTTTTCTTACTGATGGTTGAAATGTACGTTTCATCTGTTAAAATTTTATCTGCGTCTCCGCAATAAATTATTCTAAATCTTTCCTCTCGTTTTTTGGGTCTGCAAAAGTAGGGTATTTTTTGAAAACAACAAAACTTTATCGGGTTTTTTTCTTTTTCAATCCCTCTTTTGTAAACATGCTGTCCGGCAACCCTTTGTTTATTTTTATGTTTTTCAAAGTGATTGTTGTTCTGCTTCCTTTGTTTTCATTAAACATTGTTATCTTATCGGCTACCCAATGACCGTTAAGTTTTACAAAGTGATATGTTGCTTTTTTAATCGGTTTTCCGTCTTTGCCGTAATATTCTATTTCATGGGGATAATAGTATTTTTTATCCACCGAAATTTTTATAAAACCGTAAGGGTTTTTCAAATTTTTAGGTGTCAGTTTTAAAATATAAGAGTTTTCCGTGGTTTTTACGAGTTCGGGTGTATAGCTTTCCGAATATGATATTGCGGGTTTATCAGCAAGGGAGAAATCAGACTTATTCATATTCCCGAGGGAAGATGATGTCGTTATCTTTTTTACCATATTAAATAAAGGAAGATAAATATATGTTTCATTATCCGAAACAGTCAAAGAGGTGATACCCGAATCCGATTTTGGATAAACATATCTGAATATCTTTTTTGTGCCTTTTTCATAAATTTCGGCTCTCTTTTCGGTAACTTTTCCTTTTTTAAGATTCTCAATTTTCAGTTCTACATCCGCTTGTTTATCTTTTGCGAAAAACATTACCTTATCCATCTTTGCCAGAATTGTTCCGGCATCTTGAGCTTGCAAATTCAAACTTTGAAAGGAAAATATGAAACTTATGAGTATTAAAACCGTTTTATTCATCTTTTGCATTTTTATTTTTTAACAATATTATTGAAGGAAGCAAAGTTAAAGCTCCCATACTTGATCCTAGCATGCTTAATGCAATTAAAATACCAAAATATACGATAGGTACAAATTCCGAAAATGCCAAAACAAGGAAACCCATGGAAACCGAAAGGAAATTTATAAGAATGGCATTTCCGCTTATATGCATAGTGTTGGCAACTGCTTGTTTAATGTTTTTATGCTTTTTTATTTCACCGTCGTAATGCGATATAAAATGTATGGAATAATCTATACCTATGCCTATCGCAACACTTGCAACCAAAACTGTTACAACATCCAGAGGAATACCGGTCCAGCCCATTATTCCGTATAAAATAGCAACAGTTACTATTATAGGTATTGTTGATAAAACTCCTTTACCTATAGATTTAAACATCAAGCTTACAAGAATAAATACCATGATTGTTGCTATAATCAGGCTTCCCGTCTGGCTTTTCAAAAGACTTTTGTCAAGTTTGGCATTTACGAACGGCATTCCTGTTATTTCAATACTAAAATCTTTATTTTTATGTTTACTGAACCAATCGTTCATGTATTTTTCAAATTTGTCAATACCGTAATTTCCATTGTCGTTAAATTTTGCCAGTATTATTCCTTTTTTCAGGTCGGGGGTTACCAGTCTGTTAATACTCTCGTTTTGTTCGAATAAAAACCAAAGTTGTTGAATCATTTCTTTGGAATCGGGGATTGTGTCATTTCCGGTAACAGCTTTATTCATGTTCTCCACGACATCGGCAATTGATTGCGCGGTATTTATATAAGGACTTTTTAGCATGTATTCTTCGGCCGCTTTCATTGTCTTCAAAAGTTCCGGGTCTTGCATATCGCCTTTAAAAATTACAAAAACGGGCTTTGAGCCGCCCAACTTATCAGCCATTAACCTGTCGGCAATATTCGCCGGATGGTTTTTTTTAAAATATCCGCTGACGCTTACACTCCTTTTTAACATAAAAATACCGGCGATGCTTGTTAAAAAAAGCAATCCCCAGACAGCTATCACCCTTCCGCTATGTTTTACCACAAGTTTGTTAAGAGGTGTGAGAATATATTTTTGAAATTTGGTTTTGATGTTTTTATCCGGATTTCTCGGCTTTTCGGGGAAAATATCCATTAATGCCGGTACAAGTGTCAGTGCCAATATCATGGCAAAAAAGGTTCCCAAAGCAGCTAAAATACCGAAATCCCTTATCATTACTAAATAAGAGCCGAATATAAAAGAGAGAAATCCCGAAACTGTTGTTAATGCCGACAAAGTAACAGGTACAAACATGTGCTTCAATGCTTTTTTTACCACTTTGTCGGGGTCTTTTTCATCACATTGAAATATTCTGTTAAGAACATGTATGGCATAAGCACTTCCTACAGCGAGAATTATTATCGGAACATTATTTGAAACCATCGAAAGTTTTAACCCCATTAGTCCGAAAGAGCCCATAGCCCATAAAATTGCAAGACCGGCGGTGAGTATCGGCAATACAACGCCTTTGAAACTTCTGAAGCTGAGAAAAAGAACAAGTGAAATTACTATAAACGCAAGAGGTATTAACTTTATCAGGTCTTGCTTTATAACCAAATCCACATATTTCGTTAAAAAAGGTGTGCCTGCAAAATAATATTTCTCCGGAATGTGTAATTCTTCAATCTTTTTCATCACTTGTCCGGCAACTTTATTAATGTCGTCGTTTTCGTTAAAGGCAAAAATTATGGCTGTAACGGTTCCGTCTTTTGAGATGATATTGCCCGATACCATTTTGTTTTTGACAACAATATTTTTTAATGAATCCGCTTCTCTTTCGTTATCCGGAAAAGATTCAATCAGTTTTCCCACGTTAAAAACATCTCCGTCGGCATTCAGTACAACCATGTTTGTTAATCCTGTAATGCCGTTTATTCCTTTTATATTTGATAATGTGTCAATTATTTTATTTATAGATTCCAGTGATTGTTTGCTGCAAACATTATCACTTTGCAATATTATCATCCCCAATTGGTTTCCTCCGAATTCTTTTCCGACTTCTTTAAAAAGTTTTACCGTAGGGTCATCCTGAGGCAGGGAATCTATAATATTTGAATCAACTTTCAGATTTTTCAGATTGTAACCGAAAAACAGAGTGATAACAGTAACGGCAATTACAATATGCCATTTGTATTTTACTGTAAAGGATGCTAATTTTTCCATAATTTCGGTTGAAAACTTTGAAAGGTTGGCAAAGTAATATAAAAAAGAGGGGATTTCAAGATGATGATAAAACGAATAGGCTCTTTAAAAGTTTTTTTAACAAAATTTAAAACTGTAAAACAAAAAAGGCGCCGGATAAGCGCCTTTTAGGTACCCGGAGCGGGACTTGAACCCGCACGGCCGCAATGGCCATTGGATTTTAAGTCCAACGTGTCTACCAATTCCACCATCCGGGCAGTTTATTTTTAAAGAACTTTTAATCAAAAATCCCAATCCCGAATTTTCGGGATCGGGATTCTTTTTTAACCGAGCGGGAAACGGGACTCGAACCCGCGACCCCGACCTTGGCAAGGTCGTGCTCTACCAACTGAGCTATTCCCGCGATTTGGGAGTGCAAATGTAAAGTTTTTTTCAAATATGATGCAAGAAAAAAATATCTTTTTTAACATTTTTTGCCAAAAATCATATTTTGCGTTGAAAATCAAATTTTTCCGGTTATCAATTTTTTGATTTCGTTTAATTTCATCAGAGCTTCAACAGGCGTAAGTGTATCTATATCGGTATTTAAGATATCATTCTTTATTTGTTCGAGTAGCGGGTCATCGAGTTTTATAAAACTTAATTGATAGTTTTCTTTTTCTTGTCCCAAATCTCTTGTCAATTCTCCGCCCGAATGTGACTTTTCAAGAGCTTTTAAAATTTGTTTTGCTCTTTCAAGTACCTTTTTGGGCATTCCCGCCATTTCGGCAACGTGAATCCCGAAACTGTGTTCACTTCCTCCTTTTTTTAATTTTCTCAAGAAAACAATTTTGTTACCTATCTCTTTAACAGCGATGTGATAGTTTTTTATTCTGGGCATACTTTCTGCCATCTCGTTGAGTTCATGGTAATGTGTGGCAAAAAGTACTTTCGCTCTTTTTACCGGATGATCGTGCAGGTATTCGGCAATAGCCCAGGCAATGGAAATTCCATCGTAAGTGGAGGTTCCTCTTCCTATCTCATCAAGTAAAATAAGACTTCTTGACGATATGTTATTAAGAATGCTAGCCGTTTCGTTCATTTCAACCATAAAAGTAGATTCGCCCGAAGCCAGGTTGTCGGAAGCGCCTACCCTGGTGAACACTTTATCGACAATGCCTATGGAAGCTTTTGCGGCGGGGACAAAAGAGCCCATTTGGGCCATTAAAACAATAAGAGCCGTTTGCCGTAAAAGAGCCGATTTACCCGACATGTTTGGACCGGTAAGTATTATTATTTGCTGTTTTTTGGTGTCCAAAAAGATGTCGTTGTCAACATAATATTCTCCGGGAGGCAGGTTTTTTTCTATTACGGGATGCCGTCCTCCTTTAATGTCAATTTCATATCCGTCGTTTAATTCGGGTTTGGTATAACCGTTTTCAACGGAAACGGTGGCAAAAGACGTTAAACAATCAAGTCCGGCAATTAAAGAAGCATCAAGTTGAAGAGGCTTTACAAAATCAGCCGTAAATTTCACAAGCTCCTCAAAAATGTTTTGTTCAAGAGATAAAATCTTTTCTTCGGCACCAAGTATCTTTTGTTCGTATTCTTTCAATTCCTCTGTAATGTACCTTTCCGCATTCGTTAAAGTTTGTTTTCTGTGCCATTCCGGAGGTACTTTGTCTTTATGAACATTGGTAACCTCAAGGTAATACCCGAAAACATTGTTATATCCGATTTTCAAAGAGGATATCCCGGTGCGTTCCTGCTCCCTTTCTTGAATTTGTTTTAAATAATCTTTTCCGGAAAAAGCAATGTTTCGCAGTTGGTCCAGCTCTTCCGAAACGCCGTCTTTAATAACTTTTCCTTTACCCACCGATGTGGGAGGTTCATCCGTTAAAATGTTTTCAAGCTGTTTTTGTAAACTTTCAACTGTGTTTATCCGGTCGGCAAATTTTTGTAAAACTTTATTTCCCGATTCTTTACATATTTGTTTAATTCTTTCTACGGCTTTTAAAGACCTGTTCAGTTGTGACAACTCTCGCGGATTAACCCTGTAAGTTGCTATCTTGGAAACAAGCCGTTCCAAATCACCCGTCTTTTTAAATTCAATTTTAAAAGCCTCACGTATTTCGGGCTCATTAACTAACAACTCGACAATTTCGAGACGTTCGTTAATGAGACTTTTATCTTTTAACGGTAGTGTTATCCAACGGCGCATCAACCTTGCACCCATCGGTGAATCCGTTTTATCGATTATATCGAGTAAAGTAATGCCGCCTTGAGAAATGGGGGACAGCAATTCCAGGTTACGTATGGTAAATTTGTCAAGCCAAACATAATTTCCTTCATCAATGCGGCTTATTCTTGTAATGTGGTCTAACCTTTCGTGATGTGTTTCGTAAAGATAATGTATTGCGGCACCGGCAGCGGTAATGCCTTTTTCCAACTCTTCAACACCGAAACCTTTTAAAGAAGCCGTTTTGAAATGATTTAACAAAATTTCGGTGGCAAATTCGGGGGTGAAAACCCAGTCGTCAAAAAATGTTAAGTAAAACTTGTCCCCGAAATATTCTAAAAAGTCCGTTCTTTTGTTCCTTTGTAAAATTACCTCGGAAGGCGAAAAACCTTGCAATATTTTGTCTATGTAATTCAGATTGCCTTCCGCAATGTAAAACTCCCCAGTGGAAATGTCAAGCAAAGCAATACCGGAAATGCCTTTAGTAAGATGCAAGGCTGCCAGAAAATTATTTTCTTTTTGTTCAAGGACATTATCGTTTAAAGTAACACCCGGAGTAACAAGCTCGGTAACGCCCCGTTTTACTATTTTTTTTGTCTTTTTGGGATCCTCAAGTTGGTCGCAAATGGCTACTTTATGCCCCGCACGTACCAATTTCGGTAAATAGGTGTCAAGAGAATGGTGGGGGAATCCCGCAAGTTCCACAAAGGAAGCTGCCCCGTTACGTCTTTTGGTAAGAACAATTCCCAGAACTTCCGATGTTTTTACGGCATCTTCGCCGAAAGTTTCATAGAAATCACCCACCCTGAACAACAATAATGCATCAGGATATTTTGCCTTGATGTTGTAATATTGTTTCATCAAGGGGGTTTCTACATATTTTTTTTCTTTTGCCACTTGCTTTTTAACTTGTCAGCAGACAAAAATAAGAAACAAAACGTCAATTGGTAAAAGTCTAAAAATTACATTTGCATAAATTATTAACAAATTATGAAAAAACTTAAGACTTTTGAGCTTAACAGACTTACCGTTGATGAATTTAAAAGTACCCGTAAAACTCCCGTTGTTGTTGTTTTGGATAACATAAGGAGCCATAATAATGTAGGTTCTGCATTCAGAACATCGGACGCTTTTGCTCTTGAATATATTTATTTGTGTGGTATTACGGCAAAACCTCCACATCGTGAAATACATAAAACCGCTTTGGGTGCTACCGAGTCGGTAGATTGGAAATATTTTAAAGATACTCTTGATGCCATTGACGAATTAAAAGAATCGGGATATAAGATAGTGGGAGTGGAACAGGTTGATATTAGTAAAAGTTTGTTGGATTTTAAACCGGGTAAAAATGAAAAATACGCTTTGGTTTTTGGTAATGAAGTAACCGGAGTTGATCAAAAGGTATTGGAACAGTGTGATGAAATAGTGGAAATACCGCAATTCGGCACTAAACATTCATTAAATGTTTCCGTAAGTATCGGCATTGTTGTTTGGGATGTTTTTTCAAAAATAAAAAATGCCGGTGTCTGATTTTGTTAAAGGAAAAATTTACCCTACCGGTTTACTTTTTTATTCGGGTCGTCAACATCATCAACCAGTAAAGTGAAAAATCCCGCCAACACCATTGAAATACCACCTAAAACCAAAGCGTAAACAGCTTCACCGTTTGCTATGTTTTTAACAAAGAAACCCAATATACTTGCGGCAAGTATTTGAGGAATAACAATAAAAAAATTGAAAATTCCCATATATGTTCCCATTTTGTTTTGTGGTAATGCACCCGTCAATATTGCATAAGGCATTGCAAGAATGCTTGCCCATGCTATTCCTACTCCGAGCATAGAAAGCATCAACAAATTCGGGTCTTTAATAAAATAAAATGAAATCAATCCCGCACCGCCTAATACCAATGCTATCATGTGAGTAACCTTTCGGCTTGTGTATTTTGCCAAAACCGGTAGTAAAAAAGCCACAAGAGCGGCAAACCCGTTATAAACGGCAAACAAAACCCCTACCCAGTCGGCACCTTCATTAAAAAGCTGCGAAGAGGTATCCCTTGTTCCGTAAATATGACTTGTAACGGCGGCTGTTGAGTAAATCCACATCGAGAAAAGGGCAAACCACGAAAAAAATTGAACAAAGGCAAGCTGTTTCATGGTTTTGGGCATTTTAAAGAGGTCGTTAACCACAACGACAAAACCGCTTTTATTACCTTTTTTTATCATTAATCCCGACAGAATCTGAACAAAAGCGAAAAATATTAAACCTCCACCGAGGATATAAAGTTCGCCATTCAGCTTATAATAGTAAATAAGGTAAACAAGGACGATACCTGTTATTAACCATCCCAAACTGTTTTTAAAGAATTTTTCAGGCGGTAAATACTCGTCATTGTAATTCGTATTTATTGTTTTTTCTTCTTCGGCAAAAGCTTTAAGTTCTTCGGGGGAATATTCTTTTGTGCTTAATACCGTCCATAAAACCGACAAGAAAAAAACGGTTCCTCCGATGTAAAACGAATATTTTACCGATGGAGGTATTACGCCTTCTGGAGCAGTATTTTCAACCCCCAAAAAGTTAGACATTATATAAGGTAAAGCGGAAGCGACAACGGCACCGGTACCTATGAAAAAACTCTGCATCGCAAATCCCGTTGTGCGTTGTTCGGAAGGTAACATGTCACCAACAAAAGCCCTGAAAGGTTCCATTGAAATATTTATAGACGCATCCATTATCCATAACATACCAGCCGCAACCCAAAGTGCCGGTGAATTTGGCATAATAAATAATGCTATTGATGCAAGTATTGCTCCCGTCAAAAAATACGGTCTGCGCCGTCCTAATCTGTTCCAAGTATTATCGCTCATATGGCCGATTACGGGCTGTATAATCAATCCCGTAATGGGAGCCGCAATCCACAAAATAGGTATATCTTCAATTTTTGCTCCCAGAGTTTCAAAAATCCTGCTGACATTTGCATTTTGTAATGCAAACCCGAATTGGATTCCGAAAAACCCGAAACTCATATTCCATATTTGCCAAAAACTTAACTTAGGTTTTTTCATTACATGTTACTCTTTAAAAGAGCGGGAAAATTAAACAATTATATCTTTGCCGTGACGGGTTTATGAAAACATAATTTTCTAAATACTCAGAATACCTCTTTTTTGATAAATTTTCGTTACGAAACAAACTTTATGTAATTTTTTTAAAATGTTTTCTTGCATATATAAAATTTATTATTTTACTTTACCGTGGAATTAACTTATGTTAACATAACTGTCGATGTC
>WFZS01000112.1 GCA_015489465.1 Bacteroidales bacterium | reverse complement strand
GTTTATTACGTGTTATTGTTTTTCGTTAAGTAAAGCGTAACCTGCTGCGGTTATTATTTAGGTTTTTAATTTTTCTTTTTAATAGGTGCTAATAAAAGGTAAAATATCCAAGCAAACCACGAAATAAAAAGTACCGCAAGAATCCAAGCCAACTTTTCACCGGCGGTTGTTTTGGATGAAAAAAGGATTGATAATATCGGGATAAACCAAATAAATGCAATGATTAAAATTATTAAAAAGAAAGCCGCTCCGGAATTATCCATTGTTTTTTGGTTTTTAATTACATTTTAAAAATATCGTTTTATTACCGGTTAAGCATCTCTTTTATACCTCCCAATGAGCTTAAAACACCTGTAGCTTCGTAAGGCATATAAACGGTTTTATTATCGTTTCCTTCAACCATCTTTTGTAAAGTTTCAATGTATTTTGTTGCAACCAAATAATTAACAGGGTCTCCGTTGTCTGTTTTTATGGCACCCGAAACAAGTTTTATCGATTCGGATTCGGCTTCGGAAATTTTTATTTTAGCTTGTGCAAGTCCTTCGGCTTTTAGGATTTCCGCTTGTTTTTCCCCTTCCGCTTTTTTTATCTCACTTTCTTTGGTTCCTTCGGCTTCCAGAATTTTTGCTTTCTTTTTACCTTCAGCCTCCAAGACGGCAGCTCTTCTGTCTCTTTCGGCCCTCATTTGTTTTTCCATAGCTGCCATAACATCGGGCGGAGGAGCAATGTCTTGAAGTTCAACACGATTGACTTTAACTCCCCATTTGTTTGTCGCATCATCCAATATCGAACGCAATTTCGTGTTTATGGTATCCCTTGAACTTAACGATTCATCCAACTCAAGTTCGCCTATAACGTTTCTCAACGTTGTTTGTGTTAATTTTTCAATTGCATCGGGCAAGTTTTCGATTTCATATACAGCTTTTACCGGATCCATTATTTGAAAATACAACAAAGCGTTAATTTGAATATTAACATTATCTTTTGTGATAACATTTTGCTTTGGAAAGTCATAAACGGTTTCTCTCAAATCTATTTTTGTTTTTTGTCTGAAAAGGATTTGTTTTTGTCCGTAAGTGTCTTCCACTACATAACGCCATGTTATTTCTCTCGGTTTGTCAATTATCGGCCAAATGATATTAATACCGGAAGTTAATGTACGGTTGTATTTACCCAGCCGTTCGATAATCATAACCTCCGATTGTTGAATAATTTTAAATCCTGCGATGGCAAAGATTAATATAAAAAGAGCAATAGCTCCTGCAATAAGAATAAATCCCATAATAATTTATTTTAAAGGTTTAACATATAATACAATACTGTCGATATCAATAACTTTTACTTGTGTTCCTATTTCGATGAATTCCTTATTTAACGAAACGGCTTTCCAATCGTCTCCGTCGATTTTCACCCTGCCGGTATTTTTTGCGGGGTTAATCCCTTGTATTACGATTCCCGTTTTTCCGATTAAAGCATCCCTGTTTGTTTTAACATGATTTTTTCTAAAACCCAGTTTATTTATCACCGGACGAATAAAAAAATATGTAAAGGCAATGCCGGTTGCAAACAGAAGAATTTGCCATTTGATTTCGAGATTAAAATAATTTCCCGCTGCTGCAAAAAACAAACCTATACCGATGGTTCCAGCAATAAATCCGGAAGAAAAAATTTCTACGATAAATGCAATTATTCCCAATGTTATTAAAATTTGCCAGGCTTCCATTTTGATTATTTGTTTGATATTTAAAATATATTCATAAACTTTGTATTCATATTACTTCTAAATCCTTGCAAAAAATTTTGATGTATTCAATTCACTCTTTATCTTGAAATCACTCTCAAAACCTTTATTTCATCCTTGTTAAGTTTTTCTCTTTTTAAATTTTAAACAATTCCATAAGATTATTTAAGTTGTTTGCAGGAATCTATTCGGAGTTATGATCCGTTTTGAAAAGTAAATTTTTTAATGAGGATATTGCCGTTAGTTTTCCGTTCTCAGCATTTGCCTCGGTAATAGTCGATTGCTCCAATAAAAAATTTTATCATTTAAAAATTTGTTTTTAAAATTATCTGGCAAAAGTAAACGGTAGTTTCCGGTTATAATACGACACACATTGTCGTAAAATGAAGATTTTATAACTTTTATCGTTAATAGTTGTTAAAAAAGGGAGGTGAAATATATTTACCGGAACTATTATTATGGATTATAAACAAAAAAGCCGCTTTTGTAGCGGCTTTTGTGGGAGTTACAGGAGTCGAACCTGTGACCCCCTGCTTGTAAGGCAGGTGCTCTGAACCAACTGAGCTAAACTCCCGGTGCTTTTAGAACTCGTTTGCTGTAAAAGCGGTTGCAAAGATAAATCCTTATTTTATATCTGCAACATTTTTTTTAACTTTTTTCAAAAAAATTGCCATAAATACAAATCCCGCCTACTCCTTGATATTTTTTCTGTTTTCGGGTGACAAGTTGAAATTTTCGGGATGTTTGGCCCCTTTGTCGTAGTAAAATTTCCAAATTTCTTTGATGTCTTTTTTATAATCTCCCGTAGGATAAAAAACAGGTCCGAAACCGGCTTCTTTTTTAGGGTAGTTTACAAATCCTAAAACTATCGGAACACCGGCTTCCAATGCAATATAATAAAACCCTTTTTTCCATGAACGAGCAAGACTTCTGGTCCCTTCCGGAGTAATAATCAAATAAATTCTTTTACGCCTTTTTAATTCGTGTGCAATCTTTAAAGTTGCATTTCCGCTTCTGCCTCTGTCAACGGGTATGCCCCCGGCTTTTTTTAAAATCCATCCCACAAAAGCCGGTTTGAAAGCTTCTTTTTTAATAAGGAAATAAACGGGATAACCTTTGGCCCAAAGACCTAATCTTCCAATGATGAAATCAAAGTTGCTGGTATGGGGAGCCGAGATAACTACGGCTTTTTTAACGTTTTCGGGTATTTCACCAACAATTTTCCAACCGATTATCTTTAATATTATTTTAGATAATAACTTGGTCATATTTTTTTGTACTTACAGCTTAAACAGGTAATTATTTACCAAATATAAGCACGTTTTTCTTTGGGTATAAAAAGTTTATCCCCCGGTTTAATATCAAATGCTTTTATAAATGAATCGATATTGAAGGGAGGAATGTTAACCCTTGCTTCTCCGGGACTGTGTACGTCAACTTTCAGCCTTCTTTTAAGCTCTTCGGGTCTAATGGATTGTCTCCATACTTGAGCATATCCCATGTAAAAACGTTGCTCTGGCGTAAAACCGTCAACCGGTTGAGGCGTTTTACCGTTCAGCGAATTAATGTATGCCTGATGAGAAATGTTCAAACCT
This sequence comes from Bacteroidales bacterium, assembly GCA_015489465.1. Classification (GTDB taxonomy): domain Bacteria; phylum Bacteroidota; class Bacteroidia; order Bacteroidales; family F082; genus B16-G9. Next base: position 48,584 of record WFZS01000112.1, on the reverse strand, counting down.
CCCAGGTCGGCAATGTTTTCACCTAGTGTAAGTTTTCCGTTAACGTGCAACGAATCGAGTACAACATAGTTGTCGTAAAGATCCACAAGTTTTTTCGTTTTCTTTTTGAATTTTTCGGCATCTTCTTTTGTCCACCAATCGTTAAGGTTCCCGTCTTTGTCGTACATCCTTCCCTGATCGTCAAATCCGTGAGTCATTTCATGACCTATAACAACTCCTATGGCACCGTAATTAACTGCATCATCGGCATCGGGATTAAAAAACGGAGGTTGTAATATGGCTGCCGGAAAAACAATCTCGTTATTTGAAGGGTTATAATATGCATTTACTGTTTGAGGAGTCATTCCCCATTCTGTTTTGTCAACTGGTTTTCCTAATTTTTTAAGATTTCTGTTAAATTCAAATTCGCTTGAAGAAATTACATTACCCAGGTAATCGTCGGGTGAAATAATAAGAGGTGTATAGTCTTTCCATTTATCCGGATAACCTATCTTAACGGTTATGGCATCAAGTTTTTCAAGGGCTTTTTTCTTTGTCTCATCACTCATCCAGTCAAGTTTTTCAATACGTTGACCGAAAGCTGTTCTCAGGTTATTTACGAGTTTAACCATTCTTTCTTTAGAAGATGCAGGGAAATATTTTTCAACATACAATTTTCCCAAATCTTCACCGAGGTTTCCCGATACCGTGTTAAGAACTCTTTTCCACCTGGGTTGAAGTTTTTGTGTTCCCGATAGAGTTTTACCGTAAAAATCGAAGTTTTGATTTACAAAATCGTCACTAAGGTAAGGAGCTGTAGCGTTTAAAACATTCCATGTCAAGTATGCTTTCCAAGTGTCCATATCCGTTTCGTTAAGAATGTCTCCTATACCTTTAAAGAATTTTTTTTGTCCCACGTTAATTTCACCCGGATCGGCGGCTCCCAATGTTTTAAAATATTCATTCCAGTTAATATCGGGAGATAACTTTTCAAGTTCTTTTAAAGGCATCTTGTTGTAATTCCTTAACGGATCCCTCTGCTCAACTCTGGTAAACGAGGTTTTTGCAAGTTTTGTTTCCAGATTCAAGATGTTTTGTGCATGCTTTCCGGCTGTTTTTTCATCTTCGCCTTTTAACATTAAAATCTTCTTGATATTATCGGTATAAGCTTTTCTGAGTCTTTTTGTAGCGTCATTATCATTAGTATAATAATCAACATCGGGCAATCCCAATCCGCCTTGATAGAGGTTTGCTATATTCATCGAGCTGTTTCGCTGGTCGGCCTCCACAAAAAAGTAAAACAGCGGATAAATCCCTTTACGATGCAGATATGCCGTGTATTTTACAACATCGTCTTTTGATTTAAGGTTGTTGATGTCGTTAAAGTATTTGTTTAACGGTGAAACACCTTTTTTGTTTATGGTTACTGTATCCATACCGCTGTTATAAAAGTCGCGTATTCTTTGCGCGGCGGTTTTTTTCTTGGCATCCTTTTTATTCGAAATTTCATCTATCAATGATTTAAGCTTTTTCTGATTTTGTTCGTACAAAACCGTAAAAGCTCCGTATTGACTGTATTCCGGAGGTACCGGATGGGCTTTTATCCACCCGCCGTTTACATATCGGTAAAAATTATCACCGGGTTTTACCGATGTATCCATATTCTTCGGGTCTAATGCTTTTGTTTGTTCCTCCATGCCTTTCTTTTCCGTTTTTGTTTTTTTATTTTCAGAATATGATATTGTCACTATAAACACAAAACTTAACAATACCGAAAGAGATAAAATTCTTTTATTCATTATATGTGATTTTAAAAAAGTTTAATCTAAAATTTAATCCGCGCAAAAATAATCTAAAAAAGGTTAAACTTTGCACTGCAGTCTGTTAATAAACAATAAAGTTTTTTTACATTTGACAATTCAATAATATAAATAAAAACAGCTATGTACGATAATTTTAAAGAACATCTTGTAAAAGAGATACAATCTATTAAAGATGCGGGGCTATACAAGGAAGAGAGGATTATAGTAAGCCCTCAAGGCGCTGAAATAACTCTCGAGTCCGGTCAAAAAGTGTTGAATTTTTGTGCAAACAACTATTTGGGACTTTCCAATCATCCGGAGCTTATTAAAGCTGCAAAAGAGGGGATGGATACGCACGGTTACGGAATGTCGTCCGTAAGGTTTATTTGCGGTACTACCGATTTGCACAAAAAACTGGAAAGAAAAATTGCCGATTTCTTCGGTACTGAAGACACCATTCTTTATGCTGCAGCTTTTGATGCCAACGGAGGTGTTTTCGAACCTTTGTTGACCGAAGAGGATGCAATAATTTCGGATGAATTAAACCATGCATCGATAATAGACGGTGTACGGCTTTGTAAGGCGCAACGGTTCAGATATAAAAGCGCCGATATGGAAGACCTTGAAAAACAGCTTATAGCTGCAAAAGATGCCCGTTTTAAAGTTATTGTTTCGGATGGAGTTTTCTCAATGGACGGTCATGTTCCGGATGTGAAAAAGATGGTTGAGCTTGGTAATAAATACGGTGCCATGGTTATGATTGACGAAAGTCATTCGGCAGGTGTTGTGGGTGAAACGGGTCGCGGAGTAACCGAACTTTTCGACATACGCGGACAAGTTGAAATGATTACCGGAACGTTGGGTAAGTCTTTCGGAGGTGCCATAGGTGGCTTTACCACCGGTAAAAAAGAGATTATCGAAATGTTGCGTCAGCGCTCCCGTCCTTATCTTTTCTCAAATTCTTTGCCGCCAATGGTTGTAAATGCAGGTATAAGGATGTTCGAGATGATGGACGAAACCAATGAACTTCAAGATAAACTTCATGCAAATACCGATTATTTTATAGGTAAAATGAAAGAAGCCGGATTTGATATCAAACCGACTCAGTCTGCCATTTGCGCCGTCATGTTGTATGATGCCAAACTTTCGCAAGATATGGCAGCCAGACTTTTAGACGAAGGTATTTACGTTATCGGATTTTATTATCCCGTAGTACCTAAAGGTAAAGCCAGAATAAGGGTTCAGCTTTCGGCAGCACACGAAAAAGAACATCTTGACAAGGCAATTTCTGCATTTAACAAAGTCGGTAAAGAGCTTGGTGTTATAAAGTAAATAATGATATTTGTTTAAAGGCTGTTCCGCTATTTTTACAATGGCGGTGCAGCCTTTCGACTTCTCAAAAGGTAAACAGTCAAATGTCAAATTATGATTTTCGGTACAGGTATTGATATCATCGAAGTAAAAAGGATAGAAAAAAGCCTGACAAATGGTGAAGGCTTAAAAAATAAACTGTTTACCCGGTTTGAACAGGATTATTGCGATAGCAGAAAAGCTGCGGTTTTTCAGTGTTATGCCGCCAGGTTTGCCGTAAAAGAAGCTTTTTTCAAAGCTTTGGGTACCGGCTACCGTTACGGCATGTCATTTACCGAAATTGAGGTGAAAAACGATGAGCTCGGAAAACCTTTTGTTGAACCTTCGGGAAAGGTGAAGGAGTTTATTGCTGAAAACGGTATTACAAACATACATATATCCATTTCTCACGTCAAGGAAACAGCCGTTGCTTCCGTTATTCTTGAGAAGTAATTTTTAAGAAAAGTTTATTACCTTTGAGTAAACAGTTTTCAGTACTTTTGCAGCCTTGTTTTAAATATAGATATGAGAGAAAATTTTGATTGGCAGGAAGACGGCGAAAACGCGATTGACCTTATCAAACGTTTTGAGCAGATGGTAGCTGAAGGTCAGCGATATTTTTTTGACGTTGAAGATCTTGAGGTTATAATCGATTATTACCTTGATATGCATAACACCGGGATGGCATGGCGCGCTCTGGAAATTGCTAAAGAACAGCATCCTTACAGCTCCGAGTTCAGAATCAGGGAAGCGCGGTGTATGGCATATGATGACAAGCATTATGAGGCGTTGGAGTTGCTAAGTAAAATTGAACAGATTGAACGCGAAGATGAGGATATTTTTCTTACTAAAGCAGAGATATATTCGTTAATGAATAACCACGAGTTGGCTATTGAAGAGTATAAAAAAGCTTTGCAGATTTCGGAAAATATTGATGAACTATATGCCGATATTGCTTTTGAATATGAGAATATGGGCGATTACGACACTGCCATAACATATTTGAAAAAAGCGCTGTTTACCAATCCGGAATCCTTTTCGTTAATACATGAGATAGCTTTTTTCTTTGAGATGACCGGTAAAGAGGAAGAGGGGATTAAATTTTTACACGAGTTTCTGGACAAATATCCCTATTCCAAAGAGGCTTGGTTTAATTTGGGTATTTTTTACAATAACCTTGAACTTTATGAAAAAGCCATTGACGCATACGGTTACGCATTAGCCATTGACGAAGAGTTTTCGTTAGCTTATTTCAATATGGCTAATTCCTATTCAAATCTTGAGATGTATAAAAAAGCAATTGAATGTTACGAGGAAACTTTTAAATACGAATCGCCCGAAGCTATTACACATTATTACATAGGAGAGAATTACGAGAATCTGCAAGAATTTGATAAAGCCGTAATACATTACAGGTTTGCTCTTGAACTTGAGGACGACCTGGCCGAGGCATATGCCGGAATAGGCAGGGTTGCTTCCAAGGTGGGCGAACTGAAAATTTCAATAAAGAATTTTGAACAAGCCGTTAAACTGTCACCTAAAAATGAAGAGTTTAATTATGAACTCGGGGTTCTCTTTTTAAAAACCGGGGAACCGGAAAAAGCAATTGAAATTTACAGTGAAATAGTTGAAAAACGACCTGAATTCGGTGCTGCCTGGTTAAATTACTCGTTGGGTTTTGAGCGTTCGGGGGATATAGACAAAGCTATTGAGATTATAGAAAAAGCATTAAAACACAACAAAGATGATGCATCCCTTTGGTTCAGGCTCGGAGGCTATTTGTATAAATCAGGTAAAGTACATCAGGCATATGTATTTATCGAAAAAGCATTAACAATGGATTTTGATAAATATGCCGAACTGTTGGCTTATATGCCTGAACTTGAAAAAGAGACACGATTTATAGAACTTCTTGAAATATATAAAAACAGTTAAATTATGGTAGAACTAAATCATATCCCCGAAAGGACAAAAAAGCCGAGAGATACGGGAATTACAATGGTAATGGATAAAGGTTTGGGTATGAACCAAGCGGAAGATCTCGTGGAGATGGGCGGAAACCTTATTGATTTTATAAAATTAGGATTCGGAACATCTTATGTGAATACGGATGTTAAAAAGAAAGTAAGACTTTATCAAAGGAATAAGATAAAAGTATATCCGGGAGGAACACTTTTCGAAGCGTTCGTTATTCGAGGTCAGTTCGAAGATTTTTTACGTTATGTTGATAAACTTGGCTTTGATGCGGTAGAAGTGTCGGACGGTTCGATGAAAATGAATCATGACAAGAAGTGTGAATACATAAATAAATTGGCTAAAAACTTTACCGTAGTTTCGGAAGTAGGCTCCAAACAGGCGGGTGTAGAGATGTCAACATCCGAATGGGCTAACCAGATGAAAACCGAACGCGAAGCCGGCTCTTTCAAGGTTATTGCCGAAGCCCGCGAAAGCGGAACCGTAGGTATTTACGACTCAACGGGAAAACCTGATTTTGCCTTGATAGAGATTCTTACTCATTCAATACCCTTGACAGATATCATTTGGGAAGCTCCCCTAAAAAAACAACAGGCTTGGTTTATCCGGCATTTCGGTTCGGATGTTAATCTCGGTAACATTGCTCCGGCAGAGATTATTCCTTTGGAAACATTGAGATTGGGATTGAGAGGTGACACGTTTTTCAATTTTCTTCCCGACGAGTTAAAGAAACAAAAATAACCCTTGCTTCATGTCAAATTCAGACATAATAAAGATTTATGATAAACAAAAGCATTACTTTGATACGGGAATAACTTTTTCGTACGATTTTCGTGTAAAAGCACTTAAAAAGCTTAAAAAAGTCATTATTGACAATGAAAAGTTAATAATGGACGCTTTATGGAAAGATCTTCATAAGTCGCAGTTCGAATCTTATATGTCTGAAATAGGTTTTGTGCTGGAAGAGTTAAGCTTTCATATTAAAAAACTCAAAGGCTGGATGAAGCCTAAAAAAGTGCCGAGCGGAATAACCATGTTTCCGGCAAAAACGTATGATAATTTCGAGCCGTTGGGAAATGTTTTGATTATATCGCCATGGAATTATCCGTTTCAATTAACCATAGCTCCTTTAATTGGTGCCATTTCCGCAGGAGATACGGCAATTATAAAACCTTCGGAATATTCGGAAAACACTTCGGCGGTATTGGAAAAAATTATAAATGATAACTTTTCCGAGGAATATATTAAAATCATTACCGGCGATGCTAAGGTTTCGCAAGAACTTTTAGAGTTAAAGTTCGATCATATTTTCTTTACGGGAAGTCCGAGGGTAGGGCATATAGTCTATAAAGCGGCAGCCCGGAACATGGTTCCCGTTACTCTTGAACTGGGAGGAAAAAGTCCGTGTTTTGTTGATAATACAGCCAAGCTGAAATTATCGGCAAAAAGAATAATTTGGGGAAAGTTACTGAATGCCGGTCAAACATGTATTGCTCCCGATTATATTTTGGTTCACAGTTCGGTAAAAGATAAATTGCTACCGTTACTTGTGGAATATATCGAGAAATTTTTCGGTAAAGACCCGTTTAAAAACGAAGACTATCCGCATATCATCAGTAAACCTAATATCGAACGCCTAAAAATGTTAATAGACGGTGCCGAGATCTACTACGGCGGTAAATATGATGTGGAATCAAAATATTTTCAGCCTACGATTTTAAATAATGTAACGTTTGATGACGCCGTTATGCAGCAGGAGATTTTCGGTCCCGTAATTCCGGTTATTGAATACGATAATATTGATGATGTTATAAAAACGGTTAATTCAAGACCAAAGCCTTTGGCATTATACATATTTTCGGAAAGCGGAAAAATACAAAAGAAACTTTTGAGAGAAGTTCCAGCCGGTGGTGCAACGGTTAATGATACTTTAATGCATATCGTTAACAATAAAGTGCCTTTCGGGGGTGTGGGTAACAGCGGTATAGGAGGGTATCACGGCTTTTACTCTTTTAAAACATTTTCAAACAACAAACCTTTTGTTAAAAGAGGAACCTGGATGGATGTCCCTATACGTTATGCTCCGTATGTAAAGAGTAAACTTGCCGTTTTAAAAAAATTGATGAAATAAAATAAAATCCATGAAAGAGTATATTGGTCTGTTCTTCAAAGGTATGGCAGTCGGTATTGCCAATATTATACCCGGAGTTTCGGGAGGAACGATAGCGTTGATTACAGGTATCTTCGAACGGTTGATAAATTCCATAAAATCGTTTGATTTAAAGGCTGCAAAATTGCTTTTTACGGGGCAATGGGATGCATTTGTTAAAAAAACCGATTTTTATTTTCTCTCGTCTGTTTTTCTCGGGGCTTTGGCTGCCATAGTTTCTCTTGCGCGATTATTTGATTATCTATTTCATACTTATCCGGTTTATATTTGGGCATACTTTTTCGGACTTGTGCTTGCATCGGTATATTATGTTGGAAAAACCGTTGAAAAATGGAATTTCAGTTCCATTACATTCTTCATTTTGGGAACAGCCGTTGCTGCGGCCGTTACAATAATAAATCCCGCCCACGAAAACGATAACTACTTGTATGTTATGTTATGTGGAATTGTGGCGATATGTTCGATGATATTACCCGGTTTGTCAGGCTCTTTTGTATTGATTTTGATGGGAAATTATCAACTGATAGCAATACGTGCCATCAACAACCTCGACTATCATGTGTTGATTCCTTTTTCGTTTGGTGCAATAATAGGTTTAATAGCATTTTCACACTTGCTTTCGTGGGTTCTGAAAAAATACAAAGACCAAACAATAGCAACTTTAACAGGATTTATTTTGGGGTCGTTAACTGTTTTGTGGCCATGGAAAGAAGCGGTTTATCTTAAAAACAGTGCCGGCGATTTCGTGATGAAACACGGAGAAAAGGTTGTTGCAAAATATAGTGTGGTTTTTCCTGACAGCATAAATACCGAAGTTATTTTGGGATTCGGTTTTATAATTCTCGGCTATCTTACGATTGTTGTTGTGGAAAGAGTTGCAAAATCAAAATCTGTCGATGGAGAATAAAATGATTTTCGGTTTGCTGGGTAAAAATATCTCACATTCGTTTTCACCCGGTTATTTTAATGATAAATTTAAACGTGAAAATATCAATGCCGAATACAAATTGTTCGATCTCGACAATGTGGAGGATATTTTGCATGTAATAGAAGTGAACCCTGGATTGAAAGGTTTCAACGTTACAATACCCTATAAAACGGAAATAAAAAAATATCTGGATGAAATAGATGATTCGGCAAAATCCGTTGGCGCCGTTAATGTTGTAAAAATATTCAGGAGAGAAGACGGCTATATTTTAAAAGGATTTAATACTGATATTATAGGTTTTAAAAAATCACTTCAACCTCTGTTAAAAGATAAAAGTGATGTTAAAGCTTTGGTACTTGGAACCGGTGGTGCTTCAAAAGCTGTTGAGTATGTTTTAAAAGAGCTTGGGATACCATCACTTTTTGTGAGCCGAAGAAAAAAAGACGGTGTTTTAACTTATGATGAGTTAAACCGAGATATTATTAAAAATCATAAGTTGATTGTTAACACAACTCCTGTGGGTATGTACCCTGATGTTGATATAGCTCCTGGAATACCTTTTGAACATATTTCTTCATCACATGTTTTGTATGACTTGATTTACAATCCGGTGGAAACTCTTTTCCTGAAAAAAGGGAAAGAACGAGGTGCCATTGTTAAAAACGGTCTGGAGATGCTTCATTTACAAGCGGAGGCTGCCTGGAAAATTTGGAATGATTTAAGAACGGCTTAACTTAACTGCTGTTTATGTTATTAATTAATGTGGTTTGCAAATAATTATGTTTCAAGCTGTAAAAAATTAGACGGGGATTGTGACAATGAACATCCTGCCGGATGGCAGGTAAGTTGAACCGTGTGTGCGGTGGCTTTCACTGCCATGGTTCGACAAGCTCACCATGACTGCCTTATCTTCCCTTTTACAACGTCATTTACCGATTGTTGAAAATTTTTTTTCTTCCCTCTCGGAGTGACAGCCCTCTCACCCTTGTATAACGTCATTTACCAATTATTGAAAAAATTTTGGTAATATCCTGTTTTACGTGTAAAAGCCTATTATTTCTCATCAGGAAATTTATCAGGCTTTGAGAACTTCGGATTTGTTAGAAAGTCATCATCGCGCAAGGTTTTTATAAAATTCAGTAAATCCTTTTTTTCTTGTGGAGTAAGGTGTACGCCGCCGTTTGCAACATGGTGCATTAGCGGGTCAACGTAAGGAGTGTTTATCAAACCTTCAGAATAGAAGTCGATGACTTCCTCAAGGGTTTTAAATCTTCCGTCGTGCATATACGGTCCGGTAAGTTCAACATTACGTAAAGTAGGAGCTTTGTATGCACCGTGGTCCATAGGATCTCCGGTTACAGCAAATCTGTCCATGGGGTCGGTAAATACGGAATCTTTTCCGTTATTATAAAACAGGTTTGTGGTAAAAAGCGGGTTGCCTGCACCACCATGGCAATGAAAACAGTCGGCACCTTGCTCGGTGGTGAAAAGAACATAACCGTGTAATTCCGATTGCGACAGCTGATATTCACCTCTCAAATATTTGTCGAATTTCGAATTTGCCGAAATTAAAGTTCTCACAAACTGCGCTATGGCTTTTTCGATATTTTTAAATGTAACGGTTTTACTACCGAAAGCTTTTTCGAATAATTCGGGATACCCGTCTATATTTTGAAACAGGTTTTTAACCCTTACGGTGTCGCCGTCAATTTCGTTTTCCGCTGTTACGGCAAGTCTTACCATATCCTCTATGTTTCTTAGGTTTTTGTCGGGATTGTCCCGGTAAATAAAACCGTTCCAACCGTAACCTTCGAAATTCCATACAAGATTAATCATAGGTAACATAACGTGATGAGTTGTATCGCCTGTAATCCCGTGAACTATACCTCCGGGGAATTGAGGATTGTCGATACCGGCTTCAAAGGAGTTTTTCTGCAGGTGACACGTTGCGCAACTCATAAGAGAATCGGGGTCGGTTCTTCCCGAAAGTCTGCCGTCGTAAAAAAGATATCTGCCCAATTCAACACCTTCGACGGTTAAAGGGTTATCATCGGGAATGTTAAGATTTGTTGGAAACCCTTTGGGAATTTTTATTTCATAGGGAGTAGGTTCGTAAGGTGAAGGTGCGGGAGTATTGGTACGGTTACAACTCCAAATAATTACGGAAAATAGAAACCAAAAAAGTATGTTAATCTTCTTTTTCATAAAATAAAAAGTGGCAAACCGTTGTTTAATAACAATAAGCTTGCCACTTTGAATGATTTATTTCATCTATTTTAACCCAAATTATTGTTTGCTCCGGCCATTGCTTCCAACTCCTTGTCGATATGGAAAAGGGAAATATTGCTTTCGCCTACTAGTTTTATTTTATCCAAAATGTTATTGAAAGTGCTTTCTTCTTCAATTTGTTCCGAAATAAACCATTGCAAGAAATTACCGGTGGTGTAATCTTTTTCTTGAATTGTCAAACCGTAAAGTTCGTTGATAGAGTTTGTTATAAAAACTTCGTGGTCTTTTATTTTGGTAAAAAGCTCTTCAAGGGATTCGAATTCCTGTCGAGGTTTTTCCATAGCCCCCAATTTGCTGACACCGCCACGGTCGTTAACGAACGAGATTATTTTCAACATGTGCATTCTTTCTTCTTCGGAATGTGCATATAAAAACTTTGCCGCACCGGGTAAACCGTGGGTTTCGCACCAAATTGCGCCTGCAAGGTAAAATCTGGATGAGTATTCTTCCTTTTCAATTTGTGCATTTAACGCATCTTCAATAACTTTTTTCATCTGTATAATTTTTTTATTTTTTCATTACAAAAATACAAAATTGTTTTGAGCTGATATTGTTGATTTTTTTGTTAAACATTTTTGTTCTTTTTAACTTATATTGAGTAAAATTTATATTTTCTTTGCACTTTCAAAAAGATTTTAAAAAAGCCATGAATAAAAAGGCAAAATATGTTTTTGTAACCGGCGGTGTTTCTTCATCTCTAGGTAAAGGTATAATATCTTCATCATTGGCTAAATTGTTGCAAGCCAGGGGTTTTTCAGTTACAATACAAAAATTGGATCCTTATATTAATGTTGATCCGGGTACTCTTAATCCTTATGAGCACGGAGAGTGTTATGTAACCGAAGATGGTGCCGAAACCGACCTTGATTTGGGTCATTACGAACGTTTTTCAAATGTTCCTACTTCACAGGCAAATAATGTAACGACGGGAAGGATTTATTTAAACGTTATAACAAAAGAAAGAAGAGGTGATTATTTGGGAACCACCGTTCAGGTTATACCTCATATTACCGATGAGATTAAAAGGAGTATAAAAGTGCTGGGTGAAACAGGTAATTATGATTTTGTGATTACTGAGATAGGAGGTACCGTGGGTGATATAGAATCGTTCCCCTTTATCGAAACCGTTCGTCAGATGAAATGGGAGCTTGGAAACGACTGTGCCGTTGTACATCTAACATTAGTGCCTTATCTTAAAAGTGCAGGTGAGCTTAAAACAAAACCTACACAACATTCCGTAAAAACGTTGCTTGAGCAAGGAGTACAGCCCGATATTATAGTTTGCCGTACCGAGCATCATCTTAATGACGGTATAAGAAAAAAAATAGCTCAATTCTGTAATGTTTCCAAGTCTTCCGTAATAGAATCCATTGATGCTTCCACCATTTACGAAGTGCCGTTGTTGATGAAGGACGAAGGACTTGATGTTGAGGTTTTAAAGAAAACCGATACGGAAATACCTGAAAAGATAGATTTGACCAATTGGACCAGATTTATTACCAATGTAAAAAATCCCAAAAAAGAAGTCAGAATAGCATTAGTTGGAAAATATGTAGAGTTGAAAGATGCTTATAAATCCATTAATGAGGCGTTTATACATGGCGGTGCAGCCAACGAGGCAAAAGTTGATGTTAAATATATAAAAGCCGAATCCGTTACGGGTGATGATTGTGAAGAAAAATTTAAAGATGTTGACGGTATCCTTGTAGCACCGGGGTTCGGTAACAGGGGTATTGAAGGTAAGATTAATGCCATAAAATATGCCCGTGAAAATAAAATACCGTTTTTGGGTATTTGTTTGGGAATGCAATGTGCGGTTATAGAATATGCAAGAAATGTTCTGGGTTTTGAAGGAGCTCATTCAACAGAGATGGATCCGGAAACAAAATTCCCTGTAATAGACATTATGGAGGAACAGAAAAATATTGACGGGTTGGGCGGAACAATGCGTTTGGGAGCTTACGAATGCAAAATAACACCCGGTTCACATGCTTTTGATGCTTACAAAAAAGAGCTTATTAAAGAACGCCACCGTCACAGGTATGAGTTCAACAATATGTTTAGAAAAGAGTTTGAAGGTAACGGTATGAAAATGACGGGAATAAATCCGGGAAAAGACCTGGTTGAAATCGTTGAAGTTAAAGATCATCCCTGGTTCGTCGGAGTTCAGTTTCATCCCGAATATAAAAGTACGGTTGCGAATCCTCATCCGCTCTTTGTTTCTTTTGTAAAAGAGTCCCTAAAACATAAGGAAGAACGTTTAAAAAACAAATAAATGACTTTGGAAGAAGCTCAAAAGGTTGTTGATAAATGGATTAAAACCCACGGAGTCAGGTATTTTAACGAGCTGACAAATATGGCGCTTTTGACGGAAGAGGTTGGCGAATTAGCCAGAATAATAGCCCGGAAATACGGAGAGCAGTCGTTTAAGGAATCGGATAAAGGACATGATTTAGGTGATGAAATGGCTGATGTTCTCTTTGTGTTGATATGTCTTGCTAATCAAACGGGTGTTGACCTTACGGAAGCATTAAAAAAGAATTTGGAAAAAAAGACGTTAAGGGATAAAGAGCGTCATAAAAACAACGATAAATTGAAGAAATAAAAAAAGCCGCTTTCGAGCGGCTTTTTTTATTAATATTCGTCTTCATTAAAAAAGAAGTCTTCTTTTGTGGGGTAGTCGGGCCAGATATCTTCTATCTTTTCATAAACTTCGCCCTCGTCTTCAATTTCACGCAGGTTTTCAATTACTTCAGGCGGTGTGCCTGTTCTTAAGCACCATTCTATAAGCTCGTCTTTTGTAGCCGGCCATGGTGCATCTTCCAGTTTTGAAGCAAGTTCTAATGTCCAATACATAATCTATTCCCTCTTTTAATTTTTTGCAAAAATAATTTTTTTTAATTCTTTTCAAAGAAAATATAAAAAATTATAAAATAACCTCAATATGTGGAGGTTTTGTGTAAATGATGTCACAAATGAACAAACTTCTTGCCAAGTTATGATTTTATAATACAGCATTTACACCGCTGGTATAAGTTGGGAATAGTACTCGAAATTGTTAACTACATTAAAAGATAAAAGGTAGTAATGCTTAAAAAAAGTAAAAACTTATCGTGCTGATTGTAGCTAAAAATACCAGTGTCAACAAGGTGAATATGCCCGATAGCAGAATCATATTTGTTATTGTTTTTTTAACTGACAAGCCGTAAAAATTTTTGAGCCATTTATAGATAAGATAAATAAGTATTACAACCTCGGTTATAAAAATAAAATCATTGTCATATAGCAGGCGAATCAGACTGAAAACCGTAAGTATTATAAAAACAACCGTTTGTAAGTGTATTAAAAAAATCAAATGCGGAATGTAATAGTGATAACGTTTTCTGAAAAACAGGTAAAAAATCCAAGCGGTTAACGGAATGAAAAAGAACATACCCATTGATACACTCTTTTTAAACAGCCTTCTGAACTCTTTTTTTCCTTGTTTGGAATTCAGTAAGATTAGTTTATTATATAGAGTTTTCTCAAAACCCGTTAATGTGTCGGCACCGTGAATTTTTGTTGTCAAAACAATACCGCTTTTTCCAATGTCTTTGCTGTTTATAACTATTCCGGAATCTTTTTCAAATGAAATAACAAAAAAGTAAACAAGACTCACCAGTAAATACAAACGTACAGGTGTGACATATTTGGTTCTTTTACCATCCAAGATTTCTTTTGTAAGTAACCCCGGTTTCAATATTAAAGTTTTAAGGGTTAAGATAAATTTTGAATCCAAATTGAAATTGGCGGATAAATATTCCGATATGAAATCCTTGAATTTAAGAGGTTGATCGCGGTTTTCTTGACCGCAATAGGGGCAGTATTTGAAATCGCCGTCAAAACTGTTATTACAGTTTTTACAAACTGTTTTTGTTGACATAAATAAAAAGAGTTTTAACAAAGTTACTCAATATTTTTACATTTATTTTTTTAAATATTAAAGAGGTTGAAAGATTAAAACCTTTTCAGAAACTGTTGAACTACTAATTATTTTACATTATTCTATTTCAATGGAATTTTATTTTAAGTTTGAAAATCTATTAATCATTTCGGCAAACAATGATGTATAAAACTCGCCTGATAAAATTTATTGTTTATACTTTTATTTTATCATTACACCTATATAGAGCAACAGGTCAAGAAATATATGTTTCGCCGGCTGGCGACGACAATAATCCTGGAACTGAACAACTGCCGTTTAAAAGTATTGAAAAAGTTATGAGGGTTATTAGGGCAAGTCGAGACAGTATTACAACGGTTAAATTGTCAGGAGGAGTTTATCGACTTAAAAAACCGTTGTTATTCGGACCCGGAAACGGCAAAATTATTTTTAAGGCAAACGATAGTATTCAACCCGTTATTAGCGGAGGATATGAACTCAAAAACTTTGAAAAAACTGAAAACGGTATTTGGAAAGTTATTTTGCCCGACACTCTGAAAAACAAAAGGTTTGACCGGCTTTATGTAAATGGGAACAAGGCTGTTTTGGCAAGATATCCCGATTCGGGATTTTTAAAAATAGTTAAAGTTGAAGAAATAATTATTGAAAAAGGGGAAGGGCGGGTACCTTTAAAGGCAATTCAGCGTATTTATTTGGATAATGATGTTTTTAAATATTTGAAAAATGTAAAAACCGGGAATTTACGCTTCAGGGTTTTTCATAAATGGGATTTTTCATTGCGTTATGTTGATTCGATAAATTATGCCAAAGGTTATGTTATTACTTCCGGAAAAGGAATGAAACCATGGAACAGTTGGAAAAAAGGCTCGCGTTTATATTTTGAAAATTTCAAAAAAGCTCTTGACAAACCGGGAGAATGGTTTTATAACGGTGAAGGAACATTGTTTTATTATCCTGAAAAAAATCAAACTCCTGAAAATACCGTTTTTACCGTACCCGTTTTGAATAAGTTTATTGAAATTAAAGGAACACCTATACATTTTGTAAATAACGTGACATTTGACGGGATAAAATTTACCTTTTGCGGTTATCCTTTTGATAAAAAAGGTTTTGAACCCAATCAGGCGGCGGTTTCGGAAGATGCAGCCATAACCGTTGAGGCGGCAAATAATGTCACGTTTTTAAATTGCGAAGTTACCAACACGGGGCAACATGCTATCAAGTTTGATAAAGGAGCCCGGAATTGCCTTGTGGAGCATTGTTTTATACACGATATAGGAGGTGGAGGAATTTATATCGGTGATATTGATGTTGAAAAAGATTACGGTTTAACAAAAAACATAACAGCCGATAATAATATAATTATGAGCGGTGGCAGGGAGTACCCGCCGGCAGTAGGAATATGGATAGGTAAAAGTTCTGATAACAAAATATTACACAACGATATTTGTGATTTGTTTTACACGGGTATATCGGTTGGTTGGGTATGGGGTTACTCGGAAAGCCTTTCAAAAAGAAATATCATAAAGTTTAATAATATTCATCACATAGGTTGGGATTTGCTGAGTGATATGGCGGGTGTATATACTTTGGGAAAGTCTGAAGGTACGGTAATTAGTGATAATGTAATCCATCATATCAATGCTTATAGTTACGGCGGTTGGGGATTATATACCGATGAAGGTTCTTCCGGAATTTTAATGGAAAATAATCTTGTTTACAGTACTAAAACGGGTAGCTTTCACCAGCATTACGGCAAAAACAACATAATACGAAACAATATTTTTGCTTTTGCCAAGCTGTATCAATTACAATGTACACGGGTTGAAAACCATTTGTCTTTTGTTCTAAAACATAATATTATTGTTTTTGACAGGGGAGAACTTTTGAAAGGGCCTTGGTTTAAGATGAATATAGAAATGGATAGCAATATTTATTGGAACACGGAACGGAAAAAGATTTATTTTTTAGGCAAAAGATTCGGGCAATGGAAAAGAAAAACGGGGCATGATATTCATAGTTTTATTAATAATCCGAGATTTGTTGATGCCCGGAAGTTTAATTTTGACTTGATTACCGGCAAAAAGGTAAAGCTGATAAATTTTAAACCTTTTGATTTTAAAAAAGCCGGTGTTTACGGTAGTGATGAATGGAAAAAAAAGGCAGGACTTCCTGAAAAAATTTTAATGGAGTTTGATGAAGTTGTAAATAAAAACCTTTCAAAATAAAAAAGGTAAATAAAAAAGGCGACATTCGGATGCCGCCTTTTTTGATGAATATTCTATAAATATTCTAGAAATAAATCTTCAATGAGAAGTTCATGTTACGTCCCCAGCTCCAGAAACCTTTCTTGAATACGAATGCATTAGCATGGCTGTCATAGCGGTCTTCTGCTTCAACAAGAACGATGTTGTTGGTTACGTTATAAACATTCCAGTTGAAATAAGCTTTTGTGTCGGCGATTTTAAATCTCCATCCTAATCTCATGTCAAGCATTCCGTAGTTGGGAAGTTTCCAAGCTTGCATACCTTCTTGGTCGGGATTTTGACGTTTTTCAGGTGTAAAGTCTGCATAAATATTTGCATAGTACAACCAGTTGAAGCCCAAATCTATATTTTTGGTTACGTTAACTTTACCGTCAACACCGGCCATCGATTGAGGTTGGTTGGGAACTTTAACATCTTTCAAATAAATGGTTCCTTGACCAATCGGTTGATGTGTATTGTCATCATACAGAGTGGCTTGAGGGTTGTTACCATAGTACCAGTTACCCAAAGAACCTAAAGCACCTAATCTTAACCATCTTGAAACCTTATATTTCATGTCAAGTTCAAGACCCATGTGGATTTCTTGAAGTGATGACAGAAATGCGTTAACGTGAGTTCCGTTATCTGCACGGAATCCTGCAAGCTGTGAAATATCATCCCATACGGAATAATACCCGTTGAATCTCAAGTTAAATTTGGCGAGTTTCAAACCGTAACCAACTTCAGCGGCATAAACTTTTTCGTTTTTAAGATCAGGGTTAACATCGTTTCTGTAATTTAAGAAATGGAAACGGAAGAACGGAACACGTGAATAGTATCCGCCGTTAACAAAGATATTGTTATGTTCGTTGAAGTTATAGTTGGCACCTACTTTAAAGTTATAACCCGAATTTGAAAGGGTTTCACTTTTTGCTTCCGGATTATCGGGTAAATATGTACGGTAGTCGATTCTTTGAGTCCAGGTGTTTGAGAATGTTCCTGCAAGGAAAGCATTGAAGTTACCTGCTGAATATTCCATTTGTGCAAACAGTCCTGCATAATTAACTATACCGTCGTTCCAGTAAGCGATTTTATCACCGCGACGTGCAGCACCGAATTTTGAATCGTACCAGTAATCACCACCCAAAAGGTTTTTAACTTCACGGTAGTGTTCACCTTTGTAGTGACGTGAGTCGATACCTGCCGTTAATGTCCAGTGAATATTGAAATCATAATTCAAAGTTGAAAGTAATCCTAACCAGTTGTGGTTGTTTACGGAGTTACGGATAATGTGTTTTGAATTATGGTTGAAAGTTGTATCGCCATTGTCGTTTACCGTAAATTCGCCTGCTTCTATAGCTAAAGCCGTATCAACGTTTTCAGCGTTAATGTCAACCATAGCATCCCAGTCATATTGACCGTAATTTGTCAAAGGAGGTTCGTATTTGTAAGGTTTCATTCCCAAAGGACCTGAACCGCCACCACGGCCGAATGAATAATATAATGATGTAGCCAAGAAAGCTTTTTCATTGATTGTCCAGTACCAGTTTAAAGCGAATTGAGGTTTGTGGTAATAATTTTCACGGATGTTAAGTAATTCTCCGCCTAACCAACCCCAGTTACGGTTGTATTTGGGACCGTATTTTTCAAATTGAGTAGAGTCAAGCATGTAATATCCGTCACGTTGTCCGTGTCTTTGAGGTGCACCGATAGCTGTAAATACCAACTGGTGTTTTTTACCTATGTCTTGAGAAACCGAAAGGAAGTATGACCAAGCATCAACATAAGTTGCGTCGATGTAACCTTTGCCTGCTGTTCTTGAACCTACAAAAGTAATGGCTGTTCCGCTTTTCAGTTTACCTGTTGACAATGTTAACATTGCTTTGTAACGTCCGTATGAAGTAAGTCCCGCTTCAAAAGAACCGCCTTTATTCATATCGGTGGTTTTTGTGATAATGTTAATTGTACCACCAACGGAGTTAATGGCAAGTTTTGAAGCTCCGAGACCTCTTTGAATCTGAATGGTACGTGTTGCATCGCCCAAACCTGCCCAGTTTGACCAATATACCCAACCGTTTTCCATGTCGTTAACGGGAATACCGTTAATCATAACGGCTACGTTTCTTTGGTCGAAACCACGAACATTGATACGTGCGTCACCAAAACCACCACCTTGTTTTGTAACGTAAACGTTGGGAGTGGTTTTCATTACTTCCGGAAACTCCTGGCTTCCGAGTTGATCTTGGATGGTTTGAGCGTCAAGTGTTGAAACTGCAACAGGTGTTTTTCTGTCAACAGCCACAGAAGCCATAACGCTAACTTCGTCAAGACCTATAGCACTCGATTTAAGTTTGATGTCCCCGATGTTGTAAGTCGAACCGTCTTTAACAGTAAGATTTTTGTCAACGGTTTCATAACCAACATAGGATACTTCAAGTGTAATGTCACCTGCAGGAGCCACTAATAAAAAGCTACCGTCGAGGTTGGTAGTAACACCTATTGTGGTTCCTTTAACCATTACTGTTGCACCGACAAGAGTTTCGTCGGTATTGGCGTCTTTAACAACACCTTGAATAACTCCTTGTGCGAATGTGGTAATTGCAAACATCATCGCAACTACCAAAAGAAGTAAATTTTTTCTTTTCATAAGCTAAAATTTTGATTGTTAATTCTGGTTTTCAATTTTTTGTTAACAAATGTTAATGTCGTCAAATGTATGTAATTATCCCAATAAATATTAAT
This sequence comes from Bacteroidales bacterium, assembly GCA_015489465.1. GTDB lineage: Bacteria > Bacteroidota > Bacteroidia > Bacteroidales > F082 > B16-G9. Next base: position 29,161 of record WFZS01000112.1, on the reverse strand, counting down.
GCAAACGTTAAAAAAATGTTAACATTTAAAGCTTTATTGCATGATACACCTTAAAGAACCTGTTAACTAAACTGATTATCAACGCGATACGGGTGTTATAAGAGATTTTCTTATTTTTTTTATATTGTAATGTTTTAATGTTATTAACAGGTTTAACGGCTGCTATACATAAGTTTTATGTAAAATAAAAGTGCATTTTTTTACATTTTTTAATGTGGTTTCTAAAAATAAAAACTCAACTTGATATTGAAGTTAAATCCCGGATTCCAAAATCCTTTGAAAGAGTATAAATCGTGATTTTCTCCGTCTTCTCCCGTTTCGATATAATGTTTATTAAAAATGTTGTAAAAACCCATATCCACTCCGGCTTGTTTATCATTTAAGGAAAACGGTATGTTTAAATACATGTTGAAAATATTGTAATCGGGAAATTTGTAAGGTTGGGTTCTGTCATCAGGGTTATTTCTGTTTAACGGGTTAAAATCGGCATAAAGTTTTCCGAACCAAATCCATTCCGCATTTACATTGATTAGTTTAAAAACATTAAAATTGAAATTTGCTCCGGCTTGTTGCTGTGCCGTTCCTCCCACATAAAGGTCTTTTGCATAAACAAAAACGGTATCTACGACAATGTTATCGTTATTAATTAAGGTGGCTTCCACATCATTGGTCCATTTAAAATTACCCAATGATGCAAAAGCGGAAAGTTTCCAACCGTTATTCAGCTTATACGTCAATGTACTTTCAACGCCTTGATGTAATGAGTTTAAACCGTTTACCATAGCTCTTGAATAGTTGTTGTCTTCCAATTGAATATATTCGTTTGAAAGCATCGAAACATTTTTCCAAGAGGTGATATAACCGTTTAAGGAAAATGAAATATCCGATTTGTTTAGCGTATATCCCGCTTCTATTGTTGTCACCTTTTCATTTTCAAGATTTTGAACGGGAGTGTTGTTGAAGTTTCCGAAAACGTATTTAAAATAAGGTGCTTTACTGAAATATGCACCGTTTATGTATAGTTTGTTATTGTCGTTGATTTTATATGCCGACCCCGTTCTGACGTCGAAACCGGGCTTAACAATTAAATCGCTGGAGATATCGGTAATGTAATTATACCTGTCTATTCTTTTGTAAAAATTGCTGTTTCCGTTTAATGATATGTATCCGTTCCACTTGTAATTTTTAAAAAGCAGTTGAGTATAACAGCTGACAAAGTTTATAATAGAATTGTTGTCAACTTTTACGATATCGCCGGGTAATTTTATCTGGTTTCTGTTCGAGACTCCGGCTAACGACCATGAATAATCTTCAATAAAAAAGTCGCCTCCCAAAAGGTCATAAACTTCCTCACGTAAAAACGAGTTGAAATATTTGTAATTGATACCGGTTTTGAAAGTTAATCCGTTGCTTAGCTTTTGACTGTAATTTGACATTATGCCTGTAATGATATGACTTGCTAGAAATTTTGTTTGGATATTTTTAGAAAATCCGGTAACGGTATCGCCATTTGCCAAAACGTATATATCCGTATTATTTGCATTGTTATTGTAAATGGTATTCCAATCTATTTGTTCCGATGCATTTCTGTACGTAAAAATTGAAGGCGCGTAATTAAAGCTTTCCGACCATAATCCACCGCCGCTACCGTGTACGATATACAATGTTGTCGTCAGTTTTTTACCTTTATCTATTGCAAATATGTGATTTAATGTAAAAAACGGTTTGTGATAAAAATTCTCGGACGCAGTTTTTATTTTACCGTTATATCCTCCCCAATCTTTATTGAAAAAATAGCCGTGTTTTCTTATTTCGTCGTATGTCAGTCTAAGGGTTCTTTGACCGTGCTTTTGAGGGGAACCTAGAAAAGTGATGTTAATCTTGTTTCTTTTATTTATTTTTTTTGTTGCGCTAAGATAATATGCCCAACTTCTAACGTAAGTGGCATCCACAAAACCGGGCCCGTGTTCGTAACTACCTAAAAAAGAAACTTTCCACCCGTTATCCATTTTGCCTGTGTTTATTGCAACGGTCATTTTTGTGTTTCCGAACGAGGATATCCCCACAGAAGCCGTTCCGCTTTTTTTATTTGAAGGATTTATGGTTTCAATATTGATACTGCCGCCAACGGCGTTAATAGCCATATTTGCGACTCCCGGACCCTTTTGTACTTGTATTTTTGCCGATGCTTCGGCAAGACCTTGCCAATTGCTCCAGTAAAGCAATCCGTTTTCTTCTCCGTTAACGGGAATACCGTTTATTAAAACTCCTATATTTTCTTGTTTAAACCCTCTGATGCTGACTTGAGCATCGCCTGTTCCGCCGCCTGTTGATGTGCTGAAAACTCCCGGAATGTCATTTAATACAAGAGGTAGCGGTTGGGTCCCCAATTTTTCTTTAATTTCTTGTGACGGAATTTCGTAAACCGTTACAGGTGAATTGGTTTTATCCGCCAGTCCGGCTGAAATCGTTATCTCGTCAAGAGAATATGAAGAGGGCGAGAGTTCAACAATACCCAAGTTCTTTGATTTCTTTCCAAGCGAAAATTTTATTTGTTTGGGAGTAAATCCGAGCGAAAAAAATTGAAGAACACCCTTTTTGTTTTTCGTTTCGATTTTGAAATTTCCGTTTTTATCGCTTACCGTCCCGTTGTTTGTACCCTTTAAGGTTATTTGCACGGATTCTAAGGGTTTTTTACTTTTTTCGTTGACAACTTTTCCGGATAAAACGTATTGTGCATTTGCACTTATTGAAAAAATTACGGCAATAAAAAATAAATTTATCCTTTTCATGTGTTTTAATTTGTTAAACGGTTTTTACTACTTCAGGGAAAATGACGGGGGAATCAAACACATGATATGTCAGGATATACTTTTACCGTAAATATCCTAAGCAACGGCAAACAAAAAAAGCAGCCGTTATGTTTTCTTCTCCCATCCGGACTTTAACCGTCGGCTTTGGAATTTCACCAAATCAGTCCCGTATTTTTACGGGAGTCGCGGGCTATACCGCCGGTGAGGAATTTCACCTCGCCCCGAAGAAAATCGGCGCAAATTTATTTTAAATTTTAAAGATTGAAAGTGTTTTTCAGATTTTATTGATTCTAAATTTTAAAGGGGGGTTATCGGCAATAAAGTGCCTTAAAAATCTTCTCCGGTTTCAATAACAGGATTGCCGAAACCCATTAAAAAGAGGTTTTTGGTAGCACGTGTGAAAGCAGTATAAAGCCACCGCAAATACTCTTTGTTTATCATGTCTCCGGTAATGTAACCCTGATCGATGAATACATTTTCCCATTGTCCCCCTTGTGTTTTATGACAAGTCATCGCGTAAGCGAATTTTACTTGCAATGCGTTGTAATGCATGTCGCTTTTTACGGCTGCAAGTATTTTGGTTTTTGATTTTAAAAATGCGTATTCTTCTTTAAGCGATTCAAAAAGTTTCGATTGTTCTTCATAGCCGAGGTTTGCTTTTTCGGAATAAATGGTATCGAGCAAAAGCATTACCCTTAAATTTTTTTCGCCGGGATAGTCCGTTAGCCTTATTTCCGCATCGGCAAATTTAAAACCGTGGTTTTCGTAGATTCCCATTACCCTTACAATTTCTATAATGTCGCCGTTAGCTATGAAATTCGATTTCTTTTCGGATGTAAGCCAGAAGTAATTGTTTTTTACCACCATCAAAAGGTCGCCGGCATCCAGTTCGTTTTCCCTTTGAAGGATTCGGTTTCTTATCTGTTCGTTGAAAATATTGGCTCTTTTATTGGACCTTGTTATTACAATGCTGTTTAAATAGTTGTCACCGTAAAAATATTCCTGAAACAGTTCTTGCATCTCCATGCTGTCGGTAACCGGTTTAACATCATCTTTAAAAAAAGTGCTCTTTAATAAAGGTAAAGTATAATCATTATTAACTATTCTTTTCCGGAGTTCTGTTGCCGAAAGCAATATGCCCGATTCAAGGGATTGTCTCATTACCTCTTTCATCTCGTATTCATAGGCGGTAATGTTGAAAATACTTTTAAGATATTTCAAATTGAGGGCGGGACTGATGTTTAAACCTACGGGAGGAAGCTGCGCCGTGTCGCCGACAAATATCAGTTTGTTTCCTTTTTGCGAAAAAACATATTGCAAAAGGTCATCCAACAAATTGCGTTGTTCGAAATATTCGTTTCCTTGAGTAGCATCGCCTATCATTGAAGCTTCATCAACAACAAATAGGGTGTTATTAAGTTTGTTATTATTAAGTATGATTCTTGTTTTACCCGAGGTGTCTGTTCTTACGGTGTAGATAAAACGGTGTATGGTAAAAGCACCGAAACCCGTATATTTGGTCAGGACTTTGGCGGCTCTTCCGGTAGGTGCCAATAAAACGAATTTTTGTTTTAATTTACGAACCTCTTTGATGTAAGTGCTTATTACCGTGGTTTTTCCTGTTCCGGCATATCCTTTCAAAAGATACAAAGGGTTTGTTTTATCGCTGAAATGAAATGCGGCGAGGTGCCGGGCAACAATTTTTTGGTCGGAAGTGGGGTTGAAAGGGAAAGCCGACAGAAAATTACTCTCGAATTGTTCTTTGGTCATAATGAAATTTCCGTTAGAAAGGATAACCGATACCGAAGTTAAGCAAAATATCTCTAAAGTGCCAGTATTTAAATCTCCATACCATACCGGCGGGTTTTCCCGGGTCTCTGAATGGAATACCTGCGTCCAAACGGAAAATAAAATAGGTAAAGTCAAAACGGGCACCTATTCCCATATCCATAGCTATTTGCTTGTAAAATTCATTGAATTTGAATTCACCTCCCGGGAAAGAGTTGTCGTTGTAAGTCCAAATGTTACCCATGTCAATAAATCCCGCTCCTTTAAACCAGTCGTAAATGGTAAACCTGTATTCGAGATTGGCTTCGAGCTGAATGTCACCTATTCTTTCGTAATCGTTACTTCCGCCTTGATATGCTCCCGGTCCCAAACTTCTGAACTTCCAGCCACGCATATCGTTGGCACCGCCTCCGTAAAATCCTTTTTCGTAAGGTATTTCATTGGAATTTAAATAAGGTATTGCCGTCCCTATCAACCCCCTTACAGCCAGCACATTATCCGCTTCCGAAAAATGATAATAATGTCTGTAATCAACTTTTATTTTGAAATACTGGGAATAGGGAACTCCGAACATTCTGTAAAATCCTTCGTCGCTTTTTTGTGCATGAACCATCGATTGCAAAGCGTACAGGGCATTACCGGACGATTCGAAATCCAAACGTATATAATCGAAATTATGTGATTTTTTTACCTTTTGGTTGTCATATATAATACTTCCCGATATACCTAAAATAAAGTGGTCGGAATATTGTTCTTTTAATCTTTTATTGGTTTCTTCTTCAAGTATTTCTTCAAATGCCGGAGTAGGATATATATTAACGAAATTCAATACAAAAGGTGATAATAAATAGCTTAATTTTTTATTCTTTTTCCAAAAATAACTTACCGTAACATTTGATGAATTTCTGTGATAATTGGGTCTTCTTTGGAAATTAAATCCCAGATTCAAAGTTGTTGTAGGGTTATACATCTGGGTGAATTTTCTCATTCTGACGGGAGATATGAATCTGGGAAACATGATAGACATGTCCACACCGGTTTCAAAAGTGTTAAACCACGAGGAAGCGCCTGTCGAGTCGAAAACCGTTTGCATTTCAAAACCGCCGTTTAACCTGATTCTGAATACTTCGGCACCTCTGAAAAGATTTCTGTTTACCACCATAACATTACTGCGTATGCCCGGATCACCGCTACTGTTGGTCAAAACGCCTTCAGCTCCGAAATAGTTCAGTTTACCGGTTTGCATCTTAATATTGGTATTCAGGTAATTTTTACCGGTAGTGTCATCTGTAATGTTAACCGTGTCAAAAGTTATGTTTGTGGTTTTTATTATCGGATATTTAAACAGTCTTCTGTAAGTATCCTGAACATCGGATAATGAATAAACATTACCGGGTTTTATTTTTATTGCCTGGTCAAAAGTGTTTATTTTAAATCGCGGTTTGGGCGGGTGACAATAATATGTATAAGTATAAATTGAATCCTCGACAAAGTTAATCTTATGGGTAAAAGGCTTGTATTCACTGTATTTTAACGGGTCGAAGTCAGGTGTTATAAAAACGTTTTTGATAAAATATCTTTTATGTGGTTTGGTAATTAATTTTTTAGGGTCATTGTCGTCGGGTACTTTTATATCATTTATTACGGTTGTTATTCTAACTATATACCTGTTAAAATTGCTGTCAACTACAAAATTTATGTAATTGGGGGTGAAAAAATAGTATCCGTTATTTTTCAAAACATTAGTTATTCTTGTGCGTTCGTCGTCAAGGGTGTAAGTATTGAAGATGTCACCTTTTTTTACGAGGCTTTTGGATTTGGTTTCCAAAACGAATTTTTTTATCAGGGAATCATTTATGTCGTAAGAAATCGAATCGATAATGTAAGGCTTCCCCGGGTGTATAAAATAAATAATATCTGCTTTTTTCTTTTTCGTCTTTTTTACCTTGTGTTTTATCTTTGCTTTAAAAAATCCTGAATTATTCAAAAACTTTGTAATATTTGATTGTTGTTTGTCGATGTCGATATCATTAAGGTAAACGGGTTCTTCACCGAACTTACTGCTTAGCCATTTTCTGAATTTTGTAGGATGTTTTTGTGCCCTGTAATAAATGGAAAGACCGAAATAGGTTCCCAGAAACCTTTTGTTGGGCTTAGGTTTTAAATATCCTCTTACGTCATATGTGCTGATGGCGTTGTTTTTAGTGGAATCGTAGATTATTTTATAGCTTCTTAACAGTAACTCGTTCCGGGGGATGTATTTACGCACCGAGCAATTGCTTAAAAACAGTAAAGCAAAAGATGTGATTATTGTCAAAAGTATTGTGCGCATAATACAAATATGTAATAAAAATCAGCTGCAAAGTTAGAAAAAGGTTTGTACAATAAATCAACTGTTTAAAAGGTTATTAAATTGTGGATTATAAAATGAAATATTTATTCCCGCAATGTTGTAAAACTTTATCTTTGTCGCCAATTAATATTAACATAAATTATCACCCGAAGTGAAAGAAACCATCCTTATTTTAGACTTTGGTTCTCAATATACACAATTGATAGCCAGAAGAGTAAGAGAGCTCAATGTTTATTGTGAAATTCATCCTTATAATAAGATTCCCGAAATTACGGAAGATATAAAAGGTGTTATATTATCCGGAAGTCCTTATTCGGTTCGTGATAAAGATGCTCCCGTACCCGATTTAAGTAACATAAGGGGAAAGCTGCCATTGTTAGGTGTTTGTTACGGTGCTCAGTTTCTTGCACAGAACGACGGGGGAGAGGTTATGCCTTCAAAAATACGCGAATACGGAAGGGCAAATCTAAGATATATAGACAGAAGTTGCAGCTTGATGAAAAGTATCTCCGACGGCAGCCAAGTTTGGATGTCGCACGGAGACACTATTTTAAAACTTCCCGGTAATTTTAAAATAATAACGGGTACAAATAACATTGATGTTGCAGGTTTTAAAGTTGAAGGTGAAGAAACTTACGGCATCCAGTTTCATCCCGAAGTATATCACTCAAAAGAAGGAACGCAACTTTTAAAGAATTTTGTTGTTGACATTTGCGGTTGTCATCAAAATTGGACTCCGGATTCGTTTATCGACACAACGGTTAAAAACCTGAAAGAAAAACTAGGTAACGATAAAGTCGTTTTAGGTCTGTCCGGAGGTGTCGATTCCTCGGTGGCAGCCGTGTTACTTAATAAAGCCATCGGAAAAAATCTCTATTGTATTTTTGTAGATAACGGGCTGCTGAGAAAAAATGAATTTAAAGATGTCCTCCATTCCTACAAAGATATGGGACTTAATGTTAAAGGTGTGGATGCCTCGCGTAAGTTTTACGATGCATTAAAAGGATTGACAGATCCGGAAGAGAAACGTAAAGCTATCGGTAAAACTTTTATTGAAGTTTTTGACCACGAAGCAAAGTTGATTGAAGATGTAAAATGGCTTGCTCAAGGAACAATTTATCCGGATGTAATAGAATCCGTTTCGGTAAAAGGACCGTCGGCAACTATAAAATCACATCATAATGTAGGCGGACTTCCCGATTTTATGAAGTTGAAAGTCGTTGAGCCTTTGAATACGCTTTTTAAGGATGAGGTAAGAAGAATAGGAAAAGCGTTGGGAATGCCTTCACATTTGCTTGAAAGACATCCTTTCCCGGGTCCCGGACTGGGAATAAGGATATTGGGAGAAATTACTCCCGAAAGGGTCAAGATTTTACAGGAAGTTGACTACATTTACATTGAGGAAATGAAAAAACAAGGTTTGTACAACAAGGTATGGCAAGCCGGCGCTATTTTGTTGCCTGTCAACTCGGTAGGTGTTATGGGTGATGAAAGAACTTATGAAAATGTCGTTGCTCTCAGAGCTGTGGAATCCACAGACGGCATGACTGCCGACTGGTCGAAATTGCCTTATGAATTTCTAGCCAAAGTGTCAAACGAGATAATTAACAGGGTTAAAGGTGTGAACCGGGTGGTTTATGACATTAGTTCAAAACCTCCCGCAACTATCGAATGGGAATAACAATAAATAGTTTTTTAACTTTGGTAAGTTTTAGAAAAATATTTTATGAAAACTAAAGTATTATTATCACTAATATTTTTTTTAACGTTTTTCGGAACTGTTGTTTCGCAAGAAAAAGTTGAAATAAGAAAAAGTAATGTTATTGAAGAGATAGACGGCAAATCTTATTACATCCATACCGTTACCAAAGGTCAAACTTTATATTCCATAGCAAAAGCTTACAATGTTACCGTTGATGAGCTTAAATTTGAAAATCCCGAACTTGAAAACAATAATCTTAAAATAGGACAGAAGTTACGGATACCAACTATAAACAAGGATACGGAACTGGTGAACGAACGAAAACAAGCAAAGTTCGATTACTTTTATCACATTGTTAAAAAAAATCAAACATTAGGGGCGATTGCAAAAATTTATAATATACCCGAAAGGTATATTCGTCTCGCTAATCCGGGTATAAAAGAACCTCTTAAAACAGGCCAATATATTAAAATACCCGTGGAATCGTCATTTTCTTTATTGGATAAAAATATCCGTAATAATAATTTGAATTTAAACGGTAATACTGAAAAAATAGAGACCGGAAACGTCAGTTTTAACCCTGATATTAAAGTTCTTGAAAACTACAGGCATGTGGTAAAAAAAGGTGAAACTTTTTACAGTATCGCCAAAAAATACGGTATCTCGGTCAACGATATAAAAGAGGTAAATCCGGGTTTGGCCGTTTTACATCCCGGTGACAGGTTGCGTCTTCCCGAAACTGCATCGGCGGCATTAACGAAAAACAGTACTATTTCAGATGTTTACGGGAAAAAAGAAATTGTTCAAAAAGAGCAGACCCCCGGTTATTTTGTTTATAAAGCACTCAAAGGAGATAATATTTTTAAGATTGCAAGAAAGTTCGGTGTTCAGTTGGATGAACTTTATGAACTTAATAGTAAGTTGTTTAATAAAGAGATTAAACCGGGCGATGAATTGCGAATACCCGAAGTGAAGTCGAAAAGAAAGTTTATTCTTTATAAAATCCCATATAAAACAAAGGTTAAAAAAGTAGCTCAATTATTCGGTGTGTCAAAAGAGCAAATAAAAGCGGATAATCCCGATATTAAAAATAAACTATTGCCGGGTCAGGTTGTAAAAATAAGAGCGGGACACGGAGCTATTGTTACTAAGGAGAAAAGTGAAGAGGAAAATCCGGAAAAATTTTTATCGGGAAAAACAAATGAGAAAAAATGTGTTCCGTCTCCCGATAAATCAAGGCTTTATAAAATAGCATTAATGGTGCCGTTGTTTTTAGAGGAACTCGACAGTTTGGATTACGACGAATTTTTGGGTCGTTATCAGGGAAATTTCAAACCTTTTTGGTTTGTCGAATTTATTGAAGGAGCATTTATTGCCATGGATTCTCTAAAAAAACAGGGATATAATTTAGAGTTTTATGTTTGTGATGTTGACGATAAGGTTACAAAAACCATTAAAACTCTTCAAACTCCGGAATTGAAAGATATGGATTTGATAATAGGTCCGTTTTACAGTAACAGCTTTGATCAAGTTGCTCTTTTTGCCGAAAACTTTAACATTCCTTTGGTAAATCCGTTTACTTTCAGGGAGGATATGACTGAAAAATATAATAATATCGTAAAGGTTAAACCCGGAAAAGTTTTTGAAATACCGTTATTGCAAAAGGTAATTAAAGACAGACACCTTCACGACAAGATTTTTTTGATAACTCAAAATTCATATAAGGATTTCGACTTAATTAAAAAGTTAAAAGACTCCGTTATTTCGGTAATTCCCCGAACCGTGAAAATCTCAAATGTTGCAATAAACAATGCATATATTGAATATTCCCAAAGGGACGACGAGGAGAAAAAGGAGGGCTTTTCAGTTGAAGGAAAAACCGTTTTGCCTGAGTCGGTAACCGCTGATTTGTTTGACAGCACGCTTTTTGACAACGAATTGGTTTACATAGATTATAATAAAGAAGGTATTGCGTCTTTGGAAAAAAACGGCTCCACGGTAAGAAAAAACCTTGTTATAGTTTACGGAAACAATAAGCCGTTTATTATGGATGTTTTAAACCGCCTGAATGTTCTCAAAGACACATTTGATATTAACGTTGTCGGCATGCCTTATTGGGAAACCGTTAACAGACCCGATTATAAATTATACAATAACTTTTCTCTTACCTACTTTTCAAGTTATTATGTTGATACCACTGATTACGATGTGAAAAACTTTATTGATAATTTTATAACCTCTTATTTTACTTACCCCGGCAAGTATGCCTTTGCCGGTTATGATATTACCTGGTTTTTTGCCAAACATCTTGCCGACTATGACAAAAAGTTTTTTAAATGTCTTCCTTTCGTCGATGAAATGATGATGGAAAACGGATTTAAATTTATCAATGTTAAAAGTGATGGTAATGGATTTGAAAATGTAATGTGGAATATTTTAAAAATACAAGATTATAAAGTAACAAGATTACCGGAAAGCGACCTTATTCCTCCGGTTATTTATAAAAAGAAAAATGAGGATTAACAGTGTTTTAATAATCATTTTGGTTTCTGTTTTTTTATTGCCGTTAACATCGTGTTCGGATACAAAAGTGGAACATTGGAATAACGGTTTTGTAAAATCCAAGCTGACATATAAACACGGTAAGCTAAACGGTGAAGCCGTTTGGTTTTACGAAAACGGCAATATGGAACAAAAGGCTTTTTACCGCGATAATATCCTTGACGGTGACATGATTCGATATTACGAAAACGGTAAAGTGGAAAGTATTACGCATTATGTTAATGGAAAAAAGGAAGGAAAAACCGTTAATTATGATGTTGTCGGTAATAAAATATCGGAAGAAAACTATATACACGATACTCTTGAAGGGAGAGCGGTCCAATGGTTTCCGGGCGGTAAAGTAAAAGTAGAAGGTTTTTATAAAAAAGGATTGTACGAAGGCAGATGGGTTTACTATGACAAATTCGGTAACATTCAAGGAGTGGGTAGTTTTAACAATGGTACAGGCGTCTTAAAAGCCTGGTGGCCGAACGGAAAACCTAAAAGAGAGGTTCATTACAAAAACAATAAAAAAGACGGTCCCGAAAAGTCTTATGATATCAACGGTAATCTTAAAGATGTAATTTACTGGGAAAACGGAAAGGTAAAAAACGGGTATTAACTAAGTTATTCACGTAATTTTATATGTTTCTCTAAAATTGATTAAAAATCAGTTAAATATTTGAAATTCACTTATACATTTGCAGTGAAAAGATTAACAATATAACGGGAGTGATAAACTCTCTTTTGTAGTTGGCGGACTATTATAAACCAACCGTAAGTCCCAATGGTAAAAAGGGGGTTACGATACACGTAATCAATTCATTCCGTTGTATTGTTAACAGTAATTAAAACTTTAAATAAAAATATTAAAGCGATGAACCTTGATAAAATTATGAACAACCTTGAAGCCAGGCATCCGGGAGAACCCGAATATCTTCAAGCTGTTCGCGAAGTTTTGGAAACTATCGTTGACGTAGTTAACGAAAATCCGCATTTTGAATCCGCCGGAATTATCGAAAGGCTGGTAGAACCGGACCGTGTATTTACTTTTAAAGTGCCGTGGGTTGATGATGAAGGTAATGTACAAGTTAACATCGGTTACCGTGTTCAGTTTAACAATGCCTTAGGACCTTACAAAGGCGGATTGAGGTTTCACCCCAGCGTAACAATCAGTATTTTAAAATTTTTGGGTTTTGAACAGATTTTCAAAAATGCCCTTACCACATTACCTTTGGGTGGAGGTAAAGGAGGTTCCGATTTTAATCCGAAGGGTAAATCAGATGCGGAAATAATGAGATTTTGCCAGGCATTTATGCTTGAGCTTTGGCATGTTATCGGTCCCGAAACCGATGTTCCGGCAGGCGATATCGGTGTGGGAGGAAAAGAGATAGGTTACCTTTTCGGAATGTACAAAAAACTGCAACGTGAGCATAACGGAGTTCTCACCGGAAAAGGAACAGGTTGGGGAGGTAGTTTGATACGTCCCGAAGCAACGGGATTCGGAGCCGTATATTTTGCCCAGGAGATGCTTGCCACTATCGGCGAATCTTTTAAAGGTAAAACGGTTGCCGTTTCGGGTTTCGGTAATGTAGCATGGGGAGCCGTTAAAAAGATTACCGAGCTCGGAGGTAAGGTTGTTACACTTTCGGGACCCGACGGATATATTTATGATCCTGAAGGTGTATCAGGTGAAAAAATAGATTATATGCTCGAATTGCGTGCAACAAACCAGGATATCGTTTCTCCTTATGCAGAGGAATTCCCTGAAGCTACATTCTACAGCGGAAAACGTCCTTGGGAAGTTAAAGTGGATGTTGCAATGCCTTGCGCAACACAAAACGAACTGGGCAAAGAAGATGCCGAAAAACTTGTAAGCAACGGTGTTATTTGTGTTGCGGAAGGAGCTAATATGCCTTCAACACCTGAAGCTATTGAAGTTTTTAAAGAAAATAAAATTTTATTCGGACCGGCAAAAGCCGTAAATGCAGGTGGTGTTGCCACTTCGGGTCTTGAAATGACTCAAAACTCAATGAAACTTATGTGGACGGCCGAAGAGGTGGATGCCAAATTGAAACATATAATGAAGAGTATTCATGACAATTGCGTTAAATACGGTAAATGCGACGACGGTTACGTTGATTATGTAAAAGGAGCCAACGTTGCCGCTTTCCTGAAAGTTGCAAACGCAATGTATGATCAGGGTATTATTTAATATCTTTTAACAAATATTTATCAACAATAAGCCGTTACCATCCGTGGAAGCGGCTTATTTTTTGTTTTTTTGCATTTGGTTTTAAAACAAAAGGTTATGGAATTTACTGCAAAACAGATAGCTGAAGTGCTTAACGGTAAAATTGACGGTGACGAAAACGTTAAAGTTTCAAATCTTTCGAAGATAGAAGAAGGTAAACCCGGAACATTAAGTTTTCTTGCAAATCCCGCTTACGAAAAATATATTTACAACACTGATGCATCGATTGTTATAGTTAATGATGATTTTAATCCCGAAAAACCCGTTAAGTCAACATTGATAAGAGTAAAAGATGCATATTCCGCTTTTGCAAGTCTTCTGGAGTTTTATAACAGTCAAAAAAAACAAAAAACCGGCATTTCGGAAAAGTCGCATATCGCAGAAACGACTAAAACGGGGACCGGTGTTTATGTTGGGGAATTTGCGGTAATAGGTGAAAACAGTGTGATAGGTGACGGCACCAAAATTTATCCAAATGTTACCGTGGGTGATAATGTTAAAATCGGTAAAGGAACCACAATTTATGCCGGTGTTAAAATCTATGACGATTGTGTTATAGGAGATAATTGTACCATTCATGCGGGAGCTGTTATAGGCAGCGACGGCTTCGGCTTTGCACCACATGATGAAGAATATAAAAAGGTCCCGCAAATAGGAAATGTTGTTATTGAGGATAATGTCGAGGTAGGAAGTAATACCGTTATTGACAGGGCTACTTTGGGCTCAACAATAATAAAAAAAGGAGTTAAGCTGGATAACCTTATTCAAGTTGCACATAATGTTGTTATCGGCGAAAATACCGTTATAGCTGCCCAAACGGGTATATCAGGTTCCACCAAACTGGGTAAAAACATGATGGTTGGCGGTCAGGTTGGATTTTCGGGACATTTGAACATTGCCGACGGAGTAATGGTTCAGGCACAATCGGGTATCTCCAAAAACTTTAAATCCGGTGAAGCCGTTGAAGGGTCGCCTGCATTTAAAATGTCGGATTTCAGGCGCTCATACGTACATTTTAAAAACTTGGGGGCGATTGTAAAACGTTTAAATGAACTGGAAAAAATAATTAAAAGAAAGTAATCTTTCGGTAAAATCAGTAAAGCTTTAATACCTTGTAAAATAACGTGTTACGGGTATTATAAGGTATGTTTTTATTTTTTCTTAAATTTGCCACTTTAAATTTATAAAAGTCTAAATGACAGATTCTCAAAAGACGATAAATAAAACCGTTTCCATTACCGGAAGCGGACTACATACAGGACAAACCGGAACATTAACTTTCAGACCTGCCAAAGAAAATCACGGTATTAAATTCAGAAGGGTTGATGTGGAAGGACAACCCGTTATTGATGCAACTATCGACAATGTTATTTCCACGGACAGAGGTACGACATTGGGAAAAAACGGTGTAAAGATTTTCACTATTGAACATGTATTGGCGGCATTATCGGGCACGGGAATAGACAACGTGTTGATTGACATTGACATGGAGGAGATGCCGATAATGGATGGTTCGGCTATAAAATATGTGGAGATATTGGAAGAAGCGGGAATACGGGAACAAAACGAACCTAAAATATATTATACTGTTGACGAAAAAGTGGTTTTCGAAATCCCGGAGAAAAAGATATACATTTCAATAGAACCTGCCGAAAAGTTTTCCGTTGAGGTGGAGATAGACTATGAAACGAAAGTTTTGGGCAAACAATATGCTAAACTTGACGATTTAAAAGATTTTAAAACGGAAATAGCAAAATGCCGGACTTTTGTGTTTTTACACGAATTGGAGTACCTGCTCAATAACAACCTGATAAAAGGCGGGGATATGAGTAATGCCATCGTATTTGTCAATAAAGTTGTTGAACAGGAAGAACTTGACCGCCTTGCGGAACTTTTTAATAAACCGAAAGTAAAAGTAAAAGATATAGGAATATTAAATAATTTGGATTTATATTTTGACAATGAGCCGGCAAGGCATAAATTACTTGACTTGATAGGTGACCTTAAACTGTTGGGAGGAAATCTTTTGGGAAAAATTAAAGCCGTACGCCCGGGTCATTACACGAACACTGAATTTGCAAAACAATTAAAACACAAAATAAAACGATTATGAGTGAAAATTTAGAAATTATTCAACCCCCTTTTGACATTTATGCAGATCCTGTGTATGATATTAACGATATCAAAAAGATTATTCCGCACAGGCCTCCTTTTTTGTTGATAGACAAAGTTTTATATGTAGATGACAGACGGATAGTGGCACTAAAAAGCGTTACGATGAACGAACCTTTTTTTGCGGGTCACTTTCCGGATGAACCCATAATGCCCGGTGTTTTACAGGTAGAGGCATTGGCACAAGCCGGAGGTGTTTTTTTCCTCAGCAAAGTTGATGAGCCCGAAAAATATTCCACCTACTTTTTAAAAATAAATGACGTAAGATTCCGTTCTAAAGTTGTGCCGGGAGATGTTTTGGTTTTCTCTTTGCTGTTAACGGCGGCAAAAAGAGGAATAACAACAACTTATGGAAAGATTTTTGTAGGTGATAAAGTTGTTATGGAAGCCAATCTGACGGCTCAGATAATAAAGAATAAATAATAGAAAAGATTAAAAAATGAATCAACCTTTGGCTTATGTTCATCCGCAGGCTAAAATAGCTCCCAATGTGGTAATAGAGCCGTTTGTGAACATAGAAAAAAATGTGGTGATAGAAGAAGGTACTTGGATAGGTTCCAATGTTACCATAATGGAAGGTGCCCGCATAGGAAAAAATTGTAAAATATTTCCCGGGGCGGTTATTTCGGCAATACCGCAAGACCTTAAATTTGCAGGGGAAGAAACGATAGTTAAAATCGGTGACAATACGACTATCCGTGAATTTGTTACCATTAACCGCGGAACAAAAGCCAGTATGGAAACTGTTATCGGTAATAACTGTTTGCTGATGGCATACGTTCATATAGCTCACGATTGTAGAATCGGTAATAACGTCATTCTTGCCAATGCATGTAATCTTGCAGGACATATTGAGGTTCACGATTGGGCTATTTTAGGAGGATTGTCGGCGGTACACCAATTTGTTCATATCGGCGCCCATTCTATGATTTCGGGAGGTAGTATGGTGAGGAAAGACGTGCCTCCTTTTACAAAAGCGGGAAGAGAGCCCGTTTCTTTTGTGGGTGTTAACTCAATTGGTTTGAGAAGACGCGGCTTTACTAATGAACGTATTAATGCAATCCAGGAAATTTACAGGATACTTTATTTGAAAGGAAGAAATATAACCCAAGCCGTGAGATATATCGAAGCAAATGTACCGGCAACACCCGACAGGGATGAAATATTAAGCTTCATCAATAATTCCCAAAGAGGAATAATGAAGGGTTATGTCAGTATAAGAGACAGAGTATAATTACAGAAAAAATAAAAAAACGAATATGGCTACTACATCAGATTTTAGAAACGGACTCGTAATTGAACATAACGGAGAGTTATGGACAATTGTTGAATTCCAGCATGTTAAACCGGGAAAAGGTTCCGCTTTTGTAAGAACAAAACTTAAAAACCTGAAAACAGGAAGGGTCCTTCCTTACACATTTAATTCGGGTGTAAAAATTAACGTTCAAAGAGTGGAAAAAAGGCCTTTCCAATTTCTGTACAACGAAGGTGATACCTACCACTTTATGAATATGGAAAATTATGAGCAGACTTTTGTTGACAAAAGTTTAATACCTGCTCCGGAATTGTTGAAAGAAGGGCAAGAGGTGATGATAGCTTATCATGCCGAAACCGAAACCCCTTTATATGTCGAAATGCCGGCTTATGTTACTCTTGAAGTTACTTATACCGAACCCGGTGAAAGAGGAAATACGGCAACAAATACTTTTAAAGATGCTACCGTTGAAACGGGTGCCACCGTTAAAGTGCCGTTGTTCATTAACACCGGTGATAAAATAAAAGTTGATACCAGAACGGGAGAATATTCAGAAAGAGTAAAAGAATAATGGACTTTCCCAAACCTTTAACCGTTAAAGAAATTGCTGCCATTATCAATGCCGAAATCATTGGTGATGGCAGTTTTGTGTCTAAAGGTCTTAATGAACTTCATGTGGTGCGCAAAGGCGATGTTACTTTTGTGGACCATCCCAAATATTATGACAAGGTTTTAAACTCGGAAGCTTCCGTGATTATTATCAATAAACGTATGGAAGCACCCGAAAATAAAGTCTTGCTTTATCACGAATCACCCTTTGACGCTTTCAACAAACTGATATTAAAATTCAAACCTTTTAAGCCTTCATCGTCGTTGATTAGTGAAACAGCTGAAATAGGAGAGGGGACAATCATTCAGCCGGGTACTTTCATAGGCAATAATGTTAAGATAGGTAAAAATTGTATTATTCATGCCAATGTCAGTATTTACGATAATACGGTTATCGGTGATAATGTTATAATTCATTCCGGTTCGGTTTTAGGTGCCGATGCATATTATTTCCAACGGCGACCCGGAGGATACAAAAAATTCCATTCCGCAGGAAGGGTGGTAATTGAGAATAATGTTGAAATAGGAGCTTTATGCTCCATAGATAAAGGCGTTACAGCCGATACCAGAATAGGTGAAGGGACCAAATTTGATAATCATTGCCAGGTAGGTCATGACACCGTAATAGGTAAAAATTGCCTTATCGGAGCATTTGCGGCAATAGCTGGAGTTACCGTTATTGAAGACGATGTTATTTTGTGGGCTAATGTTTCTATAAATAAAGATATTGTAATCGGTAAAGGAGCGCAAATATTGGCTACCTCAGCCGTTGATAAAAGTATTCCGTCCGGAACGGGAAAAACTTATATGGGCTCACCTGCCGTGGAGGTTAGGGAATATTGGAAACGTCACGTTGCTTTAAAACAGCTTCCCGGAATAATACGAAAAAACAAATTTTAGTAATATTTGTTTTCCGTAAGATAGTTTCTTACGTAATCGTCGATACCGTTTTCCAGTGCGGTAAATGGCTTGTTGTATCCGGTTGAGATCAGTTTGGACATATCCGCTTGAGTGAAATATTGATATTTATCCCTGATGTCTCCGGGAGTATCTATAAATTCAATGTCCGGTTTCATATCAAGAGCTTCAAAAGTGTTTTTTGCAAGGTCTAAAAACGTTCTTGCTTTGCCGGTACCCAGATTGTACAATCCGGATTCGGGTTGGGTATTCATTAAATACACGATAACATCAACAACGTCTTTTACGTAAACAAAATCCCTTAATTGTTCACCATCCTTAAAATCAGGATTATGTGATTTGAATAATTTTACTTTTCCTGTATTTTTTATCTGCCGATAAGCATGGAAGATAACAGATGCCATGCGTCCTTTATGATATTCATTTGGACCGTAAACATTGAAAAATTTTAATCCGGCCCAAAAAGGTGGCCTTTTATCTTGTTTTAAAGCCCATTTGTCAAATTCGTTTTTCGATTCACCGTAAGGGTTTAGGGGTTTCAGTTTGTAAACTATATCATGGTCGTCTTTGTAGCCGAACTCTCCCATACCGTATGTTGCCGCCGAAGATGCATAAATTAACGGTATTTCGTATTCCGAACTTTTTTCCCAGACTTTTTTTGAATAGTTAAGGTTAAGCTTATCAAAAACAGATTTATCGAATTCGGTTGTGTCGGTACGGGCTCCGATGTGTAAAATGAAATCCACATTTTCGTGATTGCTGTCAAGCCACGAAAAAAACGAATTTCTGTCGATTTTTTCCGAAAATAATTTTCCTTTTATGTTTTTATTTTTTTCGGGATTGTCAAATTTGTCAACAAGGATAAGATCCGTTAGTCTTTCTTCGTTTAATTTTCCGGTAAGAACACTGCCTATAAATCCTGCAGCTCCTGTAACGACTATCATATCCGTTTCTGTTTGTTAAAAAGGGTTGCCTTTGTCAAAATTTCCATCTTCCATATCATCGAAATCGTCAAAGTCATTCATTTTGGACGCTTTGGTGATAATTCCGGCTGACACATCCGTAACACCGTATCCCCCGGATTGAAGAGCCGGGTCGTTGTCAAGGTTTTCAAATTTAGCGAGATGTTTGATAAATTTAAGTTTTATATCGCCCACTGCGCCGTTTCTATGTTTTGCTATTAAAATTTCTGCGATACCTTCAGTCGGTGTTCCGTCTTCAAACTCATCAAGTTTGTAATATTCGGGACGGTAAATAAATAAAACAAGGTCGGCGTCCTGCTCAATTGCACCTGATTCACGCAAGTCTGACAATATTGGTCTTTTACTTTGTCCCGGTCTGTTTTCCACCTGACGGCTAAGCTGGGACAATGCCAGAATAGGTATGTCAAGTTCTTTTGCCAATGCCTTTAACGACCTGGAAATCTGACTTATTTCCTGTTCCCTGTTACCTTTGCTGTCGCCACCCAAAGTCATCAATTGCAGGTAGTCAATAAATATCATTTGGATATCGTGTTGCTGTTTTAATCTGCGGCATTTTGCTCTAAGCTCGAAAATTGACAGGGCAGGGGTGTCGTCTATAAAAATTTTGGCTTCGGAAAGGTTACTTATTTTGCTGTTTAACTGATGCCATTCGTGTTCTGCAAGGTCACCTTTTTTTAATTTGTCTGCCGGTATTTCCGATTCTGCGGAAATCAATCTTGTAACAAGTTGCACGGCAGACATCTCAAGCGAGAAAACGGCAACGGGCATGTCGAAATCCACCGCAACGTTACGCGCTATCGACAGGGCAAAAGCAGTTTTACCCATAGAAGGACGTGCGGCAAGTATTATAAGATCGGATTTTTGCCAACCCGATGTTATTCTGTCAAGTTCGGTATATCCCGAAGGTACACCTCTGAACGAGTTGTCGGCATTTTTTGCACTTTCAATATCTTGAATGGCTTGTCTTACGAGGGATGTCATATCCTCGTAATTTCTCCTCAGGTTAGTTTCCGAAACATTAAAAAGGTTTTGCTCGGCTTTGTCCAGAAGATTGAAAACATCCGTTGTGTCTTCATATGCTTCTTTTATTATTTCCGTGGAAATTTTTATCAGTTCGCGTTGGATGTGCTTTTGCAGGATAATACGCGCATGATATTCAATGTTAGCTGCCGAGGCAATCCGGCTGGTAAGCATGGTTATGTAATAAGGACCGCCTACCATATCAAGTTCGCCGTTACTTTTCAGTTCGTTGGTAACCGTAAGGATATCTACCGGTTCAGAGCGTGAAAAGAGATTATATATTGCTTTGAAAATCTTTTGATGAGCTTCTTTATAAAAAACTTCGGGTTTTAAGATGTCGATAACTGCGGTAACGGCATCTTTTTCAAGCATCATGGCACCTAAAACGGCTTCTTCCAAGTCAACGGCTTGCGGAGGTATTTTCCCTTGCTCAAGTATGGCTTGATCAATCTCGTTTGATGCTGATAATGAGCTTCTTTTAAGCGATTTATTTTTGTTGGCTTCCATATTTCAAAGGTAATTATAGAAACTTAATTTACGGTAATTGTTAATAAAAAAAATTAACGACGGTTTAATTTCCGTATTTATAGTGATTTACCGTTTGCCACCGGCGATATTTAAAATATCATCGACAAAGTCGTAAAAACTTTCATCTTTATACTCGATTTCAGGCCATTTTTCTTTCGGAATCTTTTTCCAGCAGTGACCGATAAAATCGCAAGGATAAGGGTTTGTGCAGTGTTCTCCGGGTTCTATTTGCGGCGACTTTTCCAATTCAAATACTTTCTTTTCCTCTTCAACCTTGTCGGTAATAAATTTTTGTCTTTTTAACACTTCATCCAAAACACTTTTTTTGATAAAAATGTCGTTCAGGTTTACATCCTCGTTTCCGTTGTATTTGTAATTTTCGTTAACGTATATTATTTGGAAGTCGTTAAGTTGTAAACCGGAATTTGTTATAACATAGTACTGAAAAGCCGCATCAATTAGAAATGTTTCACTGATTTTTGTAGAACTTTTTACCTCGTAAGCCGTCCACCCGTTTCTGTCTTTTACCAAAACGTCAATAAAAGAAAGTAACCCGTCGTATTGAAATCCGGCTTCATAAAGTATGATATTTTCGTTATCACTTTCAATGTAATTACGGGTTTGTTCCAGCTTTTGAGCATATTGTCTGTAAGAGCGGGGACGAAGGTCTATTCCTCCCGGAAATAACCTTTGAGCAATTATCCCGAGTTTCGTTCCCCTGCGGAATTTGGCCAGTTGTTCTGGACTTAGTTTGTCGCGTAAATAAGGTCTTTTGTTATGAAGATATAACGATTTAAGACATTGTACGCCTCTGATAAAAGTTGATTTTGATAAAATATGTTTTTCCAAAATTTCTATTTTATTCCCGCTTTCAATTTATAATATTTAGCTTTTTGTTTGTTGTCTAACCTGTCGTTAATGTAATACAGGTATTTTGCATATTCTTTTTTAGGGCTCATTTTATAAAGCTTTTCAAATATCTTAAGCGATTTGTTAAAGTCTTTACTAACTATGTCGAGAGCATCGATAAGTTTGTTGTATTGAGCGTTTGTGCGGTTCTTTTGATAGGCCTTCATCTCTTTTCCGTACAATTTTTCAGCCCTTGTATAATATCTTTTGGCTTGCCATTCAAGTACGGTAACATTGTCCGGATCAAGCTTTAATATCTTTTTTGCCAATACGGAAGCTTCTTTGTTTTTTCCTGCTCCCGTTAATACTATAAAATATTCTGTTAATAATTCGGTATTATTTTCCGATGTGGTGCTTATCTCCGGCCAAAGCTTTAAAGCTTTATCAAAGTTTTCGCTTTCAACATACAGTTTGAAAAGTCTTTTTTTTACCTCGGTCGAATTTTTTGCTTCGGGAAATTTTTTAACCAATTCTTCCAACGTCAAAAGTTCTTTTGAAAGGTTGTCTTCCTTATGATAAATATCGGCAAGGGTTAACAGTGTTTCGGGGGTATTAAAATTTGAATTCACAGCACTGTTAAGATATTGAACGGCTTTTTCCGCATTTCCCGATTTGTAAGCTGCAATACCCGCTTTTGAATAAGCCGGACATTCTTGTTGTTTGCCTTTTGATTCGTAATCTTTGATTATTTCTTCATAATATTTAAGTGCCTCGCCGTAATTTCCTTCGTTAAACATTTTGTCGGCATTTTGTTTGTCGGATGTAAGTTTTTTACCCGTTGAACAGGATGTTATTGAAACGACAACAAAAAGAGCTATAATTGTAAATGCCGTTGAAGTGATGTTCTTTCTCATTCTTTATTATGATTTTTAAATTTGTTTGCAAAAGTAAAATTTAACGCTGTAAATTACAGTTGCTGAAAAATAAATGTTCTTATTTCCGAAATTATTTAGGTTAGGAGTAAAATGCAGCGCTCAAATATCCAACTACACGTGAAGTGTCTCCTGAAGCATCGGCACTAGTTCTGTAGTCGATAATAGTACTTTTCAGGTTATTTGATAAAGCTGCGGATATCATTGCCTCAATACCTGTAATACCGCAGGCTTCACAACCCGAATGTAAAATGTTGAGGTCTTTTTTTGCAACGGCTTCTATACAAACTGAGTCCAGTTTCTCTGCCGTTGAAAGCGGGTAAAAATGACTCAAATCGCTACTTATTACTATGGCGACATCTTTTTTTGACAAAAGGAAGTTGATAATTCCTGCAACTTCATAATAATTTGTTTTTCCGTAAATAAGTTCGATTATTTTAGCTTGCGGATTGTAGTGCGCTATAAACGGCATCTGTGTTTCGGTACTGTGCTCTTTAAAATGGGCATATCCGGAATATCCCAAACTAAATTCATTAATAAGCTCCTCAGCCAATATCAAGTCGGTTTCCAAGTTGCCACAGGGGGTTTCGTAATACCGGGTACGGGCAATACTAACTCCTTCAAAATATACATAGTGACTCGGACCTATTACAACAACGGTTTCCGGTTTTGAGTTGGATAACAACTTATGTGCTGCATTTGCCGTAAAACCGCTGTAAACATAGCCTGCATGAGGCGAAATTATCGCTACGGGTTTTATCCCTTCTTTTCCTTCAAGTACTTTATCTACATTTTTGTTGAAGATATTTATATATTTTTCTATACCGGCACATTCGTGAGGATAAAATGCGCCTCTGTTTCCCGCTTTTCTTATTTTTTCCATTATTTCCATACTCCTTCGATTTTAGTTCCGCAATAAGGACATTTTCCTTCTTCTATTAAATATTTGGTAACGATATATCCGTTTCTTACGATTAGCTCTTTACCGCAGTTTTTACAATACGTTATACCGGGTTCGGCAACGTTTCCTTTGTAAATATATTTAAGCCCCGCTTTTTTACCTATATCATGAGCTTTTTGTAATAACTCGAAACTTGTTCGGCTTTTGTTTGTCATTTTATATGTCGGATAAAATGCGGAGATATGCCAGGGTGTAAAGTTGCCCAACTCCTTGGAAATAAAACCTGCAATTTCCGAAAGTTCTTCAGTAGAGTCATTTTCTCCCGGGACCACAAGCGTCGTTACTTCGAGCCAAAAACCGTTTTTCCTGATAATTTTCAAGGTTTCGGTTACATATTCAAGTTTTCCTTTTAACGTGCGTTTGTAATAATCCGGGTTAAAACTTTTGAGGTCGATGTTAAACGCATCTATAATTCCTTTCATGTCATCTAGAACTTCGGGTGACTCCATACCGTTGGATACAAAGATGTTTTTAATACCGTATTCTTTTGCCACTACCGCTGTATCTTTTGCAAAAGGATAAAAAACCGTCGGTTCGTTGTATGTATATGCTATTGTTTTGCAATTATTTTTCAAAGCCAACGAAACCAATTGTTCAGGAGTAGCTTCTTTTGAGAATGATATGTCGTTTGTTTGTGATATCTGCCAATTTTGACAAAATGGACATTGAAGGTTGCATCCCACTGTTCCGATGGATAGTGCCGTTGTACCCGGCAAAAAATGATACAAAGGCTTTTTCTCTATGGGGTCGATGTTTATGGCAGCCAATTTACCGTAAACAAGGTTTTTCAGTTTTCCGTTTTCGTTTTTATTAACACCGCAAATTCCCGTTTGACCTTCTTTCAGGTTACAATAGTGCCTGCACAATAAACATTGTATTCCTTTTTCCGTTTTTTTGTAAAATTTCATAATCACTTTTCCTCCTTTATTCTTCAATAATTTTTACCCTGAAACGGTAAATGTCGGGATGCGACCAAATGCAATCGTCTTCCAATCCGGCTTTTCTACAAAGGTGTTTAAAGAACATAAAAAAATCGGGTAACTGTTCCCACACCTGAGGTAAAAATACCGCCCTGTTGAAGCCTTTTACAAGGATTACTCCGTCTTTAAAAGGAACCAGTTTCTTTTTAAGGTCTTCAACGGATTCGTTTTCCACATATTCAGGTTTTGAAAGTATTGAAACTTCAACGGTTATCTCGGGCCATTCATCGGGCTGTACATTGTTAAATCTCGGATCACCGAAAGCCGCTGCCCTGGCATTATGGATAATGTCGTCAATAAGCGGACGGTGTGCCTCGATACTGCCGATGCAACCCCTTAAGTTATTATTTTTATTCAAAGTGACAAAAACGGCTCCCGGTTCTTTAAGTTCCGGATATTTTTGTATCAACTCCTCTTTATCTATAAGTTTTTTACCTGTAAACTTTTCTAATATGGCTTTTTTTGCGATGTCAATTATAACTTTTTCAAGTTTTGACAACATTTCAGTTTTCCTCCTTTCATTTCAATATTTTACGCTTGCTATAAACCATTGCAAAATATATTCCAAACGAATAAAAGGAGGTTAAAAAACTAAAGTATTTCCGTTTTATGAAAATAACTTGGTTTTGGAGCTTGAGAAATATTTATGCTTTATTTTTTCTTTTTTTGAAGTTCTTTGAAAATCTCTTCGGTGGATTTGCCCAAATTTTCTTTTAAAATTTTAGCATCGTCGGCAAATTCGCCTTTGGGATATTTTTTGAGATATATTTCGTAATATTCTTTGGCTTTGTCGTAATCTTTCAACTTGTCATCGTAAACAAAAGCTCTTAGAAAATAACAATTTTCTGTTTTGTCAAAATCCGGATATTCTTTTATTAAACGGTTTAGAAGTTCTGCTGCTTTTTCAGGATTACCCGTATTCATATATATTCCGGAAGCCTTGTAAAGATACTCAGGTGCCAATGAATCTTTATATTTTGCATATTCAACGTAATAGTCCGCAAGTTTTACCGTTTTTTCCTTGCTTAACTTGTCGGGAGGGACATTAAAAACTTCTTTTTCGAAATTTTTAATCAGTTGACCCAATGCCTGTTTGTCAAGTTTTGTCGTGTCTTTTTTTGTATCGGTGTTGTTACACGATACGGTAAAAAATGCCAGGAAAACAAATGCTGTCAATAACTTCTTCATGGCGTGTACAGGTTAATGTGTTTTTTATAATATCTCTTATTTTCTGTTTTTCTTTCTCGGAAAAATCATTTTATATCCGGGGTTAACTTTTCCGTTTGAAATATCGCTTAACTTTCTTTTTAACAATACTTTTTTAATGTTTGGTAACCTTTCCACAAAAACAATTCCTTCCGTATGGTCGTATTCATGCTGAATTATTCTTGCTATTATACCGTCGTATTTTTCGTTTTCGTGGTAATTCCAATCTTCATCGTAATAACTGATATAGATAACGGGTTTTCTTTTTACGTATTCATTGATTCCGGGTACGCTCAGACATCCTTCTTCAAATTCCCATTCCTCACCTTCTTCACCGGTTATTTTTGCATTTATAAATACTTTTTTGAAGTTTTCGCAATCTTTATCCTGGTCGGCATAGGGAGTGGCATCTATAACGAATAATCTTATGGCTCTGTTTATTTGTTGAGCTGCAAGACCCACTCCTTTGGAATGGTACATTGTTTCGAACATATCATAGATAAGTTTTTCCAAATCCGGATAGTCTTTGGTTATCTCTTCTCCTTTTTTCTTTAAAGTAGGGTGTCCGTATGCTGTTATCGGTAACATCATTTTTTAAAATCTTGATAATGAATTCATATACGATTGTAATATTAGAGTTGCACTTACGGTATCGACGAGTGCTTTGTCACGGCGCTTTTTTTTGTTGACACCACTTTCCAGTATGGTATTTTGTGCCATTACGGAGGTGAAGCGTTCGTCAAAACGTTCTACTTTAACACCGGGAAACGTTTTTTTCAGTTTTTTAACGAAAGGTTCGATAAACCTGGCAGAATCGGACGGACGGTTTTTCATGTCTTTGGGTTCTCCCACAACAATCGTTTCCACATTTTCTTTCGAAAGATAATCTTTCAAAAAGTTGAAAATATCTTTCACGTGAACCGTGGTAAGTCCCGTGGCTATTATCTGCATTTCGTCCGTAACAGCCAGCCCGGCTCTTTTTTGTCCGTAATCTATTGCTAAAATTCTTGCCATAAGTGCTTATAAGAGTGCAAAAATAATCTAATTTTGCTTATTGATTATGAAAAATTTAATTACTGTAATAGGTCCTACCGCAACGGGAAAAACAAAACTGGCAGTAGCACTTTCGGCAATGATAGGAGGGGAGATAATAAGTGCCGATTCAAGGCAAGTGTATAAAGGAATGGATATCGGCACGGGAAAAGATTTGCAAGATTATGAGTATAACGGAATAAAAGTTCCATATCATTTGATAGATATTGTTGAGCCGGGCTATGAATATAACATTTTTGAGTATCAACGTGATTTCAGTAAAGTTTTCAATGATATTGTTTCAAGGGACAAAATTCCCGTTTTATGCGGTGGCAGCGGTATGTATATTGATTCCGTACTTAATAGATACAATCTTTCAATAGTCCCCGAAGATGAGTTTTTGCGAAAAAGCCTTGAAAAATCGAGTGACGACGAGCTTAGGGAAAAGTTGAGGTCGTACGGGCCGTTGCACAATACGACGGATTTAATTGAACGTAAAAGGTTGATTCGTGCCATTGAAATAAGGGATTATGAAAAAAGAAACCCGGATAAAGTAGTAGATTTACCTAAAATAGATGCTGTTAATATAGGAATTCATTTTGACAGGCAAGAACTCAGGCAAAGAATAACCGCCAGACTTGCCGAGCGACTCGAAAACGGCGGTATGATTGAGGAGGTAAAAACGTTGCTTGATAGCGGGTTGTCGCCGGAACAATTGAAATTTTACGGTTTGGAATATAAATGGGTGACAATGTATGTTACGGGAGAGATAGATTATAACGAGATGTTTACAAAACTTAATACTGCTATACATCAATTTGCCAAAAGACAAGTTACCTGGTTCAGAAGGATGGAGAAAAAAGGAACTAAAATTTACTGGATTGACGGAAATCTTACATTGGAAGAGAAGTTGGGAGCCGCTTTAAAAATAATCAGGTAAAAATATTTAAAAAGATAAACAAAAAACGGGATGCTTCCGGCACCCCGTTTTTTGTGTTTATAAGGTTTGTGTTATTTAACAACTATACGGTGAGTAACACTACCTTTTTCGGTAGAAATCTTAACCATATACACACCCGGGTTCATATTTGAAACGTTAAGCGTGTAATTTTTGGTTTTAACATTATCGTTAACAACTACCTGTCCTGCAAAGTTGTAAACAAGAACATTGTTGATGATATCATCGGCTGTTATGTTCAAGTGGTCTTGTGCAGGGTTAGGATAAATGTTAAGTCCCGATACTGCATTTTCATCAACTCCCGTAATAACATCAACTGTAACAGTATTTGAAGGTTCCGATTCTCCGTCAGGATAAACGGCAGTTACATAGTAGCTGTATTGTCCTTCTCCCGGATAATCGGTATCACTGTAAGTTGTTTCGGTTGTGTTACCGATTAATGTACCGTCGCGATATACATTGTAGCTGTCGGGTCCTTTGGATGCGGAAGCTTCATATACAGGAGTTGCAGGTTTGGTCGGTACCATTGTAAATACAGCTTCAGCAGGATTTTCAATGGTTGATTTAACCAAAGGTGTGGCTGAAGGACTGTTTGTACTCGGTACAACATATGCTTCAACATTCCAGTTTGCATCAAGTGAGCCTCCCGTTAATTCGTACAATGAACTCCATGAACTTCCGTCAAGAGTAATCATATCACCTTTACCTTGAATTGCAGGACCTTCGTCAACACCTGCCGGGTAATCACCTCCATCGTGTGTTACCTGATATCCGAACCACAATTCTTGTGATGCGTCTATTTGTACAGGGTTGTCAAGAGTGATTTCATTCCATTCGGTATCGGCCGTTACATCCTGACTTACAAGTTCGGTAGATGCATTGGGACCTTGCCATACTTTAATGGTAAAGGTTGCCGTTCCTGCGGATGAAGCATTGTAGAACAGTATCTTGGTTATGTATTCATCGGCATAAGGAGCAAGGTCTTCGGGCATCCAGTGTGATGCAACCATAAAGCTGCCTCCGTTTGTCAAACCGATACCGTTGTTGTTTTCACCGCTGTCCCATTTAATCCATCCTTCCGACGAACCGGGAGCTTCCCATGTTAAGTCGATGGGATCACCGTTTTCAACGGTAGTAGGTCCTGTGAGGTTCATTGGAGGCGGAAATACGGGTTGTGTTATTGTTACGGGATCAGCACATACTTTTTGTGATTCGCCTTCGTCATAAACAGCGCTTACACAATATGTGTATTGACCGCTTTCAAGATTTTCGTCCAAGTAGGATGTCTCGGTTACGAATGCAATGGG
>WFZS01000111.1 GCA_015489465.1 Bacteroidales bacterium | reverse complement strand
CGTAAAGAAATTCTTTAAAGCAATGGTTCCGGTGCAGATGCTTGCTTTTTCCACAAGTTCGAGTGCCGCTACACTGCCTTTGACAATGGAGACAGCCGAAGAAAAATTGGGTATCTCCAACGAAACGGCAAGTTTTGTATTACCTCTGGGTGCAACCATTAATATGGACGGAACAAGTCTTTATCAAGCCGTGGCAGCGGTGTTTCTGGCACAGGTTTACGGTATGGACCTTACTTTGGGGCAGCAGCTTACCATAATCCTTACCGCAACGTTAGCTTCCATAGGTTCTGCAGCTGTACCCGGTGCAGGCATGGTTATGTTGGTGATAGTACTTACGGCGGTAGGTATCCCAACCGAAGGTATCGCCCTTATTTTTGCCGTTGACAGACCTCTTGATATGTTAAGGACATCGGTAAACGTAACAGGCGATATGACCATTACGAGCATAGTTTCCACAAGTGAAAATCAAATAGACTTTGATGTTTTGGAAAAATGTTGTGAAGAGTAAATTTACTTTTTCCCTTTAAGCTGATAATCGAATTTTCCTTTGTAGGAGTAATAAAGCAACACCACTCCCGCAAGTATAAAAGGAATACTCAAAAGCTGTCCCATGTTTAATATCATGTGTTCTTCAAAACCGACTTGGGGTTCTTTAAGAAACTCAATTAAAAACCTTACTGAAAAGAGCATCACCAAAAACCAACCGAATATCTTCCCGGGTCTGGGTTTGCCGTCGGCTTTGTAATACATGTATAATGTTATTAAAAATATTATGAAATAACTCAACGCTTCATATATCTGTGTCGGGTGACGCGGGTCAATTGCAAGTTTTGGGTCATAGCTGTTAACAAAATAAAATCCCCAGGGTAAAGATGTTACATGGCCGAAAATTTCGGAATTCATTAGATTGCCCAGCCGGATAAAAGCACCTCCCAAAGCCACTACAATCACAACCCTGTCCATGGTCCATAAAAAATACTTGTTGTGTTTCTTGGAAAAGAGCCAGAACCCCAGTAACAACCCTAATGAAGCACCATGGCTTGCCAAGCCTCCTTTCCATATTTTCAATATCTCCATTGGGTGCGACAAGTAATACCCGGGTTCGTAAAAAAGACAATGACCCAATCGGGCACCTATAACCGTTGCTATAACCGCATACATCAAAAGGCTGTCAAGAAGTTTCTCGTCTTCACCTTCTTTTTTGAAGATTTTTGCCATTATCCAGTATGAGAAAATAAAAGCAAGAGCAAAAAGTATCCCGTACCATCTTATTTCATGACCTCCGAGCAACGGCACCGATTGGGGAATCGTAAACGCTACGGGTGTTACTTTCCAAACTATGTAATTTAAAATCATAAATTTATTTTTTCGGCAAAGATACCAATTAGGCCGCTGTAAGCGGAGTAAATCAGTTTACATTTTCCAAATAGTTCAACACTTTATCCATCAATCCGTTCACTACCTCGAAGTTTTCCTTCTCAAACATTTCTTTTTCACTTTGGACATATTGGGAACCGTCAATATCGGCAAAAGAATTTTTTATTAGCTTTTTTAACCCTTCCGGAGTTATTTCCCAATGAAATTGTAAACCGACAACTTTATCACCGAAAATAAACCCTTGATTTAGTGTTGCCTCCGAACTGAAAAGCCGTTTTGCACCGTAAGGGATGTTGAAAGTATCGCCATGCCAATGGAATGCGGGCATCACGTCAGGAAATTCATCAAGTATATCGGAAAAATTATCTTTGTCTTTATATATTTCAAACCATCCTATTTCTTTTGTGCCTTTATAAATATCGGCTCCCAAAACATCGGCAATGAGTTGCGCGCCCAAACAAATCCCCAAAACCTTTTTATCTTTAAATATCGCCTCTTTTATGAAGTTTTTTTCTTCGGGAAGCCAGGGATATTTTTCTTCTTCGTAAATGTTCATGGGTCCACCCATGATTACCAACATATCAAAATCATCGACGGGAGGGAGAGGGTCATCGTCATCGGGGGTAATAATTGAAGTTGTGTGTCCGTTATTTTTTGCCCAATTAAGTATTGAACCGGGACCTTCAAATGAAACGTGTTGAATTATAGCTGTTCTCATATTCAATTAATTGGGATAACAATAATAATAATTAATGTTTAATAAAACAAAAAATTAAAACTTTGAAACAGAACCACCTTACTGTTACCTTTTAATCGATAATCAGGGTAAAGTTGTCCCAATCCCTTCCCACGTTGAATTTTTTCCGGAATGCCGTAAGTTCTTCCATGGAAATTTCGGTTGATATTGCCACTTCATTTCCCGGTTCTGCTTGTGAAACGATATTTCCTTTTGCATCTATCATCATGGAGTTTCCGGAATAATAATTTCCGATGCCGTCATGACCGACCCTGTTTACACCCAAAACAAACGATTGGTTTTCCATAGCCCGTGCTTTTAGCAACATTTCCCATGGGTAAGAGCGTTGCGATGGCCAATTTGCAACAAAAATCGCCAAATCGTATTCAAAACCTTTGTCGTCGGAATACCGGTTTTTACACCAAACGGGGAAACGTAAATCGTAACAAATAAAAGGTCTTATTCTCCACCCTTTAAGATTTACGGTTATCAACTTGTTGCCCTTTGTAATCTTTTTGTCTTCGCCGCCCATCGAAAAAACATGCCGTTTATCATATCTCTCAACATTACCTTCAGGTGTTACCCATAACAGCGAGTTGAAATATTTGTCTTCTTCTTTCAATAAAAAGCTACCTGTTATAACAGCGCCTGTTTTTGCTGCGGTTTGTTTCATCCAATCCGTCACAAAACCGTTTTTTTCCACGGCAAAAGGAGCCGGATCAACGGGAAAACCGGTAGTAAATGTTTCGGGCAACACTATAAGGTCTTCGCCTTTAAAATTTTTCCTGATTTTCTTATTGAAATTTTCGATATTGTCGTGTGGTTTTTCCCAAACAAGATCGGATTGAAAAAATAGAATCGTTAAATTTTGCATAATATTTCCGCTGCTTTTTGTAAAGTGGATTCTTCTTTAGCAAAACAAAAACGTAACATCCGGTTATTGTCGCCGTTATGGTAGAAAGGAGCTACGGGTACACCTGCAATGCCATATTCTTTTGTCAATCTTATTGCAAAGTCGTATTCTTTTTCGTCGGATATTGCGCTGTAATCCAAGAGTTGAAAATATGTTCCTTTTGCGGGAACGGCTTTAAAACGCGAGTCTTTTATTGCGTTAAGGAAAAAGTCGCGTTTCTGCTGATAAAATTTTCCAAGTCCTTTATAGTTTCTCGGATCTTTCACAAAATCCGCCAAAGCATATTGTATAGGAGTGTTGGCGGCAAAAACCGTAAACTGGTGCAACTTACGAAATTCGGCTGTCAGGTTTTCGGGAGCCAATATAAAACCCGTTTTCCAACCTGTGGCATGAAAAGTCTTGCCGAAAGAACCTACTACCAAAGTTCTGCGTGCCAGTTCGGGGAAACGGCTTGCACTGTAATGTGTTTCACCGTCAAAAATAATATGCTCGTAAACCTCATCGCTTAAAACAAGTATATCGCGACCTTTTAATATTCTTTCCAGTATTTCTAAATCTTCTTTTTTCAGGATGCTTCCGGTAGGATTGTGAGGTGTGTTCAGCACAAAAAGTCTGGTTCTGGAAGTAATCATTCTAACCACAACATCCCAGTTAATCGAGTAATGAGGATATTCTAGTGTTGCATATTTAACGGTACCTTTGTTTGCGGTTATGGCGGGGGCGTAACTGTCGTATGCCGGTTCAAAAATTATTGCCTCGTCACCGTCGTTGATAAAAGCCGAAATAGCCGTATAGAGAGCTTGTGTACCTCCTGCAGTGATTGTTATTTCCGTTTCGGGATTATAATCTGCTCCGTGGTTTTCTTTAAACATTACCGAAATGTTTTTCCTCAGCTCTTCCACCCCCGGCATCGGAGCATATTGATTATATCCCTTTTTCATGTAATAATGAACCCTGTCGATGAGTTCTTTACTTACAGGAAAATCCGGAAATCCTTGTGACAGGTTTACCGCGTTGTATTTTTTTGCCAAACCCGTCATTACGGCAAAAACCGAAGTTCCGGTTTCGGGGAGTTTACTTTTTATGTTTCCGTCAAATAATTTCATAATTGGTGATTTTACTACAAAAGTAATTAAATAGGCGTCAAAAATTAATTACAATTTTTATATTTTTACAATAGCAAAAAATAAATGATGATAAAACACCTCCTTTTATTTTTACTGTTCTTTATTAATTTCTTATCCTTGGGACAATCTCCCGTAGAAAAAAACGGCAATTTGTCCGTTCAAGGCAATATGATAGTAAACGAAAAAGGTATTCCGGTTAGTTTGGCGGGGTGCAGTTTATTTTGGAGTAATACGGGTTGGGGCGGTGCAAAGTTTTATAATAAAGATGTAGTTAAATGGCTGAAAAAAGATTGGCGTGCAACGATAATACGTGCTGCCATGGGAGTGGAAGCTAAAACGGGCTATTTGGATGATCCTTCAAATAAAGAAAGGGTGGAAACCGTTGTTGAGGCTGCTATAGAAAACGGGATGTATGTTTTGATAGACTGGCATTCGCATCACGCCGAAAAATATACCGGTGAAGCAATAGAATTTTTTAAAGGGATGGCTGAAAAATACGGTGAAAATCCTAATGTGATTTATGAAATATACAACGAACCTTTGGAAGTTTCGTGGAGTAAAACCGTAAAGCCTTACGCCGAAAAGGTTATAAAAGAAATACGGAAAATAGATCCCGATAATTTAATTATAGTAGGAACTCCCAATTGGTCGCAAGATGTTGACAGTGCCGCCGGAAACCCGGTCACGGGTTATAAAAACATAGCTTATACATTGCACTTTTATGCGGCATCGCACAAAGATTTTCTTATGAAAAAAGCTCAATATGCCATAGATAAAGGATTGCCGTTATTTGTGACTGAGTGGGGTACTGTTAAAGCTAACGGACATGGTAAAGTTGATTACGAATCTACGGAAAAATGGATGGAGTTTTTATGCAAAAACAAACTGTCGCACTGTAATTGGGCGATTAATAACAAGCATGAAGGTGCTTCGGCATTAAAACATAAAACTTCGGCTACAGGTAATTGGAAAGATAGCG
Organism: Bacteroidales bacterium; assembly: GCA_015489465.1. Lineage (GTDB taxonomy): Bacteria > Bacteroidota > Bacteroidia > Bacteroidales > F082 > B16-G9. The sequence continues at coordinate 34,089 of WFZS01000111.1, read as the reverse complement.
ATTTGACACCTTCGGGAATTTTTGTTAGAGCTATAATAAGAGGTTGGAAAGAAAGATGTAATAAAAGTAATTAAGATTATGAAAGGACTTGAACTGCAACAATACAACAAAAACATTATCAGGGCTTTACTTTCGTTAAAGCTTATTGAAAAGGAAACTCCCAAACCGCAAGATAAGGAGGTTTTGATAAAGATGTATGCTTCGCCGGTAAATCCCAGCGATATTGCTTTTATGCAAGGCGGATATAATATTGTCAAATCATTGCCGTCGATTATGGGTTTTGAAGGAGCAGGGATTGTTATTGATACCGGTGAAAACGCAAAGGAGTTTTTGGGTAAAAAGGTTAGCTGTTTTGTTCAGGAAGATGCCGACGGCACGTGGGCCGATTTTGTAATCACTAAAAAATATAACGTAATTCCTTTGTTGGATGATATGGACATGGATCAGGCGGCCGCGTTGGCGGTAAATCCGTTTACGGCTGCGGGTTTGATGGAACAAGCAAATTGTGAAAAAGGCACTGCTTTGATTTTAACCGCTGCTGGAGGGCAGGTTGCACGGTTTTGCAGAGATATTGCTAAAGAGAGAGGTGTAAGGACTATAAATATTGTAAGAAAAGATGAAACATTGGAAAAACTGAAAGCCGGAGGAGTGGAGTTTGTTTTAAACGAACAGGATGATGATTTTCCGGAAAAACTAAAAGAAATAAGTAAAAAAGTTAAGATTTGTTCGGCATTTGATGCTGTGGGAGGCGAGCTTACGGGTAAAATATTTAACATATTGCCGGACGGTGCAAACCTTATACTTTACGGCGGACTTTCAAATAAACCTGTATGCGGGTTGGATAATTTGAAAATAATTTTCAATAAAAATAAACTCTACGGGTTTAGTTTGCCCGATTGGATTAAAAGTAAAATCGACACCGGAGAATTTTACGGTATTTCGGAAAAAATACAAAAGAAATTTATTGAAGGAACTTTTAAAACTGAAATACGGAAAAGTGTCAAGCTTAAAGATGCCATCAATGGAATACGTGATTACATATCAAATATGAGTAAAGGAAAAATTTTATTGAAACCTTAAAAATTCTCCATACGTGTAACTTTTATTACGTTATTTTTTTTCCTTAACTTTTTAATTATACCGTTTAGCATTTTAAGGTTTTTAACGTAAATAAGTATTTCCGCAGTAACTATCTCGCCGGCTGTTTCAAGATTAAATTTTTTAATATTAACTGAAAAATCATCTGAAATAACGGTGGTCAATTCTTTTATCAAGCCTATATCGTTTTTGGCAATTAATTTAATACCTGCTAAAAACAAAACATCTTCGTTTTCTCCCCATTTGGGATTTGAAACGCTTTTGCCGAACTGTGACATTAATTTTATAGCTTCGGGGCAATCTGTTTTGTGTATTTCATTTTTACCATCGGGTTTTTTTATCCCTACCACGTCATCTCCGGGTATGGGATTGCAACAGTGGGATATTACATAATCCAAATTCTCTTTTGTTATCCCTTTTCCGGTAAGCAGGTTTTCTTTTTTTCCGCTTCTTTTTTTGTAAAAAGAAAAATTAAGGGGTAGCATGCTTTTCCAAATACGTTTTCTTTCGTTTTGCGGGAAAAGAATACTTTTTATCTCTTTCAGCCCGATTTTACCGGTAGCCAGAAAATAATAAAAATCCACATTATCGTTAAACCCCAACTTTTCTTTAAGTACTTTTACGTCGCAATTTTTTTGTTCAGCTTTTAATGATGAACAAATTTGTTTGAAAATACTCTCCCCTTCTGCAACATATTTTCTTCGTTCGGCTTTAATGGCTTTTTTTATCCACGTTTTAGCACGGGTTGTTTTAACAAAATCAAGTTGTTTTTCGGAGGGTTTTTGTTTTTTCGAAGTAATTATTTCTACCTGGTCACCCGTTCTTAATTTAAAATCGACACTTACAAGTTTGTGATTGACATTTGCACCTATACTTTTATTACCCAAGTCGGTATGTATGGCATAAGCAAAATCAAGAACCGTCGAACCTGCCGGTAATGTTATAAGGTCGCCTTTAGGTGTGAAAACGTAAATATCATCCGAAAAAAGGTCGTTTTGAAAAGCATCTAAAAAAGGTATCGCTTCGTCGTCACTGTTCCAAAGCAACTCTTTGGTTCTTTCAAGCCACTTTTCCAGACCGTTATCGTCAATATTGTTTTTGTATTTCCAGTATGCGGCATATCCTTTTTTAGCAATTTCGTCCATCCGTTCACTTCTGATTTGGACTTTTACCCAAAAGCCTCCCGGTGCCATTACCATAGCATGTATTGCCGAATATCCGTTTGCTTTGGGACGGCTGATAAGATCGACAAGTTTATTACCGGTGGATTTGAAAGTGTTGGTAATTAAGGTGTATGCCGACCAGCATTCTATTTTTTCCGTTTCGGGTGGTGTGTCAACAATTAATTCCACAACAGGCGTAAGGTAAACATCCTCAAAATTTATCTCTTTCTTTTTCATGTTTACCCATATGGAATAACCGGATTTCTCTCTGAGGTTTAATTTGATTTTTTTTCCCGACTTTTTTATTTCTTCTTCCAAAGGTTTTTTAAAAGTTTCGAACCTTCTTAAAAGTTCGGGTCTGAGTTGGTTGATACCTGCTCGGATTTTTTTGTAAGCTTCGGGGTTCTGATATTTAAAAGAAAGCTCTTCCAGTTCGGTTTTTATTTCGTAAAGTCCTAACCTGTGAGCCAAAGGGGCATAAATATACAGTGTTTCGGAAGCTATTTTAAGCTGTTTCAACCTTGGCATGGAATCCAAAGTGCGCATGTTGTGTAACCTGTCGGCAAGTTTTATTAAAATAACACGCACATCGTCGGAAAGCGAAAAAAGGACTTTTTTTATGGTGGCGGCTTGAGCGCTTGTTGATGCCGTTTCGGATATTCCTTCTATTTTGGTAAGACCGTCAATTATCCGGGCTACTTTTTTACCGAATATATTTTCGATAACTTCCAGTGTTATATCGGTATCTTCAACGGTATCATGAAGCAAAGCGGAAATAATGGATGTTTTTCCCAACCCCATCTCTCCTGCAACTATTGTGGCGACAGCTAATGGGTGGAAAATAAAGGGCTCCCCCGACTTTCGACGCATATCTTTATGAGCTTCGGCAGCCATTTTAAAAGCTTTCCTCACTTCCCACCTGTCTTGTACCGTTTTTTGAGTATGCCAGGTTTCTATGAGCTTTCTATACTGCCTTAATATCTCCTTACGCTCTTGTTCTTCGCGCGAAACGGGAATAGGTTTTACTGTATTTTGTGTAGGGTCATCCATAAAGGTCACAAAGTTAACCAAAATGTTGATTGATATGGCTTTATTATCACATGTTTAAAGCTAAATGGTTGTAATAATTTTAGAAATAAGATTCCGTGAACCCCGGCAGGCATTCCGTAGTAATTTCACGTTTTAATAAAAAACGCGTTTTTAAATTCTAAAATTTTAGTATCGGGTTATTTACCGGTAATTAAAAGGGTCTTTTAAAGAGAGTAGGTTAAATGTAAAAATAATTAAAAACCTTCGTTAAAAAATCAATTTAATAAAACCTTGTATGAATTTACAAATCCGTTGTTTGATACTTTTAAAATAAATATCCCGCCATTTAAGTTTAGATTATTCAAAATATACGATTCTCCGGGACTTAAATTACCAATATTGTAACTTGATATTGATTTACCCTGAATATCAAACAGTTTTATTCTTAAATTGGCTTCTTCATCTTTAGATGTATTTTTAATAACGATGGAATTGTCTTTTCTTGTGTAAACTAAGAACCTGTTTGCAGAATTATTTATTTCCAACTCTTGTTCACCGGAAACATCTCTTTCGAAATGCAATACAAACCTGTCGGTAAAAACACCTGCCTCACTAAAAAAGGTATAACAGGTATTTTTCAGGTTTACTATTTTGTTTAAATATTTGTCTTCCAGTTTAATTTCTGTTTTACCGAACAATGAGTTGTCGTAATTACAATTGAAAGAATTTAGCGATAACGTATATTCACCGCTGTTTCTAATGTCAAAACCTAACTTGACGGAAACAGGATACTTTGTGTAAAGAGGTAATGCTTGAATACCGAAACTTATATCGGGGTTGCTGTCGTCAACCAAAAGAGTGTATAATGATATTTTATTGTTGGCTTTTAGTTTACCCGCATCATAAAAAGGATCCAGGCCATCTGTCATTTCACTGTTAAAGGATATTTGGGTTTTATTTATTAATCCTCCGGCATTTGATATTTTAAAAGATGTTTGTATCCAGTTGGTATCGGCATTGCTTTTATAAATGGTATCCCATTTGTTTTTTTGCATGGAAGTTTTAAAAGTTGCCGTATTTCCGTCCGCTGCGGTTCTTACCATAAAACCTTGAGTAGGTGCCAGATATGATCTTGTGCTTGCGCTGCTTATTTGGTCATAATCGCCCGTTGACTGGTTCCAAAGATATATTGCACCGTAGGTATTGTCTAAAACGGTTGAGTTTTCAGATAAAAATCCACCTGTTTTGTTTGCTTGTATGGATGATGTGTAAGGGTTGCCAATCAAGTTAAAACCGTTATTGGGTCCGTCGGTTTTAGTAAGGTTTATGGTAACATCCGAAGATCTTACTTTCCCTTTAAAAGTAATTATTGAGTCGGATGCCGATGCAGCGTCGTTAATATAAATAGCATAACCTCTTGCCGCCGTAAAACTATTGGAATAAAAACCGTTATTATCCGGATAAATTACCCTCCAGGAACCTGTATCCACATCTTCATCGAACCGGTATAAATAATCACCCGTTGCATCCAAAATAGAACTGAAAATAGTACTGAAAGATCTGGTATCGTTAACAGGTGCCGAAATGTAATGCCAATCGTTTTTGGTTATACCTCTTTCTTGTTGTATTGCCGCCTCGGTTGTACCGTCCGTTGTCGGGACATTACTGAAAATGGCGGAACCTCCCGAAAGTATTGTTAAATTATAATCGGCTCCAATGGTGGAGTTGGTAAATTTTATAAAAGAACCCGAATCGACGGTTACTTCTCCGGAAGTTAATTCCAAGTTGCTGACGGTGTTTTTTGTATCATAAAAATAAATGTTGTTTCCGCTACCGATATCGATTTTTAATTTATAAACATCGTCATTTTTCATTTTTGCAATGAAATGGTTTGAAGAGTAGCCCGAATTGTTTTCAATGGTTAAAACACCACCGTTGAAATTGGAAGTAGAAGGATTATATCTTAAAATATATTTATTGTTTGTATTAACATGTTTTAATATAATATTGGCCGTGGAAGTTGATGATACAGAAAAGGTACCTCTAAAAACTGAAAAAACAGGATTTACATCATTATAATCTCCTGATGTTAAAACATTTATGGTGCCGCTGCCTGATATTGAAGTTGTACCATCCGATCCTTTCTGAACAAATCGTCCACCTATGTTTATGGTTCCTCCTGAAAAAGAAAAGTTTCCTTTATTATTTCTGAAAATGTAATTTGTTGAAGAGTTAGCAACATTAAGTGTACCACCCGACATATTGAAAACTCCTTTCTCTATAAAAAATGAATTACTTGTGCTTAAATCTCCGGAAATTAACTTTAAAACCCCTGCACTGTCAATCGTTAATGTTAAACAGTTGTTTCCCGTACTGTTTACAGTAACCGTATCATCCTGAGCAATTACTGCATTTGTGGTTGATGTCGGGACATTACCGCTTTTCCAAATAGTTGCATCAGTCCAGTTTCCTGACGATATGGTTGTATCCGATATTCTTTGCGATTTGGCAATAAAAAATAAAAAAACAAAAAAAACTGAAAAGGATAATTTTATATAGTTTGTATAGTTAAATTTATTGTTCATAATAGAATTGTTCAGGATTTAACAAGTAAGTGCGTGTTTTCAAAGATACAAAAATTTATCCTTTTTGTCAATAAATATAATGTATGATTTAATTTATATTTCTACAATTTAAGTTGCTTGAAAAGATGACTTTTGATAAAAAACAAGAGTTTTTTATAAATGTTTTTACGATAAAAGGGATAAAGACCCGGTGGAAAAAATATGGAGAGTTTTAATAATAGACGCCCCTGCTTTTGTAACAAATGCAGGGGCGTAAGAATGTGTTTAAAATTATCGTGTGACTTTTAAATCACTGCTTAATCCTCTTTTGTCGAGTTTAACATTAACGGTGTACATGCCTGGTTGCCATTTGCTTACGTCAACAGAAAAAGTCAGGAGTGCCAGCGAGGAAGGTCCGTCATATAATTTTTTAATCTCTTTTCCTTTTGAGTCGAAAACCGCAACCCTAACATTCTTATCCTTTGCTCCGGTAACTTTTATGTTTACCGTTGTTTTGGCGGGATAAGGATTGACAACAACAGCAGGTTCTTTTAACATTCTTGCATAAACTCCTTTGTGCATCGCTTTCGTGCCGCCGGGGTTCATTGTGTGCTTTTTATGACCGGGTTTATGTTGTCTGTCGGGATCATACATTAAAATAAAGGCGGGATCGGTAACTTTAGATAACAATTTAAAACCTTTTTTAGGTTCCGGCATATTATACTTTTCCCTTATTGCTTTGATATCTTTTTCCCACTGTTCTTTTTTCTCCGTCATGGTTTTAATATATTCGTCCCTTTCTTTCGGGTGGGCATCGATTATCTTTTTTACTTGTTCACTAAAAGCTGCATAATGGGCTTTTCGGGTATTTTCCCTGTCGTCCGGTTTTACTTTACCATGCATTTGCTTACGGACGCCTTTCATCTGTTTTTTAATGTTTTCCAATTCCGCGATTTCTTTATCGGAAAGTACACTTATAAATTTTGCTTGTTGTTTAATCAGTTCGGGTTTGATTTTTTGAACAAAATATTGTTTTATCTCCTTAGCCCCCGGATTACCTTTGCCGGTTTGAACTTGTGCAAACATCGATAGCGGAAATAAAATTATCGATGTCATTAATACTGATAGTAACTTTTTCATAGCTGTTAATTTTTATGGTTTCTGCTTTTTAGACACTTGTTTTTATACTTTTATTCCTCCGATTAATTATTTTTGAAAAAAAATTGGTATGAATCATTTAATTGCACCATCACTCCTGTCGGCAGATTTTGGAAATTTGAAACATGAAATTGAGCTTATTAACCGGAGTTCGGCCGACTGGTTTCATCTGGACATTATGGACGGGGTTTTCGTTCCTAATATTTCTTTCGGATTTCCCGTAATATCGTATATAAACAAATATGCCGAAAAACCGTTGGATGTTCACCTTATGATAGTTCAACCCGAACGCTATATAAAGGATTTTAAAAATGCCGGCGCCGATATTCTTTCGGTACATTACGAAGCCGTAACTCATCTTCACAGAACCGTTTATGCAATTAAAAACGAGGGCATGAAAGCCGGTGTCGTTTTAAACCCGCATACTAACGTCATGCTTTTGGAAGATATTATAAAGGATGTTGATTTGGTTTTACTGATGTCGGTAAACCCCGGATTCGGAGGTCAAAAATTTATAGAAAATACATACGTAAAAATCGAAAAACTCAAAGAACTTATTATTTCCAGTAATTCAAAAGCATTGATTGAAGTGGATGGCGGAGTAAACCTTGAAAATGCCGGAAATCTCGTAAAAGCCGGTGCCGATGTCCTTGTTGCCGGTAATGCAATATTTAAATCCGGTGATATTTTGCAGACCATTGACGAGATGAAAAAAGTATAAAATCTAAGAATCGAAGTTCCGAAATTCAAAAGGAAAAAAAATAACCGGCTTCACCATTTCATCCGATAATTATTTTATTACTGAATTAGATAAAATAAATCAAAAAAAACTCCGGCTTTAATGGACCGGAGCATAAGTATTAAGCAAAAAGACTGTCTATCAAGTCTTTATATTTTTTCATTATGGCACGTCGCTTCAACTTGAGGTTAGCTGTTATCTCACCGGTTTCGATAGTCCATTCGTGATCCAACAATTCGAATTTTTTAATACGTTCGTAATCACCGAAAAACTTGTTATACTCCGACACTTCTTTTTTGAAACGGTCAATTACGGCTTTCTCTTTTATTATCTGTTTGTTATTTTCATATTTAATACCGTGGAGTTTTGCCCACTGTTTTAAATATTCAAAATCGGGTACTATTAAAGCGGCAGCAAACTTTTGATGTTCACCGACAACAATAATCTGATCGATAAAAGGAGATTCTTTAAACTTATTTTCTATCAGTGCGGGTGAAATATATTTTCCCATGGATGTTTTGAAAATTTCTTTTAAACGTCCGGTTATTTTCAACATGCCGTCTTTATCGATTTCACCCATATCACCTGTATGCAGCCAGCCGTCGGTAACTGTGATTTTTGTAAGCTCCGGTTGTTTGTAATAGCCTACCATAATGTTCGGACCTTTTGCCAATATTTCCCCCTCTTCGGATATCTTTACTTTAAGATTATCCAACGGTGGACCTACGGTTCCTATTTTTCTACGTCCCTTTTCAAACCTGTTAACGGCAATAACAGGCGAACTTTCCGTCATTCCGTATCCTTCAATAGTAGGTATTCCGGCAGCATTATACACTCTTGCCAATCTGGGTTGCAAAGCCGCTCCTCCCGAAATAACGGCTCTTAAATTACCGCCCAAAGCATCACGCCATTTTGTAAATACTAGCTTATCGGCTATTTTTAATTTGGCAAGATATAATGGGTTTGAAATGTCGTATTCGTATTTTTCGCCCAAACTTACGGCCCAGAAAAACAAATTATGTTTAAAACCCGTAAGTTTTCTTCCTTTTGCCAAAATTTTATCGTAAACTTTTTCCAATAATCGAGGAACGGTTGTAAGAATATGGGGTTTTACCTCTTGTATATCGGATGCTATCGTACCCATATTTTCGGCATAATAAATTGAAACACCCAAATGCAAATAAACATAGATATTTGTCCTTTCGTAAACGTGGCAAAGAGGTAAATAACTTACTGCCCTGCAATGCTGATCAACCGGAAAAATGTCATAAACTCCCTCTACATTACTCAAAATGTTTTTATGTGAAAGCATAACACCTTTAGGGTTTCCGGTGGTGCCGGAAGTATAAATAATTGTTGCCACGTCATTTTCTTCAACAGCCGCTTTTTTCTCTTCCAATAATTTTTTATCCGTATTACTTTTACCCGATTCTATTACCTCGCTTAAATGTTTAACTCCCTCTGTTTCATTAAAAGAAAAAACACCTTTTATGTGTGGCATTTCGGGTACTATATGTTTAATCTTACGCCAAATTTCATTTCCCGAAATGAAAATATATTTAACCTCCGAATGATTTAAAATATATTTGTAATCCGACTCGCTGATTGTAGGATATATGGGAACATGAACAGCTCCAATTTGTAAAACGGCGTGATCAACAAAATTCCACTCCGGCCGGTTCGGTGAAATCGTAGCGATTTTATCGCCTTTTTTCACCCCCATTTTCATCAAACCGTAACTTATATTGTCAACATTGTCTCTGAAATGTTTAATGCTGTATTTTTTCCATTTTTTATTTACCTTCGATGCAACAACGTCATCTTTGGGTTCAAAAACCTTTTCATACCTTTCGAGTAAATCGAAAATACGTTTTACCTCCATAGTTCAATAAATAAATTAATCTTAAAATTCAGGTGCCGCAAAAATATACATTTTTCAATATTTTTAAATTTTGATACTCAACTACTTAAAACAGTTATGCGCGCATAACTTTTATTAATAATGTTTTGAGACAGTTTTTTTGACAAAAATTAAGATTTATCAACACATTTTTATAATCTTTGCAACTAATTTTAACGGGGTCAATTTTTAATTATGGTTTCTTTCTTCAATTCAGGTGCCGATAAATACTATGCCGTATTGTCGCGCACACATCTTTCCGATGATGATATTAATAAACTGATCTGGCTTTTCGGCAATGCAGGATTTTTAATGAAATCAAAAATTAACGGTTACTTTATCGGTCCGCGTAAAGAAATGGTAACCCCATGGAGTACCAACGCTGTTGAGATAACCCAAAATATGGGTATAAAAGGGATAGAAAGAATAGAAGAGTTTAAAGAAGTTCCCAATGAAAAGGTTTCTTTCGATCCAATGCTTCAACAACTTTACAAAAACCTGGATCAAACGGTCTTTGACATTCCGGTAAAACCCGAACCTACGGTATATATTGAAAATATTAAGGAATATAATGAAAAAGAAGGTCTTGCTTTAAGTGATGATGAGATAGAATATCTTGAAAAGGTAAGTGAAAAAATAGGACGTAAACTTACCGATTCCGAAGTTTACGGTTTTGCACAAATAAATTCCGAGCATTGCCGTCATAAAATATTTAACGGCACTTTTATTATCGACGGAAAGGAGATGAAAGAGAGCCTTTTTGCTTTAATAAAAAAGACCTCGCAAAAAAATAAGAACAGGCTTGTTTCGGCTTATAAAGACAATGTTGCTTTTATTTTAGGACCTAAAATTGAACAGTTTGCCCCTAAAACACAAGATAAAGCCGATTTCTTTACCGTTAAAGAGATAAACTCGGTAATTTCGCTCAAAGCCGAAACGCATAACTTTCCTACGACCGTAGAACCTTTTAACGGTGCCGCGACCGGTAGCGGAGGGGAAATACGCGACCGTTTGGCAGGTGGAAAGGGAAGCAATCCGCTGGGCGGTACTGCCGTTTATATGACTTCATACCCTCGTCTAGATGTAACATTACCGTGGATACAAAACAAGCAAGAACGTAATTGGCTTTACCAGAAACCTTGCGACATACTCATAAAAGCATCTAACGGCGCATCAGATTTCGGTAACAAATTCGGACAACCATTAATTAACGGAAGTTTGTTCACCTTTGAGCATGAAGAAAAAGGAAAATATTACGGGTACGACAAAGTGATAATGCTTGCCGGAGGTGTGGGCTACGCTAAAGAGGAAGACAGTAAAAAAGATATTCCCGAAGAGGGTGATGTTATTGTTGTATTGGGCGGTGATAATTACAGGATAGGCATGGGCGGTGGTGCAGTTTCGTCGGTGGCTACCGGTGAGTTTGGTAAAAGTATAGAGCTGAACGCTGTTCAAAGGGCTAACCCCGAAATGCAAAAACGTGTTGCAAACGTGGTTCGTGCAATGACGGAAACCGACCGTAACCCCATTGTTTCAATACACGATCATGGTGCCGGAGGACATCTCAACAGTCTTTCGGAACTTGTTGAAGAAACCGGAGCCGTTATTGAAGTCGGGAAACTTCCCGTTGGTGATCCTACACTCTCGTCAAAAGAAATTCTGGGTAACGAGTCGCAAGAAAGAATGGGTCTTGTTATGAAAAAGGATTATGAAGAGATGCTGCAACGCGTTGCCGACCGTGAACGTGCACCCCATTATGAAGTGGGTACGGTAACAAACGACAAGCGTTTGGTGTTTAAGGAAGATGATGACAGCTGTCCCGTGGATCTGCAATTGGAATATCTTTTCGGAAAGCCACCTAAGACCGTTCTTAAAGATAAATCGGAAGATGCAAAAACCGATTTCGAAGACCTTGAATATAACGAAGATGATTTTAAAAATTACCTATACAATATTTTAAGAATCGAAGCTGTTGCATCCAAAGATTGGCTCACCAACAAAGTTGACAGGTCTGTAACCGGCAAAGTGGCCTTGCAACAAACTGCAGGAACTATACAATTGCCGCTTAACAACATGGGAATAATGGCTTTGGATTACAAAGGTAAATCAGGTGTAGGTACGGCTTTGGGACATGCTCCCGTTGCAGCACTTATCAATCCTGAAGCGGGTTCACGGCTTTCCATTGCCGAATCACTTACAAACTTGGTTTGGGCACCCGTTAAAGAAAACCTTAAAGGTGTATCGTTAAGTGCCAACTGGATGTGGCCTGCAAAAAATAAAGGAGAAAATGCCAGGTTATACCGGGCTGTTAAGGCTGTAAGTGATTTTGCCATAGAGCTGGGCATAAACATACCTACAGGAAAAGATTCGTTGTCGATGACTCAAAAATATCCCGACGGAAAAACCGTTTATGCTCCCGGAACAGTTATTATAACGGCGGTTGGTGAAATTACCGATTTTACAAAAGCCGTAAAACCCGTTATTGTTCCAAAACAAGGTTCTAAAATCGTATATATCGATTTTTCATCGGCACCGCTTGAGTTGGGAGGCAGCAGTTTTGCACAAACAATAAATAAAGTAGGTAAAAAATGCCCCGACGTTAAAGATTCAAAATATTTTATAAAAGCATTTAACACGATTCAAAAGTTAATTGAAAAAGGTAAAATATTGTCGGGTCACGACATATCTTCGGGAGGACTTATAACCACCCTTTTGGAGATGAACTTTGCTACTACCGACAACGGTATGTCAATTAATACCGTTGCTTTTGAAGAGGATGATCTTATTAAGATTATGTTCTCCGAAAACCCGGGAGTTGTTATCCAAGTTGATGACGAAAAAGAAATTATAAAAGAACTTAAAGGTTTAAAATATAAAAATATCGGCGAAGTAAATCTTAACGGAAAGATAGAAATAAATCACAGAGAGAAGATTTACAAATTTGATATTAATAACCTTAGAAAAATATGGTTTGAAACTTCATATCTATTTGATATGAAGCAAAGTGGAGAGAGCCATGCATACCGTCGTTTGCATAATTTCGACCGTCAAGATCTTAAATTTTCATTTAACAAATCGTTTACCGGAAAATTTGCCGATTACGGAATAGATCCGTCACACAAAACCAAAAGTAAGGCTAAAGCGGCTATAATCAGAGAGAAAGGTGTAAACGGCGACAGGGAAATGGCATACGCTTTATACCTTGCGGGATTTGAAGTTAAAGACATTCATATGACCGACCTTATATCGGGACGCGAAAATCTTAAAGATGTGAACTTTATTGTTTTTGTGGGCGGTTTTTCAAATTCCGATGTTTTAGGCTCGGCAAAAGGATGGGCAGGTGCTTTTTTATACAATGACAAAGCAAAAAAAGCCCTTGATAATTTCTACGAAAGAACCGATAATCTCAGTTTGGGAGTTTGTAACGGTTGTCAGTTGATGATGGAATTGAACCTTATATATCCCGAACATCCCGAGCATCCTAAAATGTTGCACAACGACTCCGGAAAATTTGAATCGGGATTTGTAAATGTCAACATTCCCGAAAATAATTCGGTGATGTTGAATTCACTTTCGGGAAGTCGTCTTGGCGTATGGATTGCTCACGGGGAAGGTAAATTCAGTTTTCCTTGCTACAGCGATAATTATAACCTTGTGATGAGGTACAGTTATAATGAATATCCGGGTAACCCCAACGGTTCCGACTGGTCAACGGCGGCAATATGTTCCAATGACGGGCGACACCTTGCAATGATGCCTCACCTGGAAAGAGCTTTCCTGCCGTGGCAATGGCCCGTGTATCCTGAAAAGTATAAGGACAACGAGATGACACCGTGGCTGGAAGCCTTTGTAAACGCACGCAAATGGATAAAAAGTCAAATTGAAAAGTAGTGTTAAAAAAGCCGGTTGTTAAAATCGGCTTTTTTATTAATAACAATGTAATTTGATAATGGTAATTTCAAAATTAATTAAAAGTAGAATAATAAAAGTTTGCGTATTATATACTAAAAGATATTTTAACTCCTCTCGCTTTAAATATTTATTTTAGCTGAAAATATAATTTTAATTTTATGTTAAAATCAATGACCGGTTTCGGTAAAGAGATTGTTGAAACACCGGACCGTAAAATAACAATTGAAATACGCACGCTTAACAGCAAACAATTGGATCTTAATTTAAGATTACCTGCCGAACTGAGGGAAAAAGAAGCGGAAATACGCTCGATGATAAGTAAAAAACTGCAACGGGGCAAAATAGATGTTGTTTTTCAAATTGAAATAACATCCGTTGATGCCGCCCCTGTGATAAATAAAACTTTGGCAGAACATTATTACAACCAAATGGTTGATATTGCAAGTTCCGTCGGACAAACGGATTATTCAGGATTTTTGCCTGCGATAATGAAAATGCCCGATATTTTGGTGCAGGAAAAACAGGAAACCGGTGAAGAAGAGATGAGAATGATAATGAAAGGTCTTGAAAATGCGCTCGACAAAGTTGATGGGTTCAGAATTCACGAAGGTTCCATTCTTGAAAAAGACATTGTTTCCAGAATAAAAAACATCACCGGACTTTTAAAAAGTATAGATCCTTTTGAAGAGCAACGCATTCCCGTTATTAAAGAAAGAATACGGAAAAGAGTTGAAGAGCTTGCGGGTGATGCAGGAATAGATGAAAACCGCCTTGAACAAGAGATGATTTATTACATAGAAAAATTTGACATAACCGAGGAAAAAGTGCGGCTCGAAAAACATTGCAATTATTTCCTGGAAACCGTTAAAGCACCCGAATCGCCCGGTAAAAAACTGGGATTCGTAACGCAAGAAATAGGCCGCGAAATAAACACAATCGGATCAAAAGCAAACAACGCGGATATTCAAAAACTTGTGGTGCTAATGAAAGATGAATTGGAAAAAATAAAAGAACAACTATTCAATATTTTGTAACTTGTCAATGAAAAGCGATAAAAAAGGAAAATTAATTGTTTTTTCGGCTCCGTCGGGTGCCGGTAAAACAACACTTGTTCATTGGTTGATGAATGAAATACCCGGACTTGTTTTTTCGGTTTCGGCAACAAGCCGTAAAATGCGACCGGGAGAAGTCAACGGAAAAGATTATTATTTTCTGACCGCCGACGAGTTTAAAGAAAAAATAAAAAACAACGAGTTTGTGGAATGGGAAGAGGTTTATGAAAATCAATTTTACGGAACCCTTGCCTCCGAGGTTGAAAGGTTACGTAACGAGGGCAAAAATGTAGTGTTTGACGTTGACGTGATGGGAGGTATGAACATCAAAAAGATGTATGGCGACGATGCTTTGTCGATTTTCATAATGCCTCCTTCGGTGGAGGAACTTGAAAGAAGATTGCGAAACCGTAATACCGAAACCGATGAAAGTATCAAAAAAAGGATAGGGAAAGCAAAATATGAAATGCAGTTTGCCGGTAAATTTGACAAGATTGTTGTAAACGATGACTTGGAAGAGGCTAAAAAAGAGATAAAAAATATTGTTGAAGAATTTTTAAACAAATAAAATAGAGAAATTTACTTATGAAAGATAAAATTAAAATACTTGTCCTTTGTACGGGTAACTCGTGTAGAAGTCAGATGGCAGAGGGGTTTTTGAAATCCTTTGACAATAACTTATATGTGGTTTCGGCGGGTACAAACCCGAGTGATAAAGTCCACCCGAAAGCCGTTGAAGTTATGAAAGAAAAAGGGATAGATATTTCATCGGGAAAACCTAAAAACGTTAATGACTTTATAAACGAAAGCTTTGATTATGTAATAACGGTATGCGATGGAGCAAAAGAAGTTTGTCCCGTATTTGCAGGAGATGTAAAACACAGGTTGCATATCGGTTTCGACGACCCGGCGGAAGCCAAAGGCAGCGAGGAGTTTATATTATCGGAGTTCAGAAGAATAAGAGATGAAATAGAACGTGATTTCAAAAAATTTTACGAAACAAATATCAAAAAATAACATTGTAGTAATGAGGTTGAGGATTTTATTTTTAATTGCGGCAATATTAACTTTCGGTTTTGTAAAAGGGCAAAATACTATTACTTCGGCGGGGTTAATTCCGAAACCGGTGTTAATGGAAAATAATCTTGGAGCATTTGAGTTGAGCAACAAAACAACTATTTATTACACCGATAACAATGAGGAACTGAAAAAAGTTGCTCTTTATTTTAAAAATCTTATAAAGCCTGCAACGGGTTTTGACATTGCCGTTAAACCGCTTTCCAAAGAAACAACCCGGCATTCCATAACTTTTGAAATAATTGAAAATCCCGAATTGGGAACCGAAGGTTACAAATTAAAAATATACCCTCAGGTTATCACACTTTCGGCAAATACTCCCGAAGGTATTTTCAGAGGGATTCAAACAATAAGGCAACTGCTACCTGCAAAAGTTGAAAAGAAAACCGTTCAAAAAGGACCTTGGAAAATACCCGACGGCGAGATAACCGATTTCCCGTCTTACAGATATAGAGGTATGATGCTTGATGTCAGCAGGCATTTTTTCGGTGTTGAAGATGTAAAACATTTGATTGACCTCATTTCCATTTATAAAATCAATACTTTGCATCTTCACCTTTCCGATGACCAGGGATGGCGTATCGAAATAAAATCGTGGCCGAAACTTACCGAAATAGGCGGTAAAACACAAGTTGGGGGTGGTAAAGGCGGTTTTTTCACCCAAGAAGATTATAAAGAAATTGTCAGATATGCAGCCGAAAGATACATTACCGTCATCCCCGAAATAGATATGCCCGGGCACATAAATGCGGCACTTGCTTCTTATCCCGAACTTAATTGCGATAACAAAGCCAAAGAGCTTTATACCGGAACGGATGTGGGATTCAGTACGCTGTGTGTTCACAAAGATGTAACATACAAGTTTGTGGACGATGTTATCCGCGAGCTTTCAGCCATAACTCCGGGGGAATATATTCACATCGGCGGTGACGAATCGCATGCAACTAAAAAGGAAGATTACATCTATTTTATTTCGAAAGTTCAAGACATTGTTGCAAAATACGGTAAAAAGGTTTTGGGATGGGACGAAATAGCTCTCAGTGAAATAAAACCCGGTACCGTTGCCGAATATTGGGCAAAAGATTCCAATGCGGTTCTGGCGGTAAAAAAAGGAGGTAAAATATTGATGGCTCCCGGCTCCCGGACATATTTGGATATGCAATACAACAAAAAAACACCTTTGGGACTACACTGGTCGGGGTATGTAAATGTGAAAAAAGCTTACGATTGGGATCCCGCAACATCGGTTAAAGGAATACATAAAAAAGATATAACCGGTGTTGAATCACCTTTATGGACCGAAACAATAAAAACTTTTGATGATATTGAATATATGGTCTTTCCCCGTTTGCCAGGGCATGCCGAAATCGGTTGGACACCGGCTAAAGAACGTTCGTGGGACGACTATAAAAAACGTATCGCAAAGCAAGCGTCAAGATTTAAAGCACTTGATATAAACTATTATAAATCGCCATTGATAGATTGGAAAGAATAGAATACCGGACCGGTAAGATTTTGTTTAATTCTTGTTATAAATTATTGCTGCGCAGATAGTCGATAAATTTGAGCATCATGGTTCCGTACCACGAGAATATTTCACCGTTAACAATAAATATTTTTTTGTCCGGGAATTGTTTTTGAAGTTCGTTTTTATGTTCCCCGGTAAAATGATATGGTTCTGTCGATAAAAGAATAACATCCGCTCTATCCAAGTCGTTCGTGCTCACTACGGGATAACGTCCTTCAATAATGTTTTCAAATCCGGCAACTTTCATCATTGAAGAAATAAATGTGTCTTTTCCGGCAGCCATTAGAGGTTCTCTCCAAATTAAATAAATTCCGGTTTCATCTCTGCCGGGTTTATAACCGTTAAAATCATCTGATATGTCTTTTACAACTTGTTCCCCTTGAGCGGGGTTGTCCAATATTGAGGCGATGGTTTTTATCATTTTCAGCGCATCCCGGACAGTGTTAATATCAAAGACAAAAACAGGAAAATATTTTCCGAGTTCGGTTATCTGATCTTTGTTGTTTTCTTCTTTAACGGCAAAAATTATGTCGGGATTAAGTTCTTTAACGGCATCGACTTTTATTCTTTTGGGGCCTCCCAATTTTTTGGCTTTTGCAATAACGGTTTCAGGATATTTGCAAAAATTTGTCACTCCCGCAATTTTATCTCCACCACCAAGGTCGGCAACGGTTTTGGTAATCGAAGGTACCAGCGAAACTATTCTTTCGGGAGTTTTATCAAGGTTTACGGTGTTTCCCAAGTCGTCGGTAAAAGTTAATTTATTCATAGGGTAAAATTATAAAATTCAAGTTAAATGAAGTTGTTGTACGGAACGTTTGAAAATTAAGGGTTAAGACGTCAACTGTTATCGTCCAAGCAATCCTTTCCGGTATCCGGGGCTTTCGACTTTCCTACTTTTCTTACCTTTGCTAAATGATAAACCGGTTGCAAAAATTTATTAAAAAACACAATTTGGTCACCTCCGGTGATAAGATTCTTGTTGCGGTAAGCGGCGGAGTCGATTCGGTTACATTACTTTATTTGTTGAAAAAAACGGGATATGATGTAAGTGCGGCACATTTCAATTTCCGGTTGAGGGGTGATGAATCGGATGATGATGAAAAATTTGTCAGGGAGTATTGCAACAAGATAGGTGTGAAGTTATATTTAAAAAAGTTTGACACCAAAGCCTATGCTCAAAAAGAAAGACTTTCCATTCAAGAGGCGGCACGTGAGTTGAGGTATGACTTTTTTTATAAAATTGCCGGAGAAGAAGGATTTACGAAAATAGCCGTTGCTCATCATGCGGATGATGATTTGGAAACCTTTTTCATAAATCTTTTCAGGGGTAGTGGTATTAAAGGACTTAAGGGAATGCCTGTTAAAAGGGGTATTGTAATAAGACCGTTGCTTTTTGCATCAAGGGATGAAATACTTGATTATGCAAATAAAGAAGGGTTGAAATGGAGAGAAGATTCATCCAATGCTTCCGATAAATATTTAAGAAACAAAATCAGGCACTGGCTTTTACCTGTTATGAAAGAAATACAAGAACAGGGAAAAGGAGTTTTTGATTCGTTGAACCACCTGAAATCGGATTCTTTACTTTTTGAATATTTTTTGGAAAAAGAACGCGGGAAGTTTATAAAATGCAACAAAGGAATATGCCATATCAATTTAAAAGATGTTGAAGAGGCTTATCCTTTGGAAGATATGCTTTACAGATTACTGGAAAATTTCGGATTTAACAGGAACGATACGGATGATATTGTTGAAGTTTACCGTACCGGGAAAACGGGTTCAAGGTTTTTTTCGGGTGATTATGAAGTTTTGTTTGACAGAGGAGAGCTGTTGATAAAGGAAAAATCCGGAGAAAAAAATAATAATGAATATTTTATCGGGGAAACGGATTATTTTATTGATAAGCCATTCAAAATGAGTGTTAAAAAAATTAACCCGGATGAAATTGGCAATGAAGATCTGAAAAAGAGTGAAAACGGATATTTTGATATTAAAAAACTTTCCTTTCCATTAAAAATAAGGAAGTGGCGTAAAGGCGACAGGTTTCAACCTTTTGGTATGAAAGGTTCCAAACTTCTCAGCGATTTTTTTACCGATTTGAAATTGAGTGGTTTTCAAAAGGAAAATATTTGGGTTATGGAATCAAACGGTGATATTATTTGGGTTGTGGGTTACAGAATATCAGACAAATATTGCGTAAATAATAAAACCGGACAGGTTTTAAAGTTCACATTATTGAAATAGGTGTTCGGATTTTTAAATATTTGATTTTTACTTGAGACCATAAGAATATTATTAATATTTTAGCGCTTCCGTTAAGTAAATTTCCAAAATGTAAAAAAATGATTCGTAAAGGTTTAAGGTCGCTGTTTCTTTTATCCCTGATATTCGTTTTCGGGGTATTGAATGCTCAAATTTTAGAGCCTGTAAAATGGAGTTTCTCAAGTAAAAAATTATCCGGTAATGAATACGAGCTTATTTTCAAAGCCAAAATTGATCAAAACTGGCATTTATATTCGCAAGATATACCTATGGCACCGCCTGCCACCACTTTCACTTTTGAAAAAAGCAATGATTATGAGCTGATAGGAAAGGTTGTTGAAGACACGACAAAACTTATCGAAGAGTACGACAATAACTTCGATATGGTTTTGAAGTTTTATGCCAATGAAGCGGTTTTCAAACAAAAAGTTAAACTTTTAAAGAAAGGTGCAGAGGTTAAAGGTTATTTAAACTTTATGTGTTGCGACGATAAGCAGTGTTTGCCTCCTACGGATGTGGATTTCGACTTCAAATTAGGTGATGTTCAAGCTGCCTCAACCAATACCGTTAAGGATAATGAAAACACAAAAGCCGAGATAAAAAATGCCGATGAAGATATAACGGGTTCGAAAAAAAGTCTTTGGGGATTTTTCCTGATTTCATTTTTAGGCGGTCTTGCCGCCATACTTACCCCATGTGTTTTCCCGATGATTCCTATGACGGTATCGTTTTTTATGAAAGACGAGGAACATAAAGGGAAAGGAAAACTTGAGGCACTTGTTTACAGTTTAAGTATAATATTGATTTACACTTTTATAGGTTCCGTTCTTGCGGTAATAGCCGGGCCTAACATAGCAAACTGGCTGAGTACACACTGGCTTCCCAATGTTCTCTTCTTTTTGATATTCCTGATTTTTGCAGCATCTTTCTTCGGGATGTTCGAGATAACTTTACCGCATTGGCTTGTTAATAAAACAGACCAGAAAGCTGACAGTTCCAAAGGGTTGTTGGGTCCCGTTTTCATGGCTTTGACACTGGTGTTGGTGTCATTTTCGTGTACCGGCCCTATTGTAGGATCTATACTTGTAGCATCTGCCGGAGGAGAGGTTTTGAAACCCATTGTGGGAATGTTCGGCTTTTCATTGGCTTTTGCTTTGCCATTCGGTTTGTTTGCTTTCTTCCCGTCGTTGCTGAAAAGTATGCCGCGTTCCGGCGGTTGGCTCAATTCCGTGAAAGTGGTATTGGGATTTCTCGAACTTGCTCTCGGTCTTAAATTTCTTAGTATCGCCGACCAGACGTACCATTGGGGAATACTTGACAGGGAGGTTTATCTTGCCATTTGGATAGTTATTTTTACATTGATGGGGTTATATATCCTTGGAAAGATAAAATTTGCTCACGACTCCGATGTTCCTTATGTATCGGTACCCCGTCTTATGCTTGCTATAATCACATTCTCGTTTGTGGTTTACATGTTGCCCGGTATGTTCGGAGCACCTTTAAAAGCTCTTGCCGGATACCTTCCTCCCATGGAAACCCACGACTTCAATTTCGATAAAATAGTGCGTGACAACGTTAAGCTCTATTCCGGAAGCGGTGGTGAGTCATCAAAAAATGATAATAAAGAGATATGTGAAAATCCGAAATACGGTGATATTTTACATCTGCCTCACGGTCTTGAAGGCTATTTCGATTACGACCAGGCTGTTAGATGTGCCAAAAAACAACATAAGCCTATTTTTATCGACTTTACGGGTCACGGTTGTGTTAACTGCCGTGAAATGGAAGCTAACGTTTGGTCTGATCCCCGCGTGATAAAAAGACTTCGTGATAACTATATTGTTCTTGCTTTGTATGTTGACGATAAAACCAAACTTCCCGAAAAAGATTGGGTTAAGTCAACTTATGACGGGAAGATAAAGAAAACAATAGGTAAAAAATATGCCGATTTTCAGATAACGAAATTCAACGTTAATGCACAGCCTTTTTATGTTTTAATGGATGCCGACGGCAATGTGCTGACAGCTCCCAAGGCTTACGACCTTAATGTTGACGATTTTGTTAAGTTTCTTGACGAAGGTTTGAAAAACTTTAAGGAAGGTAAAAGCATAAGAAATATTAACAAATAAATTTTTTAAATAATTTTATTAAAATTCCGGGGTACCAAAACCCCGGAATTTTTTTGAGTCCTCTTATTTCCTCGTTGCTTGAGAATTCTTATTTGAACTGCTTTATTTATTTTAAATTTGTATTAAATCCTTTAAAAGCTCAAACATATGTCTAAAGATAAAAAGCAGCTTTCGTTGACGGAAGCGTTGATACCTATGATTTTTCTTATTACGTTTTTGATATTGGCAGTTTATATTTTCGGTGATAATGCATCATGGGGTCCAAACCAGATAGTGTTGATTTTCAGTAGTCTTGTTGCCTCCGTTGTGGGACTTAAAAACGGTCATAAATGGAGTGACATGGGTGCAGGGGTAGTGAAAAGTATAAGCCAGGCAATGCCTGCTATTTTTATCCTTTTGGCAGTAGGTTCTCTTATAGGTACTTGGGTTATGAGCGGAACGGTTACCACAATGATACATTACGGACTTAGGATTTTGTCCCCGCAAATATTCTATCCTACCGTATTAATAGTAACGGCTATTATTTCGGCAAGTATAGGAAGTTCGTGGACCACTGTGGGTACAATAGGAGTGGGACTAATAGGTATTTCACACGGGATGGGTCTTTCGGATGCGGTAACTGCCGGTGCTATAGTAAGCGGATCGTATTTCGGAGATAAGCTTTCACCACTTTCCGATACTACAAACCTTGCCCCTGCGGTAAGCGGTTCCAACCTTTACGATCACATAAAACATATGTTGTGGACAACCATACCGAGTATAGTTTTGGCATTGGTATTATTCACCGTAATGGGGCTTTCGCAGTCGGGAGAAGGAAATATGGCAATTCAGGAGAAAACTTTGGCTGATATAGATGCCAATTTCGTTACTAGTTGGTGGCTGTTGGTTCCGGTATTGGTGGTTTTGATATTGGCAATAAAAAAAGTGGGACCTTTTGCGACAATACTTTTGGGTGCTGTTACGGGTGGAATTTTTGCGGTAATATTTCAACCGGACCTGGTCATTAAATTTATGAATCGACCTGATCTTCCCAAAAGTATTGCGATGTTAGGAGGAGTGTGGAAAGCCATGTACACGGGTTATGAAGCAAGCACTGGAAGCGAAACTCTTGACGCTCTTGTTAACAGAGGAGGTATGAACTCCATGCTGGAAGTAATATGGCTCATTCTTACCGCTTTGATGTTCGGCGGTGTTATGGAAGAGATAGGAGCGTTAAACAAAATAGTTCAAGGGCTTTTGAAGTTTGTAAAAGGTACCGGTTCATTGATTACCGCCACTATCCTTACTAGTTTCGGCTTGAACGTCATTGCCTCCGATCAATATATTTCCATAGTATTGCCGGGAAGAATGTTTAAAGCCGAATATGAACGCAGAAAGCTCGCTCCCGAAAATCTTTCCAGAACACTGGAAGACGGCGGGACCATAACTTCTCCGCTGGTGCCGTGGAATACCTGCGGAGCATATATGGCGGGAACATTGGGAGTAGCTACCTTGTCTTACCTTCCTTTTGCCTTTTTTAATATTATAAATCCATTGGTAGCCATAATACTCGGTTTTACCGGAATTTCCATTAAAAAACTCGGTGACGGTAAAGGTGAAAAAAGAAAATAGTTCTTTTATACCTTTTCAAGTTCCACGGTAAAATGTCTTAAAATAGGAGCTTCTTTAACAATTTTAAAACCGTGTTTTATGCTGTTTCTCCTTTCAAAAACGTTGATTACTGCGGCAGCTACATAATCCATATGGTTATCGGTGTATGTCCGTCGCGGTATTGCAAGTCTCACAAGTTCGAGTTCGGGATATCTGTTTTCCCGTGTTACCGGGTCGCGGTCAGCTAGTAATGTGCCTATTTCAACGGCTCTGACACCGCCTTCAAGATATATTTCCACCGCCAATGTTTGAGCGATGTATTCTTCTTTCGGAACATGAGGTAAAAACTTTTTGGCATCGATAAATACGGCGTGTCCGCCAAAAGGATATTGTGTGGCTATACCGTGTTTGCGGAGCTTGTTTCCCAGATACGCAACCTGTTTTATTCTTGTTTCCAGATAATCGAACTCGGTACCTTCGTACAGGCCTTGTGCCAAAGCATTCATATCTCTTCCCGACATACCGCCGTAATTTATAAACCCTTCAAAAAGAATATTGTACATGGTAGCTTTTTCAAAATGCTCCTTATGCCGAAAGCCGATAAAACCGCCCATATTAACGATAGCGTCTTTTTTACTGCTCATGGTCATACCGTCGGCATAAGAAAACATCTCTTTTACAATTTCCCGAATGGATTTATCACCGTAACCTTTCTCGCGTTTTTTTATGAAATATGCATTTTCGGCAAAGCGGGCCGAATCGAAAAACACTGGGATGCCGTATTTACCGGCAACTTTTTTCACTTCTTTCATGTTTTCTATCGAAACAGGTTGTCCGCCCGAAGTGTTGTTTGTAATGGTAACGATAATCAAAGGAATCTTTTCACGCGGATAACTTTTTAAAACGTTTTCTAATTTTTCAGTATCGACGTTACCTTTAAACGGATAATCAAGTTCGGTGTGTTTGGCTTCGTCAATGGTACAGTCAACAGCTTTTGCCTTCCGGAATTCTATGTGTCCTTTTGTGGTGTCGAAGTGTGAGTTTCCGGGAACGATATCACCCTCTTTTATCATTGCCGAAAAAAGAACGTTTTCAGCAGCCCTTCCCTGATGAGTAGGCAAAAAATATTCGAATCCGGTAATATCTTTAATTGCATTTTTCAGTTTGTAATAGGATGAAGCTCCGGCATAACTTTCGTCACCTACCATCATTTCCGACCATTGTTTGTCGCTCATGGCTCCCGTACCGGAATCGGTAAGCAAATCGATATATACTTGGTCGCTACGGAGATTAAAAAGATTGTATTTGGCTTCTTTTATCCATTTTTCACGTTGTTCGCGTGTGCTTCGGTGGATTTTTTCCACCGTTTTTATTTTATATGATTCTGCAAAAGGTAATTCCATTTTTGTAAAATTTGATTAATAAATTCAAACGGTAGTTGATGAAATGCTGTAATAAAAACAGCACCGGTTAAGCGGAAAAAGAGTCTCTCTCTTTTATATTGAGGTAAACCCGTTTTTTTGTAACTATGGGACCGTTATGGAAAACCCCGGCATTCATATACAAATCTGTTTCTTACAAAGGTAGAATAAAAATAACTTTTATGTTTTTTAGATGAATATTTTAAGTGATTCACTCAAAAAAATTATCATTATGCAGTTGCAAATCGAATTTTTTCGGAAGTACATTTATTTTTAAGATATTTAAGCCTCCATGCTGCCAAAAGTGAAAATACTCCGAAAAGAATAAGTAATTTGTAAATGTCCGGCATTACATCTTGCCAGGTGCCTCCCATTTCAACTATTCTGACTCCCGCATGAAGAAAATGAGTTGTCTCAATCATATTGAATACCGGTTGTTTCGATTCGGTTATCGTTTTAAGATTATCCACATCGTAAGTAACGAGTTTGAATGTTAGAGAGTCTTTAATTACCAGCTCTGTAGATTCGGGTACTCCCAGTGAATATTTCAGAGCAAGTTTTGCCAGGTCCAGCTTGTTTTCATCGTCGATAAGATCTCTTTCGGCATTTGCCACCGCCACTTTGGCTCTCAAAAGTTCATGAGAAGGGATTACGCCTATTTCTATCGCCCTTTCGGCATCCCGTTCGTGACGTTTCATACCTTTAACAACCTCTTTGCGAACCTCCACAACGCTTTTCAACAAAACCACTCCGTAATATCTTTTTATAACTTCTTTTGTAACCTCATTGGTTATTTTTTTGTATTCGGCATTTGAATATTCGTATTCGGCATCTGCAAATTTTCGACCTGCCGTAATTTTGCCGCCCAGAAACAGAGGTTGTTTGGCGACGATATTCAGATTAGGGTAACCTTGCTGGTCTATTACAATATTATATGCCGGAAGTTGTTCCAACCCGTTTACTATTTTATTGTAAATAACTTCTTGAGCGTCATCCGATAATCCCAATTCGCCGGCTATATACGAGCCGTATTTTCCAAATATATCATCAACGGAACCTTTTATTTTGCTCATGTTTACTTCGGGGTTTTCGCTCAAATACGAGTAACCTCCCAAAAGGTCTATCGAAGGGAAATAATTACCCGTTGATGCTTTTTTCAGCTCTTTCTTTTCGTAAACGGCCTGTTTGTAACGCAATATTTTGCTGTTATTATTCATTGCGCTGTCAATGGCTGAAGAGAGATTTATTATCAAAGTATCTTGCGCTTTAAGACTTACCGGTAAAAAAAAGGTAATTACAACAAGGGTTACGGCAACTGTTTTCAGGTTGATATTTTTGAACATTTTATATGTATTTTATACAAGTTATTGAAAACAAAAGCAGTGCTTTTACATCAGAGTGATTTTTATACTCTTATGTAATGAAATCCGGGATAAAACATCCGTAAATCATCAAATGATTTTGATAATTATCCGCGTATCATAAAAAAACTGTCCGAAACAGTCTTATTTTTATTTTAATGTTAAGACTGTTTACCGGACAGCTGCAACAACCAATAAACCAGATTAGTGACTTTTCATTTCCTTAACGGCTTCGATAAGCTGAGGTAATACTTTGAATACGTCGCCTACAATACCGTAATCCGCCGCCTCAAATATAGGTGCTTCCGGATCCTTATTAACGGCTACTATAACTTTCGATGAGCTTACACCGCCAAGGTGTTGAATAGCACCTGAAATACCGAGAGCAAAATATACGTTCGGAGCTATGATTTTACCGGTCTGTCCCACGTGTTCGGAATGAGGACGCCATCCTTCGTCGGCAACCGGACGTGAACATGCCGTAGCGCCTCCGAGTAATTCGGCTAACTCTTCTATCATTCCCCAGTTTTCCGGTCCTTTCATTCCACGGCCACCCGATACGACAACTTCGGCGTCCGTCAGCAAAACTTTACCCGTTATCTTATTGGTTTCTTTTACAACGGTTGTGAATTCGCTTTCATCAACTTTCGGATCGAAATCTTCAATAACCGCCTTGTTTTCCGTTTTAACCAATTCATATGAATTTTGGGCAAGTGTGATGACTTTTTTATCCGTCAAAACTTCCACGTAGGCAAATGCTTTGTTTGTGAAAACTTTTTTCTTTAAAGTGCACGGGTCGTGGCTTACCGGTAAAGCAACGACACCTGAAACGAGTCCGGCGTCAAGTTTAACGGCAACACGGGGAGCTATGGCTTTTCCCAAGTTGTTGTGCGAAAAAACCGCAACATGTGCATCTTCGGCTTCCACCGCATTGGCAACGGCTTTTGCCAAAGCACGGTTGTCAAGGGTTTCGGTGAATTTTTCGTTCTTTACGTTTAAAATTTTGTCGGCACCGTAATCGCCTAACTTTTTAAGTTCGTCTTCGGCAACATTTCCTATTGAAAGAGCCGTAACTGTTGTGTTACTTTCTTTTGCCAGGGCGGCGGCATACGAAACGAGTTCGAAACTTAATTTTTTGAATTTACCGTCCCAGTTTTCTGTATATACTAAAATTGACATTTTTCTTAAATTTTTGGATTAATAAACGGTTTTTTGTAAAACGTTAAATGACTTTAGCTTCTTCGTGAAGTAATCTGATGAGTTCTTTTGCATTATCTTCATCCACCATTTTACAAGCCGCTTTAGGTGGAGGTAATTCGAATTTAACGAATTTGGTTCTGGGTTCGGCATCAACAGCCGGTACTACATTCAAAGGTTTTTTACGAGCCATCATAATGCCGCGCATAGCAGGAATTCTGGGCTCTTTAGCAATTCCTTTCTGAACTATCAACACTACGGGTGTGTTAATGCTCAAAACTTGTGAACCGCCGTCGATATCACGGTTTACGGAGAGTTCCCCGTTTTCGATATTAAGTCCCGATACCGCACTTACCGATGCAATGTCGAGTATTTCAGCCAGCATACCTCCAACGGCGCTGCCGTTATAATCGGAAGCTTCGATACCGGCTAATATTATATCAAAATCCTTTGCCACTTGGGCAAGTTGTTTGGCTACGAAATAAGAATCTTTCGGTTCGGTATCCACTCTTATCGCTTCGTCGGCACCTACTGCTAACGCTTTACGAAGTGTAGGTTCCGTTATTTTTTCGCCGACGTTGGCAACAACAACCTTTTCAACGGCTCCGGCTTCTTTCAGTTCAACCGCACGTGTTAAAGCCAATTCATCCCAAGGGTTGATAATCCACTGAACCCCGCTGGTGTCAAATGCGGTGTTGTCGCCGGTAAACCTGATTTTTGTAGTAGTATCAGGCACATTACTTATTAAAACTAGTATTTTCATATCCGTGTGATTTTTTGGTATTTTTCATTTTTTTCGAATACAAATATCGTAAAATTTTTAAAATACTATGCATGCATAGTAAAAAAATTTTAGAATTGATTAATTTTTAAAGGATTATAAATAAGGGAAGGTGGAAGGCAGAGGTAAAAAGTTCCGAAATCGGTAAATCACGGGTCAAAAACGTTATAGCTTTACAAGTATTGAATGTTCCGGGCATGGGTGTTAAACGGTTGTTTGAGTTTGTTCAAAGTTGTCAAAGGTAGAAAGTCGGAAGGTTAAAGGTCTGAAAATCACTACATATACATTCTTAACTTAATCTTAAATCGGCATTCGATATTCAGTGTTCGATATTCCATTCCGAGTTTAGCGTTCAGAGTTGTTCAATGTTGTTAAAAAGTCTGAGATGGTTGAAGGTCCGTGAAGGACGTCAAATGAATATGCCAAAGATGATGTTTCGTAAATGTCTGTATATCAATCCGTAAAAGTGCGTCCGGGCTTGTCACGGTGAGCATCCTGCCGTCCGGCAGGCGGGCTCACCATGACTGCCTCTCCCGCCCTGATACAACGTCATTTACCTGTTGTTGAAAATTTTTTTCCTATCCCTCAATATGACACAAACCCCGCGCGCCGGCAAAAACCATTAACGATTAACTCCTGGAGGCCATACGCACCGCTAAAACGTCATTTAAAACTGTTGAAAAATTATTTTCTACTTACCCGGTGTGAGTAACAATTCCTTAACGCTATGATCCTTTTCGATTTATCGTATTTTCGTCAAATTCAAAAAAATTCGGGTTATAACTTCTCAATGTTGTTACTTAATCCTGGTTACTTTTTCAACGCCGTTCACCTTTTCTATTTTATGAATAGCCCAATTGAGGTGCTCGTTTGATTTTACCATAAGGGTTATATTGCCTTCGAACCTGTTTCCTTTCGTATTTATATTTACGGAACGCATATTTATGTTCATGTCGTTGGAAATGATGTTGGTAACTTCGTTTAAAAGGCCTATTTCATTTCTTCCTTTTAATTTTATAATGGCTTCTTTGAATACTTCGTTGCCTGTGGTTATCCATTTAATGGGAATAACCCTGTACGGATACTTTTCCAAAAGACGTTTGGCATTGGGACAGTCAAAACGGTGAATGGAGATTCTTCCTTGTGTTGTTACAAAACCGAATACGTTGTCTCCGTAAATGGGATTACAGCATTTGGCAAAATAGTAATTGACATTTTTAAGGTTGTCGGAAATATAAAGAACTTCTTTATCGTCTTTTTTTTCACCGGTTATATTCTCTTGAGGTATTTCTTTGGGTTCCTCTTTTTGTTTGGACTGTTGCCGGTCTTCTTCGTTCAGCGCATCGAAAATAATCTTTTTAATAATCGATATATCCAATTTTTCGGTGGCAACCAAATAATAAAGGTCAACGGCAGTATCCAGTTTAAAATGTTTTACCAAAAGGTTTACCAGGTCATCGGTAACCTTATGCACTTTCCAGGCTTTGAATTTTCTGAATAACAAATCTTTACCTGCTTCCGCCTCTTTATATTTCTCTTCTTTAAGCTGTCTTTTTATTTTTGAACGGGCTCTGTCGGTAGCTACAAAAGCAAGCCAATCCAATTTCGGTTTTTGGCTGTTTGATCTTATGATGACAACTTTATCACCGTTTTGAAGAACGTATCTAATCGGAACAGCCTTGTTATTGACTTTTGCTCCTTTACAAGTAGCTCCTATATCGGTGTGAATTTCATAAGCAAAATCAAGAACCGTCGAACCTGCCGGTAGTTGTTTTAAATCGCCGTTAGGTGTAAAAACAAAAACTTTGTCACTGCTGTTTTTTGTTTTATACATTTTTTTTGCGGACCCCGACGGATTTTCAAGTGCGTCCCTTACTTGCTCAAGCCAGCCGTCACCACCTTCCGGACTCATCATTCCTTTGTAAAGCCAGTGTGCTGCTTGACCTTTTTCTGCTTCTTCGTCCATTCTTTTTGTTCTTATCTGTACTTCCACCCATCTGTTGTCCGGACCCATTACCGTGGTATGAAGCGATTCGTATCCGCTCGCTTTTGGTTGTGTTATCCAGTCGCGTAATCTTTTGGGATTGGGTTGGTAAAGGTCTGTTACTATGGAATAGACACGCCAGCATGCTTCTTGTTCTTTTTTACCGTTTACATCAAGGATAATACGTATTGCAAAAAGGTCGAAAACATGGTCGAAATCCACGTTTTGCTTTTTCATTTTATTGTAAATCGAAGGTATTGATTTGGTGCGGTATTTTATTTCGTATTTAAAACCTTGTTTTATGAGTTCACGTGTTATTGGCGAAATAAAATCCCGGATATATGCTTCTCTTTTGGCTTTTGATTGTTTTATTTTATTTTTTATATCGTTGTAAATTTCGGGTTTTTCATATTGCATTACCCGCTCTTCCAACTCGGATTTTATGTTATATAATCCCAAGCGGTGGGTAATGGGAATATAAACGGATTTCACTTCATTAATTATTCTGGCTTTGCGGTTATCATCGCTTTCTTCGATGTTTCTAAGGTCGTCAAGGCGGTGAGCCAGCTTAATTAAAATAACTCTTATATCATCGATCAATGATAGAAAAAGATTTCTGAAGGCATCCGAATGATATGATATTCTGTCTGTTTGAATATCAGATATTTTGTGAAACCCTTCAAGTATTTCACGGACATCATTACCGAAATCTTTTTCTATTTCCCGGGGAGGGTAATTATCCAAAGGAATGCCGTGAAGCAAAGAACAAATTGCCGATACGGCACCTAAGCCTATTTCTTTTAATGCCAGTTCCGCTATATTTACATAATGTTTTAACCTGTCATCACCGTAATATGAACGGGCTATTTTAAAAGCTTTTGATAATTGCTGCAACTCTTCTTCCCCTAACGGTTTACGCGTACAACAAATTATTTTTTCAAATAACCCGTTATTGTTTATGTCTTTATTTTTATGCATTATTTCGTACCAAATAAACGGTGTTTAACGTACGGAAGCGTCAACTTTTTATTGTCCGGCTAAAAAGAGAAAAACAGCTTGATTTTTATTTTGTTTTGATGGTTTTTGTTGAGGGAATTTACAAATGTTTTTATGAGTTTTTAAATTTTATACCGGTTAAAAGTTTGTACAAATCCTTCGATTTTATTTAATGCCAACTGTCAATTTACGTATTGACAGTTCGGCTTGCATGGGTTTTAATTCTTCCAAAGTTCCGTTTTTAACGGCACATTTTCCTTTGAAATGGGCTATTAAAGCACATGTTTCGGCTTGATACGGATTGTGTTCGCAAACTTCAATCAGCGATTCAATTACATGTTCGAAAGTGTTATAATCATCATTCCACAAAATAAGTTTGTGCAACCTTTCATCGTCGGTTGCATGGTCTATCATCGGTGATTTTTTCTCTTTTGTTGCCATACGCTAAATACGATTTCAACTTTTTCAAAGTTACAATATCTTTTTGAAATTTGTAATCAAAATACCGGGAAAAAGCTACTTTTTATTACTGTAAATTACAAAAATTATGAATTTTACCGGTTTAAAAATTACATGAAACGGTAATTACACCAACGGTTGTTCTTTCCATTCACCTTTTTGGAAATACATTATACTTTTCCCTCCCAGCGTAACAATCCTTTCGGCAGCTTTATCCAAAAGCATATCAATTTCGCCGGATTTGTGGGCATCTGCCGAAACTATCAACGGGATATTCATTTTTATTACCTTTTGCAGTGTTACACCGTCGGGGAAAAAGTCGTTGCTTCTTTTTTTATATACACCCCTGGTATTAACTTCAACAATAATATTTTTTTCCTTTATTAATGTTAATGTTTCATCTATTAAATTCCGGTACCATTTTTCGTCTTCCGTAAAAAACCTGTTTTGATTATGCATTTTTATTTTGTCAAAATGAGCTATTACGTCAAAAACGTTGGAAGTAATCATTTGATTTATTTGCATAAAATAGGTTTTAACCGCTTTTTTTATGTCTCCCCCGAAATATTCTTCAAGACCTTCATCGTAAATATTTCTGTCCGGACCGTCAATAAACCAGATATCATCACTACTGCTATTTCCGGGTTTGACAAGATGAACGCCACCAATGGCATAGTCGGTTTTGCATGCCGATTTCCATTTTTCAAAATCTTCCGAAAGCCCGGGGATGAAATCTATTTCCAAAGACCTGTAAATTTCCAAACCGTTTTGATAAAGTTTTTTGAGTCTGTCAAGTTCTTCTACATAGTCGTTTATTTTATCTTCTTTTAATGAAAAATCGGTATCAAAAGGTAATGGGGAATGTTCGGAAAACCCGATAGCCGTAAATTCTTTTTCCAAGGCTTTTTCAATATATTTTTCGGGAGTATCCTTGCCGTCGGAAAAAACGGAATGTTGATGAAAATTATAAGTTATTTTATTCATATTACAGATAATTTTATGCTAAAAACAGATTAACGGGACCGGTTTAATGTGTAATAAATTCTATATCGAAAAACTTTTCAAATTCTTTTGTTATTATTTTTTCAACATCTTTAATGTTGTGTTTTTTGCCTGTTTCTTTTTCAATGGAAGTAACACCTTTGTCACGTATTCCGCAAGGAATTATATTGTTGAAATAACTTAAATCGGTATTAACGTTCAGGGCAAAACCGTGCATTGAAACTTTTTTACTGATTTTCATCCCGATAGCTGCTATTTTTTCGGCTTTCACGTTATTTTCATAATTTACCCAAACGCCGGTTGCTCCGGTTATGCGTCCTGCTTTTATTCCGAAATGTGCAACGGTTTTTATCAATATTTCTTCAATGTTAAATATGAAATCTTTAATGGAAATGTTCAACTTGTCGAGATCGAATAACGGGTAGCCTACTATTTGTCCGGGTCCGTGATATGTTATGTCGCCTCCGCGTTCGATTTGATAAAATGAAATACCGTTTTTCCGTAGGTTTTCATCGTTAATCAGAAGATTGTTTTTGTCGCCGCTGTTTCCCAAAGTATAAACATGAGGATGTTCCAAAAGAAAAAGGTGATTGGAAGTATCACCTTTTTCTTTTCCGGTTTTGATATCGAAATTATTTTTAAATATCTTTTTTTGGAGTTCCCAAGCGGTTTTGTAATCCGTCAAACCTAAAGAATGAAGATATACCTTTTGCATAATTATTATTCCGAAACTACTAATTTAAACCCTTTTCCGTGCACATTAATCAGTTGAACGGACGGGTCTTCTTTAAGGTATTTCCTTAATTTGGTAATGTAAACATCCATTGAACGGGCGTTAAAATAGCTGTCGCTGTACCAAATTTTGTTTAGGGCAACGGTTCTGTCCAAAACATCATTCATGTTATCGCAGAAAAGTTTTAATAACTCGGCCTCTTTCGAGGTCAGTTTTTCTTCTTTTCCGTCGTGTATTAACAATTGATGATTGTAATCGAATGTAAACTTGCCGAATTTGTATATGTTATCTTCAGGTTTGTTGGATGCGGCTTGAGCTCTTTTCCAAATGGCTTTTATACGCATGAGCAATTCTTCCATACTGAAAGGTTTTGTAAGATAATCGTCGGCGCCTACTTCAAACCCTTTGAGTTTATCGTTTTGCATGCTTTTTGCCGTAAGAAAAAGAATAGGTATTTTATTATCCACCTTTCTTATTTCTTTTGCCAGCGTAAAGCCATCCATTTCGGGCATCATAACATCAAGAATAAGGAAATCGAAATCACCTTTGTTGTATTCTTCCAATGCTACTTTACCGTTGGGAGCAAGTGTAGTAGGATAACCCTTGGCTTCGAGGTACGATTTTAAAATAGTACCAAGGTTTTTGTCATCTTCCGCTAATAAAATTTTTACTTTATTACTCATTTTCTTCAGTTTTTGCTATAGGTAATTTTACTGTAAAAGTTGAACCCTTTTTAGGTTCGGAATCCACAAAAATAGTTCCATTATGCATTTCGACAATGGCTTTTACATAATTTAACCCCAAACCGAAACCTTTAAAGTTGTGAACGTTGCCCGTGTGAACACGGTAAAGCTTTTCGAAAATCTTTTTTTGTTTGGATTTATTTATACCTATGCCGTTGTCTTTTATTGCGATTAAAATATAATCGTTATCGTTATTTGTGGAAATTTT
>WFZS01000110.1 GCA_015489465.1 Bacteroidales bacterium | reverse complement strand
TTTTTTTACTCCCCGTAAAGCTAGTAAAGTGTTATGGGGAATAGGTCCGGTGTTATATTTTCCTACCGCTACAAATAAATATTTAGGTGGTACAAAAAAATGGGCTACCGGTCCCTCATTGGTCATGATGTTTCCACTGGGAAAATTCAATGCCGGTTTTTTACTTATGAATTTTTGGAGTTATGCAGGCTCCAACGAAATTATTGATGGTACTTTTAGTTTTATGCAAATACAACCTTTTTTAAATTATAATTTGAAAAACGGTTGGTTTATTTCTTCGGTACCCATAATAACATCTAATTGGAGCTTGGATAAAGATAACAGATGGACGGTACCTGCAGGAGCAGGTGTCGGTAAAGCGTTCAGACTGTTTGGTGTACTGCCGGCAAGCGCCCAATTTCATGCATATTATTCGGTTGTTTCTCCCGAAAATTTTGGCGAGAGATGGCAAATGCGTCTCCAGGCACAAATTTTCTTACCCAGAAAGAAAAAATAACAATTTAAAATTAATTTATTATGAAAAAATTAATGAGAAATCTTTTTGTTTTGTTTTTACTTGTAACTTTTGTATCTGCATGTAAAAACAGTACGGAAAAAAAAATAGAAAACCGGGTTAATGACAACAAACCCATAAAAGTAACACGTGAAAACTTTATCAAAGCGGAAACGGCTCACTACTTTAAAAAAGTGGTTGATAAAGTTGGTGTGAACAAATTTATGTATTACCCGGGCATTGGTTCCGAAGATAACCAGATTGTTGTTCGTACAAACCGTGATGTCCTTTATGCACAAGGAATCTTTTGTGTGAAAGGAGGATTAACGATTACAACCCCCAAAGCCGACCGCTTGATTATCGTCCAAATATTGGATGAAAACCACTATGACCTTGGCTCCGTATTTGCCGGCGAAACACGCACGATTACCGAAAAAGATGTTTCGGAAGGTAAATTCGTACAGCTGACAATAAGGGTGGGGGTTAAATATGACGAAAACGGTAAACCCGACCTCGATAAAGCCAACAAGGTTATGCATGCCATTAAAGCGGAAACCAAATGTAATGAACCTTATAACCCTCCGCTTTACGATCAGAAAAGCTTAGACTCGATTCGTGCGGTCCTTACGGCTGAGTTTAATGCCAACCCCAACAAATACACTTCTAAAGACGGCTTTGGAGGTATAGGTTACAGGGATACTCCCGAAGGACTTGAAGCCGCCAATATGTTCGTTGCCATTGGCTGGGGCGGACTTACATATAACGATGCTTTCTATGCTATGTTTAACGGAAAAGGTGACACTACCATCACCTTCAACAAACCCGATTTGGATTATGAAAACGGCGGTTTTTACTCACTTACCATTTACAGTAAAGACGGTTGGATAAGAACTAAAGAATTTTCGATAGGTTCCGAGAGAATTAAACCGAATGATGACGGTACCATATCCATCCATGTTGTAGCCGAAGGCGAAGATCTTTCAAAATATAAAAATGCCGTTGAATATGATCCCAAAGTTGATAACGGCGAATGGACAGCTACATTCAGGCTTTATAAACCTAAAAAAGGAAAAGCCGATGAAGTTATGCAATGGGGATTAAACCTTGCTAAAAAATATGATGTAAGACATAAAAACTAAAACTATGAATAAATTAAGATTTTTCTCTGCAGTGTTATTGTCAGTCATGCTGCTGCAACCTGCATTTTCGCAAACTAAAGGGTATAAAATTAACATACCTGAAAATGTAATGACTCCCGATGAAGTAACAACCCCTCTGGGTACTTATCGTTTCTATGACGGAATGCCTTACAAAGAAACGGCTTCCAAAGTTTATGACGATTTGGATTTTATAAGAGGCGTTGACGTTTATCTCAATTTTTTACCTGCGGTAAACCTTTATGACATGCGAAGAGGACACCTTGATTTGGGTGTAAAAAACTGTAATGAGGTAATCGTTTTCGACAATCTGATGGATGCCATTCCGCTGTTTCTTACAGGTAATGCTTCCACGGTTTATGCCAGCACATTTTTAGATTTGGAAAAGGATGGTCCTACTGTTGTGGAAATACCGAAAGGCGCAGGTCCGGGAACCTTGAATGATGCCTTTTTCAGATTTGTAATTGATATGGGAGCACCGGGACCTGACAGAGGACAAGGCGGAACCTACATTATTTTGCCTCCGGATTATAAAGGCGATTTAAAACCCACACCTAACACACCTAAAGACAACAGTACTGTTAAAGTTAAGGTAGGTAACGAAACGAAAGATGTCTGGATAGCCAAATCAAGAAGCTATGTTAACTGGCTGATATTGCGGGGTTTTCTTGTAAACGGCAAACCTGATGCCGCATCTAAAATGTGGAGGGAAAAATTGAAAATTTATCCTTTGAAAGATGCTGCCAACCCGCCTGCCATGAAGTTCGTAAACGCTTCCGACAAAGAATTTAACACTATTTTCCCAAACGATATAGAGTTTTATTATACTCTGGCAAAAGTGTTGGATAAAGAGCCGTTGGACTTAATCGGTCCCGAATTAAGAGGACAAGCAGGTGCTATTGGCATTGTTAAAGGAGAGCCTTTCAATCCCGATGAACGAATGAAAAAAATACTTTCGGAGTCTGCTGATTTTGCCGTTGCAGCATCCAGAACTTTGGCTTTCAGATCTCGGGACGAAAGAGCAAAAGTTTTTCCCGACAGAAATTGGTATCTTGCTTTCGTGGGAAACGACTACCGTTGGCTCGACGGCGACGGAAAAAGGGGTAGAAACCTTGATGCCCGCATCGCATTTTTCTACATAGCTACGGTAAATACACCGGCAATGGCTATTCAAATTCCTGGTGTAGGTTCCAATTATGCCATGGAATATACCGATAAAAACGGCGATGTTCTGAAGGGTTCTGAGAATTATGTTTTGCATTTGCCTCCTAATATTCCGGCAAAAGATTTTTGGTCGGTAACAATATATGACCCGCAAACAAGGTCGCAACTTCAAACGGATCAGAAATATCCTAGTAAAAATAATAAAAGAGATAAGCTGAAATTTAACAAAGACGGTTCCATTGACCTGTATTTCGGACCTGTGAAACCCAAAGACAAGAAAAAAGCTGCCAACTGGATTCAAACCGTTCCGGGAAAAGCCTGGTTTGCAGTGTTGCGTCTGTATGGTCCGCTTGAACCGTGGTTTGACAAGACCTGGAAACCCAATGATATTGAACTTGTTAAATAAGCAATAATTTATATATTAGCTGTAATAAATTATTATTAGCAATTGTTCAAAAGTGTAGTAACTTATAGACCATTAAAACTATAAATTGCTGCACTTTGATAAAACTTCAAAAAATCTAAACAGGTGAAAAATAAGTTTATTTATTTTATTCTACTTTTATTTACCGGTTTTTATTCCTTTTCACAGAATAATAGTGTAAATAATTTTACTAAAACAAACAATTTATACTTTACGGTAGGCGGTATTTATTCGGATTATCAGGATACTAAGTTTTCTAATTTGAGATATTCGGGCTTGGGAAGTCAGATGGAGTTAGGGTTCGATAATCTTAAAAAGGCCAAGCATTATCAAAATGCCAACTTCTCTTTTGAGTTTTCAAAAGAAAAAGCCAATTCGTTGGAAGTGTCCAAAACAACGGTTCTGGATTTCAATTTATCGTATAAATATTTGAGGGCTGTTAACGAAACGTTCTTTATAGGAGCAAAAGCCGATGTTATAGGATTTAACATGCGTTCAAACCCTAATATGGGTAACAATAATCTGGCTTCGATTATGTCGAATCATCTATATGTTTCGGCAATGTATATTAATGAAGATGTTATTAATGAAAATTGGTGTTTGAGTGTCAGCTCCGACTTGTCGCTAATAAGCATTCAGGATGAAGTACCTTCATTCGGGGTTGCATACAGCAACGGTATGGTGGTAAACGGTGAAGTAACTTTTGACAGTCACGACTCTCAACTGCCAAGCTATACGAAAGGTTCTTTTCACGGGATATGGGATAATTTCCGTTTTTTCATCGACTTTAACATGAAATACAAAAAACGGCTTTATTTCTCTTATTCATGGCAAATGAGAAGATTCAGTTCCGTTAAAAATTATCCTACCACAATAGGTGTTCATGCTTTAAAAGTGAGATTTAACATTGTTAACCGGAGCAAATAAAATTGTAAATTATAGATATGAAACGAATAATATTTTTTATAACGGTTTCCTTTCTTTTTTCATCCTGTGAAAAAGTTTTTATGAAGCCCAATCCCGAGGTATCAAACAAAGCTATATTCAATGAATATGCAAAACTCGTAAAAGAGAAATTTGCGATGCTGAAATTGAAAGGTGTTGATATTGACCATCTGAGGGATTCCATCGGTGCAACGATTACCGAGGATATGAACGAGTCGGAGCTTTTTTCCAAACTCACAGTCATTACAGAGAGTTTAAAAGACGGTCATTCCACTTTGGAAGGCGACACTTTATTCTATTATGATTTTGCAAAAGGCCAGCCGAAGGCTTACGACCGGGATATACTTTTTAACAACTACTTAAATCCTGCTATTGATAGCGGTTATATTACGGAGTACAAAGACTCTCAAGGCAGACCCGACTATTTTGCAGGTCATCTTCCTCTTAATCCCGAAGTGGCTTATATCAGATTTCCTTCATGGATTTTGGATATTACCGATGAGGGAATTGAGGATTTATTTAAAGAGATTAACCGGTATAAAGGTTTGATAATTGATTTAAGGGATAATGGCGGAGGAGACCCCGTTCTTGCAACAAAATTTGCCAAACATTTTACAGCTGAAGAAATATACATTGGTTACGAGCGTTTTAAAACAGGTCCTGCGGAGGGTGATACTTCAGTGTCAAAACTATATTTGAAGCCGGCAACGAGCGACAATAAGTTTTTAGATAAACCTGTGATAATATTGACGGATATTTGGTGTTTTAGCGCTACAACAACGTTTATGTACTCTGTTTATCCATTATCCAATGTTAAATTCATAGGATACAAAACGGGAGGCGGGGCAGGTTCGGTGGCAACAGGTATTCTCGCCAACGGCTGGATTTGGAATTTGTCTGTAAGCGAGTTTATCGATTATCAAGGAAATCATTGGGATAACGGACATTGGCCTGATATAGAACAGTTAATTGATGAAAACAATCCTGATGTTGATGAAGTATTGGAAAGAGCTTATGATGAAATAGGACCTTTGTTACACCGTTAGAGAATTATCAATGATTTTTTTAGAGGTCAAAATTCAGATTCCGGATTTTGACCTCTTTTTTTAATTGTTCAAACCGAATGATTCCCATAATCTATCTGCTTTGGAACCGGTGAGCTTTTTAAATTTTTCATAAAGTTCTTTATCTGTTGGCGGAGTTCCTGCATCCCATGGAGCCGTACTTGCCTCTTCATAATATTCTTTACCCGAGTTTAACTTTATTTTAACGCCGGAAGAAAGCTGTAATGGAAACACTTTATTAAACCTGTCATCTTCCACCAGTTTTATCTTGTCTATTAAAGCCTTTATGCTGTCATCGTTTAAAACATTCTCATTCATTTGCTCAGGCGATACTTCACCGAATTTTAAAGCACAAGCAACAACAAACGGCATGTGAAATTGCGCTTGTACGATATTTTCGGGATATTTATTTTCAATAAGGTTAAATATCCTTCCGAAAACTTTTATTTCAATGCTTTCAACTTCAGCAGGGTTAATGGAATTCTTATTTCTCATTTTAATTGTCAGCCGGAGTGCGGTATGCAGCCATCTGCAACAAGCATACGGCTTGAAATAATTTGACATTATAAGCCACGGGGAGTCCGGATTTTCCAAAAGTTTGTCTTTGTCTATTTCATCGTAGGCATCAATGAAAAGATACGGACCCGTAAAACCTTCTTTGGAAAGCAATGCACTTTGTAATCCGTTTTGTGCCGCCCAAATAACACCTTCTTTTGCCATTGAGCCGGTGCTTACATCCGTTGAACCTCCCTGCATCGACGGAGATGATATGAAAGCAAGGCTTAATGCGTGCATCATTTGCTCTTCATCAAAATCAAGTAAGTAAGAAACCGTTGCAGCGGCAGCCAAAGCGCCCCATCTTCCCGTGGAATATGAATTAACAAATCCGGGTTTTCTGGAATAACTGAATCTTGTGCCCGCCTCATAACCGGTAATTACGGATTTTAATATTTTTTCGAAGGGCAAGTTCATATATTCGCCCAGCGCAATAGCAACTGGTACCACGACACTTGCAGGATGTCCTACAGCCTTACGGTGACCTTCATCATAATCCGTTGAGCTTACCGCAAGGGAATTGTAAAAAACCGCACCGTATAGGCCGGTTTTTTCATTCAACCCCCAAATTTCCATATCACCGTTCCCGAAAAGTGTGTTTTTAATCCGTAATGCATTTTCGAAAGCAGGAAGTTTAATACCGCCGTATGCAGTACCCACCGTGTCTGCAACAACCCTTTTTGCCTGATGTAATACATCATCGTCAAAAC
>WFZS01000109.1 GCA_015489465.1 Bacteroidales bacterium | reverse complement strand
GGTTTAATGTCGCCACCGTACAATTCTTTAAAATCGGTTTCGGGGTCTTTTATGTCGTACGATACAAAATCGAAGCGCAAACCCAGTTGCCACATCCATTGTTCCGACAGTTGCCATTTGTTTTCGGCAAAAAATCCCAAATCACTTTTGTACGAATCCTGCCATACTTTATCGGTAAAACTTTTTGGAGGATCAAAAACCACAGGCGGATTGGTACAACCGTTTTTATACACTTCCCTGTGGCGTACACCGTCTTTACCTACATACTGATAATCGATGCCGGTGTATAAAACAGCATTATTGCCGCTTTTTATCCCGGCTTCAAACCTGCCTCCGAAATTCCGGGCAGTGACCGGTGTAGAGGCATGGGTCATCATGTAGTTGGGACGCAACTCATTGGTCATAAGATGATCCACAAAAGAGGTGTATCCTTTTATTTTTAGCGACAAAACAGCATCGGAAATATCGGTGGCGGCATAATCTGCCGAAAGTATAGTGCTGTTGTCCTCTTTGGCATCCATGGGCAGTCCGGGATAGAGCACATCGCGTGCAAAACTTTGCCTGATGCTTACCTGTGCCCGCCGGTTGCCGGTAAAGTTGTAACCCAGCTTGGCCGTATAACCGAACCTGCGGAAAGAAGCGGCTATGGTGTCGCCGTTACCGCTTTTATAATTTCCGTAATTTTTATAACCGGCATTCAGGGCGAAATCCCACTTGTTTTTCACAATTTGTGTAAACAGGTTGGTGTAATAATTGTTCCCGTTGCTTTGATAACCGCCTTCAACCGAACCGCTTACGGCATGTCCGTCTTCTTTTACCGGCCGTTTGTCAATAACATTGACCAAACCGCCGAACACAGGGCCAAACCGGACGCTGTACGGGCCTTTTATCACCTCAACCTTTTCAATATTTTCGATGGATATTTGCGAAATGGCTGCATCCATGCGGTTGGGGCATGCATTGGTGCTATGTACACCACCGTCGAATTGCACATTCACCTGCTCGAATTTATATCCCCGCAAAACAGGTTCCATGGCATAATTTCCTTTTTTCAAAATGGAAAATCCCGGAGTGTATTTAAATATCTCTCCGCCGTCGTGCGGATTGACAAGATGTATGTTTTCTCCGTTTACCGGAGATTTGAAATTTGTATTAACCTTTTTTCCCGTAATTAATATTTCCTCTATATTTAGCGTATCCGGCGGTGGCCCGGCGGCAATTAAGAAAAACGGAGTCAACACAAATAATATGGCTATAAATTTATTTTTCATTTTTATTATTTTTATTGAACCTGTTTAAAGTCTAACAAAGCAGTTGTAATATAAAATACTGGAAACCAGAAAAGTGAATATCTTTTTTAATAAACCCACCCCTACACCCCTCCAAGGAGTAATGGCACTAATATAAATACTATAATCACTTATATTTCCTATATTTTCCAATTTTTGTTTTCCTTCCATATCTTCTTCCAAGTGGACGTTTAGGTAGAACTTGTTGACGAATCAACATTTTTAGTTCGTTTTCTACCTGTTGACCATTTACTATATACTCTTCCCTTTTTGTCAATAAGAATGTTCTTATTAAGCGAATAGAATTCATAAATGAAATCTTCTTTGGGGGAAAAAGGCAAGTCTTTGAGGCTTGCGTAAGTAATGTTTCTGATAATGTTATAAGCGGCCAGCGAAACGTTTAGTTCCTTTTTCAACATCTCCGGCGTTTTGCTTCTAAGAACATTTATGTCCATTATTGTTTTTATTTCTCTGATAGATATTTCAATATCCCAGCGGGTAAGATACAGTATTTGTATCTCATCTTTAGAAATAGATGGATCAAGAACCGATGTAAGAAGAACATATTTCGTTCCTTCGGGACTAAAACATTCTATCCTTCGCAGTTTTATTTTATCAGGTAAAAGGTTTTGTTTGTCTGCCCAGCTACTTCTTTTTTCCGGTTTTGTAATCTCAATAATATCATCTCCCTTTCCATAAGATTCTATTAGTTTGAAATTACGCTTGCGTTTGGCAGGAAAAACAAAATGAATTTTTTTTGAAATACATTTACTCATTATTTCATATGTATTATACAGATCATCTGCCAAAAGAATATACTTGTTTTCCTGAACATCATCTAAAAGTTTATTGGCCAAAGACAACTCACTAACGTTTCTTCCGGCAATTTTGAAATTGGTAATTTGTCCAGTACCTCTTGCAATAAAGGTTTCTAATAAAGCCTGTGGATAAGAACCCGCATTATTTTCTACAGGAAATTCTTTACGTATCTCCGGTGTGTCCTGAAGTTGTAAATATGTACCGTCAGCTATCAGAACTTTATAATTTTTCCAGTGCGAATAATCATTCTCAAAATCTTTAATCACAGTGGATTTAAATAATTTATCCGTTGTCTCTAACGGTAATCGTTTACGGGCATTGCTATATGCCGCTGTATTCAATGATATATCAAGCATTTTGCTCTTACCTATTTTTACTTCCAGTTTTGCCGGACGACCTCTCGATGGCGCTCGGTTTTTTAACTCCTCTTTTTTCTTTTCTATCCGAAGCCTTTCTTCCTCCTCTAATAATTCTCTTCTTTTCTGATGAACTATATAAAATTGATTTACTGAGTTTTTTAGAGATTTATCTTTTAGTGTTGCAGTTAACAGCATTGTTTCAAGCGTGTTTTTAGTCGAAAATACCCTGTTCCTCCTTTTTACATTATCTTTATCTTTATCTTTTGTGTCAAAAATATCATCTTTAATATATTGTCCCATAATGCCTAACATCACCTCTGACTTTAATTCTTTGTTTAATAATGTGCTTACTGCTAATGATCTGTTGTTTTTCATTTTTTTATATCTTTGATTAAAAATTAAGCAAAGATAATAATTTTTTTAAATTAGTGCCATTACTCCTTGGAGGGGTTAGGGG
>WFZS01000108.1 GCA_015489465.1 Bacteroidales bacterium | reverse complement strand
ATATTATTGTTTCAACAAATAATTAAAAATTCTTTTAAACAAGGGGAAATTAAAGTTAATGAAATATTAACAGGTATGTACAATTAAATCCGAAATTATGAAAACAAAAATTACTTTTTTAAGTTTGATTTTAATCATTTCAACGGTAAGTTTTGCCCAAGGGACAAAAATGGAATCCCGCCCGGTAAAAAATTTTAAAAAGTTTTATCAGTTTGATGCAAAACATAAGCACTTTAATGTTTCAAAGCATCATAACTCCTTTGTTTTATCGTATAAAGGACAATTAAAATCGAATTTTAATAATAGATCAAAAGTTGACAGGAGCGATATACAATCTTTGGACAGCCTGATTTCTTATCATTGGGATGTGACCGGAAACGAATGGAAAAATTCTTTTAAATATGAATTCGAGTATAATGATAACGGGAATGAGACATTAATGATTTCGTACGAGATGGATACAACATCGAATCAATGGTCCAACAGTTGGAAAGATGAATTTACATATAATGATAACGGAAATTTAACATTAGATATTTATTATGAATGGGATTCGTTTGAAAATGAATGGGTAAATTCTGAAAAAGATGAATATACCTATGATTCAACGGGTAAACTTATATTAAAACTATATTACAACTGGGATCAAGATGCCGGGGAATGGAATAATAGCGATAAGGATGAATATACCTACGATTCAACGGGTTATTTAACATTATTAACCAGCTATTATTGGGACTTTAATATAAGCGATTGGGTAGTCCTCGGAAAGGTTGAATATTCTTATGATTCCGAGGGAAATTTGGGTTCGGAAATTTATTACGGATGGGATACGTATTACGACCAATGGGTTATTTATTCAAAATATGAATATACCTACGATTCGGACGGGAATTTGGAATTGGAAATAGATTATGACTGGGATCCGGATTCAAACCAATGGATGGAAAGTTATAAAATGGAGTTAACTTACGATTCAAATGGAAACAGGACTTTAGAAACAGATTATGATTGGGATTGGGATCTGAATCAGTGGGTAAATTCTTACAAAGAAGAATTGACTTTCGATACATCGGTAAACATCTCGGATTTGTTTGTACCACCGTATATTACGGAACTGGGTAATAATAAGTTTTTAGAAATTTATAATTATGACTGGGATGATATATATAATAATTGGGTGTCTTTACAACATATAGTTGCTTATTATTCGGATTATATAATTGGAGTAAATGAGTTGTCCGACAAAAATAACGCTGAAATTTATCCTAATCCAGTAAGTGGAGAATTAAACGTTATTTTAAATGAAAATAACGGCAATGCTGTTTTTGAATTGTTTGATTTGCAAGGTAAGAAGTTGATG
This sequence comes from Bacteroidales bacterium, assembly GCA_015489465.1. Classification (GTDB taxonomy): domain Bacteria; phylum Bacteroidota; class Bacteroidia; order Bacteroidales; family F082; genus B16-G9. Next base: position 1,879 of record WFZS01000108.1, on the reverse strand, counting down.
ACACAAGAAGTTTCCGCTAAAACACAAATAAATCTTGAACATCTTGTTCCCGGAATGTATTTATACACAATAACCGTAGGCGATAATAGAAAAAGCGGAAAATTAATAAAAAGATAAATTTTCATTATTTAATGCAATAACAAAGCCTGCCGTGTCAAAATACATTTGCCGCGGCAGGCTTTTTCGTGTTGTTTTAAAGGCCTATATAAGGTTAAAAATCAAAGATTATTTTTAATATCGTAAAATATTTTGCAAATGGCTTAACTTTGATTTTCTATTTTAAAAAAAGAAACAATTTATTAATGAAACGTTTTAACGTCTGTTTTTTAGTTACGGGAATGCTACTTTTAGCATTTTTATCCTCGTGTCAACCCCGAAAAAAAGCAATTGATATATCTAATGGTAAGTGGACTTTTCACGATGCCGGATCTGATAAAGTATTGAAAGCCACGGTTCCGGGATGTGTTCATACCGACCTGTTAAACAACGGTGAAATACCTGATCCGTATTATCGTACTAATGAAGATTCTTTGCAGTGGATAGGAAAAAAAGATTGGGTTTATGAAACGGAATTTACCGTTAACCCTGATATCTTAAAAATGGATAATGTGGAAATGGTATTTAAAGGTTTGGATACTTATGCCGATGTTTATCTTAATGACGTCAACATAATAAATACGGATAATTTTTTCAGGGAATGGAGGCATGGGATAAAACCTTTGTTGAATAAAGGTAAAAACAAACTGAAAATAAAATTCACCTCCCCCGTTAAAATTGACAGCATTTTAGCGGCACAAGCCAAAATAAAACTTCCTTACGATTATGCTTATACCCGCAAACCCGCTTACCATTTCGGTTGGGATTGGGGACCTGTTTTCGTAACCCAAGGTGTTTGGCAACCTGTCTTGATAGAGGGCTGGAATAATGCACGATTCTCAAATATGAGAATTTATCAAGAGAGTTTGACCGAAAAAGAAGCTAAAATAATTTTGATGTTTGAAGTTGAATCGGATATTGATGACTATGTAACAATATCTGCTGTTTGTGAAAATACGGGTGAACATCAGTCCAATTCGTTTTACTTTCACAAAGGGAAAAATAAGGCGGGACTTTTCTTCACGATAAAAAATCCCGAATTGTGGTGGCCCAACGGTTTGGGTGATCATCCGTTATACGGTTTTAAAGCGGAAATGAAAAAAGATTACCAAACTATTGATACCATAAGTGACCGGACAGGATTACGTACAGTTGAACTTGTTCAGGAACCTGACAAATGGGGAAAAAGTTTTTATTTTAAAGTTAACGGAGTTCCGGTGTTTATGAAAGGAGCCAATTATATCCCCATGGATATGTTTGTTGATCGTCCGACGGATGAAGATTACAAGAGAATGATAAAAAATGTTGTGGATGCCAATATGAATATGTTGAGAGTGTGGGGTGGGGGATTTTACGAAAAAGATATTTTCTATGATTTGTGTGATGAAAACGGTATTTTGGTATGGCAAGATTTTATGTTTGCTTGCGATATGTATCCAGGCGATAAACATTTTACGGATAATGTTAAAAAAGAGGCTGAGTATCAGGTAAAAAGATTGCGGAATCATCCTTCGTTGGCAATGTGGTGCGGTAATAATGAGATATTTGAAGGTTGGCATCATTGGGGTTGGACGAAAGCATATAATAAAAAAGATTCCGCAACGGTTTGGAATAATTATTTGAAAATATTTGAAAAGATATTGCCGGATGTTGTTCATATGAACGACCCTCAAAGGTTTTACTGGCCTTCGTCACCATTGACAAATTGGGGTGAGGTAGCCAATACCGAAGGTGACTTACATTACTGGGGTGTATGGCACGGACAATATCCTTTTGAATATTT
>WFZS01000107.1 GCA_015489465.1 Bacteroidales bacterium | reverse complement strand
CGCTTATTACAGTTTGATTTACAAGTGTTTAAAAAAGACGTCATTGGTAGAGATAAGAAAATAAATTTTCAACAATACTAAATGACGTTGTAAAATGGTTTTATAGGCAGTCATGGTGAGCTTGTCGAACCATGGCAGTGGAAGCCACCGCACGCACGGTTCGACTTACCTACTATTCGGCAGGCTGCTCACCGTGACAATCCGGCCACGCTCGCTTATTACAGTTTGATTTACAAGTGTTTAAAAAAGACGTCATTGGTAGAGATAAGAAAATAAATTTTCAACAATACCAAATGACGTTGTAAAATGGTTTTATAGGCAGTCATGGTGAGTTGGTCGAACCATGGCAGTGAAGGAAATTTGCCTACCCACTGTCACGCATTCGACAGGCTCAGCGTGACAAGCTACCACATTGTTATCCCGTATTTTACAAATAGCGTCTATGCCGGGTTTTAGATTATTTAAGTTTTATCCGTGTTACGTGTAAATTTTCTCGCGTAATTCTTAAAAATATCTCCTCTGTGTTCAAAGTTATGGTATTGGTCGTAGCTGGCGGCGGCAGGAGACAATAGACAAACGGAATTTGCAGGCGTGTGTTTTTTTATGATTTCGAAAATTTCGTCCATATCTTTTGCATAAAAATGTTCTTTTCCGTTTTTCGGTTGTGTTGATATCATTTTATACATTATCTCGCCAGCTTTTCCGGTGAATATCAAATTTTTTACATCCGGATTGTCGCGTAAAAAACATAAAAGTTCCGCATAATCCAATCCGCGGTCGAATCCGCCGAGAATTATGGTATTTACTTTACCGGTGGTTTTTACGGCTTCGATGGTAGCTTCCGGGATTGTTGCTATGCTGTCGTTGTAAAAATCTATACCACCATAATTCCCGACGTATTCAAGTCTGTGAGGTAACGGATTAAAACTTTTCAACGAATCAAGTGCCGTATTTTTATCGATTTTAAAAAACTCAACGGCTTTTAATGCAGCATTTATATTGAAAAGGTTGTGTTCTCCCTTTAACGGAGGTTCAAAATCAATAATTTCTTTTTCAATGGTTATTACCTCCGGATTTTTGTTTATTTCATACCTTTTTAATATCTCTTTGTTTGTTATAAACAATGATGATTCGTCTTGATATTTGTTGATATTGAGTTTTGCTTTAGCATAAGATTCGAAAGAATGGAAATGGTCGAGGTGTTCGGGAAAGATATTCAATAATACGGCAACTTGCGGTGAATTGTTAACATATTCCAATTGGTGTGCCGATAATTCGAAAACAATTACCGTGTTTTCGTCAATTTCAGACAATTTATCGAAAGCAGGAGTACCTATATTACCCAATAAAACACTCTTTTTACGTGAATTTTGCAAAAAGTGAAAAATCAAACTTGCCGTAGTGCTTTTGCCTTTTGTTCCCGTTATGCCTATTGTGTTTTTCCCGAAATGTTTTAAAAAAATATCGGTTTGTGATGTAATTACGGCGTTTCCGGTATCAGTATCTTTAAGAGGTATTCCCGGAGATTTGAATACGGTATCATAATATTTTATCTCATCCAAGTATTTATCATCCGTAATAAATTTGCAATTTTTATCATTTTCAATACTTTTAAATGCTTCCGGGTTTTTATCGGCAACTGCTATTTTTTTGTCGGGGAAAAGATTTCTTAACATAGCATATGTCGATTTACCTTCTTTTCCTAAACCGAGTATTAAAATTCTCTTTTCCTTTAACTCTTTTCTTAAATTATCAATCATATGGCTTTCTTCAATATTGACAGAAACATTGCGGGTACATTATGTTCATAATTAAACTGTTTCAATAAACCGTCGAAATCTTGTTCCCACGTGGCAGGTTCTTGATAATCTTTTAACAAAAGGGGAAGATTACCTTGCCAACCGTTTTTTATTTTGCTTGATGCGGCATTGACTTCACCGGTAGTGCCTACACACTCAAACGGTTTTATCTCCGATTTTCCGGTAAGTTCATCAAAATAAGGTTTTAGATCTTTGTCTTCCAATAGTTCTTTACCGAAAATTTTTTCCATTTTCACGTTGTCAATAAAAGGTCCCAGGATAATTCTTGTAAAAAGGCACTTGGGACATTTCCCGCACCAAATATCTTTTTTACTGCCGGCGTTGCAACTTCTGAAACTAAAATGGTGTTCCGGAAATTTTGAAAAAAGATAACCTATTTGCAGTTCGTTAACCGGTCGTAAAAAGCTGAAATAATGAACATCAGGAGTTACGTATTTACTGATATAATTTGAAAAATCGCGTTCAAATTCAAAGGATTTTGAATATTGATGGTTTATGTTTGAACCTTTTACGGTACTTTCATTTGCCGAACTTTCGTTGGAGAGGGCAATATATTTTATTCCTGACAAGACGGCGGTGAAAGTTGTTAAAAATGCCAAGAGTGCAGAAAACGGAGTGTGACCGTTCAGAAAACCTTGTTCATTCATCTCAAGCAGTTTTTTGTCCAGTTTTCTTTTAACAACTATTGAATTATCATTGTCAAATCCTGCAATGGTAATGGTTCTTTCAACGGCTTCACGGGGATTAACAGCCATGGGAATTACTTTAAAATCGCTGTTTTTCAGCAATTCCAAAGTTACCACCGAGTCTTTTCCTCCTCCAACGGGAACAATGACCTTTTTATCATCACTTTGAATTCTGAAAACCCCGGTTCCGGAGACTTCCGACACTATCTCCATAAAATCGTCTATGTTCGTCTTTATGCCGTTTAAAAAGAAAAATTCACCCAAACCGTTGAAATACAGTTTTTTCCAGAACTTTATCTGTTCCTTGTTAAGCGAGCCGGTACGTATGACAACATTTGGTGAACAGGTAGATTTCCAGTAACTTATCAACTCAATCATCCCGATATTGAAAACCAGTGTTTCCAGTAATTCATATTGCAGTGCGTTTAATTTATAGAATTCCCGTAAAGGGACGGAGTAGGAGGGATGAAAATGAATTTTATCGTCTATTGCAAAATGAAAATCAAAATCAATACTTTCGTCTGAAATCTCGATATTGTAACTTTTATATTCAAAAGTACCGTATTCTTTCCTTAATAAATGAAATTTACTTACGTTTGATTTACTGTTCACCTTTAAATGGCCTGTTTTTTGATAGTAATTATTTTAGGCAAAAATATATTAATTTAAAGAAAGGAAGACCTGTAATGAGCGACATTGGTAAAATAGTGGAAATTAGAAGTAATAATCTTAAACCTGCTAAGGGACGAATTCTTCTTTCGGAACCTTTGATGGGGGATTATTATTTCGGAAGATCCGCCGTTTTACTTGCCGAACACAATGACGAAGGTTCTTTCGGTGTAATTCTTAACAAGCCTATTGCAGCCAAATTCAACGATGTGCTTTCGGGTTTTCCCCCTGTTGACATCAATGTTTTTATGGGAGGGCCGGTTGATCATAACCGTATTTTTTATGTTCATACTTTGGGTGATGAAATTGAAGATTCCGTTGAGATAAAAAAAGGTCTTTATTGGGGAGGTAATCTTGAGTCAATCAAGGAGTTGGCATTGATGGAAAAGCTGAATAACGAGAATATAAGGTTTTTTATAGGATACTCCGGTTGGGGAGCGAACCAGCTTGATTCCGAGCTGAAACGTAATTCGTGGGTTGTTACAACGGCTTCGGTGGATACACTCTTTAAAACCGAACCTACCCGACTATGGGAAGGCTTGATGAAAAAGATGGGCGGAAAATATCGTTATTGGACTAAATTTCCTTCAAATCCGGGGCTTAATTAAGGTCTGAAAGTCGAAGGTCTGAAAGTCGAAGGTCTGAAAGTCGAAGGTCGGAAAGGTTGAAAAAATTATTCCTCTTCTTTAAGATATTCTTTGTAGTCGTTAAATATTTCTTCGAATTTGTCCATGTTTTCGTAAAAGAATTTGAAAATCCGGGGCCAGTGGTCCCTGTTTTTAAAGGTAAATCCGTTTTCGGAAATATAAACCCTTACTACAGGTTTTCCGGGTGATGAATAATATTCTTTGTCCCAAATTAGTTTCCCATTAAAACTTTCGTCAAAAATAGACTTTAACGTTAACAGCTTTTCATATTTTATTTCGCGTATTACATCGTTGTCATCAATAATCTCAAGACAAACGCAAACCGTTTTATTTTCGTTTTCGAATTTAAAACGGTAACCCTTTACGCCTGTTTTGTTTAAAAGCCACTTTTTCTTGCCTTTACGTTTTCGCTTTAGCGACGACCACTTGCCGAAGTTTGTCCAAAACTCCTGTTTCAGAGCTTTTTCTTCACTTTTGCTGAACATAATTGTTATTCGGTGTTTTGGTTGTCGGCATAAAACTTAAAGCCCAAACGTTTTCCTGTTTTCAGTGAAACGGCTTCAACCGTTGAAATAACATCCAAAACCGATACAATCATAACTTGTTCGTAAGGCGGAGTTAATAAATCAAAATCAATGGAATATTTTACCGCAGCTTCTATAAGTTCATTAACGGCACTTTCATCGAACTTTTTACTACCGAAATTGTGATACAGAAAAGAAAGTTCATTTTTACCTTCAACAAAATAACTTTCGTCTTTATTAATAAAAACGCGACCTATCAAATAACCTAAATCGTTGTGTCTGTTATACTTGAAAGAGTCGGCCAAAAAGTTGTAAATATTTATAATCCCGTGAAAAGACCTTTGTTTGTCTTCCTTTACATAAGACGTTTTCATAACTTCATGGTCATTTGGAAATTCGAAAACGTTGGTGTGCATCATAAAAACAAGAACATCGCCGCCGAATTTCAGTTCCATCTCAAATTCATTGTTGCTTTTCAGTTCGAATGCAAGAGGATATTCCGGTTTGTTTTGTTCCGAATACTTTTTGTACTCGTCAACTAAATTTGACAAAGCGGTTTTTAATAAATTGAATTTGTTCAGGGTTATTTTGTAAACTTTCTGTTTTAATGATGCTTTTTCGATAAACTCATCAAAAAGTTCGGTTCGATTACCGGTACTCATCACATTTGTTTTTTATTCAAAGGTAAAGGTAAGAAAGAAAAGTTTGGAACGGAAATCAGCCGGTGCTACCGGACCTAAATCTTTATCGGGTGTTTTGTTCAGGTTTGTCAGTCCGTAAGCCATTTTGGCTTCAACACCGAACTTAAACCATTCCGTATAAAAGTCCATTCCCACACCAATTTCCGGTAAAAAATCGCTTTTGGGGAGTCTGAATTTTGCTTCCTCTTTACTTTTGTTGGAAAAATCGTAAGTATAAGCCATCCCCGTCAAAACATAAGCAGCCATATTGTTATACCTGTTTGACCGTATTTTTAATTCCAACGGTAAAACCAGTAAAATTGTCCTGAAATCATGATAGTCTTCTTTATCGTATTCAACATTATCACCTATTTGTAACGAATCGACTTTAACAATGGATCTTCCGCTACTCATTGAAAGTGCAGGGATAAAACGTAAATCGAAATGGTCTGCCAAACGTAAATTACCCACAATCCCCACATTAAAATTAGGTCCCGACGTTTTTATCTCCCTACCCGAATTCAGACTGTCGGAATTCGACCTGAACAAAGAAACTCCCGAACCGATAATAAAACCGAAATGATAAGGTTGTTTATCGTAATTCTGAAGGTTTATAATCTTCTGTTTTTGTGCAAAAACATTATTATTTACCAGGTTTAAAAGCAGTAATGCTAAAATTAGAAAAGTATATTTTCTTATTTCCATATTTCCAAATTTACTTAAATAGTAACGTTGTGATAAAATAATTATTTTTAATAAAGGATATTTATTTTTTTGAAGGTTTTAATCCGGTGTATAGCGTTGCTATCCCGAAAGTCAATCTTTTTTGCTCTATGTTAACGTATCCGGCTTGTTGCATAACTTTCATAAAATCCCTTCCTTCCGGAAATTTTTGAACTGATTCGGGAAGGTAAGTGTATGCTTCGTCGTTTTTCGATACCGTTTTGCCAATGTTGGGCAATATGTGTTTAAAATAGAAGTTGTATATGTTTTTAACGGGAAATTTAGAAGGTTTCGAGAACTCCAAAATAGCGACTTTGCCTCCGGGACGAAGAACCCTGTTCATTTCTTTAAGACCTTTTAAAAGATTTTCATAGTTTCTTACACCGAAGGCAACGGTAACTGCATCAAAATAACCGGTGTCGAAACGTAAATTCTCGGCATCACCGGTTTCCAGTTTGATGATGTTGTCGAGTTTTTTCTTTTTCACCTTTTTCTCACCGATTTTAAGCATATCAACAGCTATGTCGGCACCAATTATCAATTCGGGGTTAAGTTTAGCCAACTCAATGGCAAGGTCGCCGGTTCCTGTTGCTATGTCCAATATTTTTTTCGGCTTTAAAGGTTCCAATGATTTGCGAACTTTTTTCCTCCATGATTTATCGATTCCCATTGACAAAACATGGTTTAATAAATCGTATTTGGGAGCTATGTCGTTAAACATCTCCCTAACCATCTCTTTTTTGCCTTCGTTGTTTTTCGTCATTTTTTATAAATCCAAAATTTCAGATTTTAATATCTCTTTTTCAAGTCTTTTTTTATTTACGGGAACTACACCTACCTCTTCGCAAACAAGTCCTCCGGCCAAATTTGCAAGAGCTGTTATCTTATCCGGAGGCAATTCTGCAGCCAAACCCAGTGCAGCCAAACTTATAACCGTGTCACCCGCACCCGAAACATCTGCAATGTTTCTAATATGAGCTTTTTGATGAGAAGTTTTAAATGTATCACCTTCTTTCCATCTTGTAAAAACACCGTGTTCCGAAAGAGTGTTCATTACAATTTTAGTATTTAATTTATCTTGTAATAAAACAACACTTTTTTCTATGGATTTTAAATTTCCGGGGTTTACGGTTATGTTAAGTCCGTCTTGAATTTCTTTTAAATTCGGTTTGAAAAGGGTTACGTTTTTAAAGTTTAAAAAGTTTTTCTTTTTCGGGTCAACGGCGGTAGGAATACCTTTTTTATTTGCCGATTCAGTGACAAACTCAATTATTGAGGGAGTGATAACACCTTTGTCGTAATCCTGAAAAACAATAACGTCAATGCCTTTGTTTTCCATAATATCTTTTATAACGGCTTTCAGGTTAACGGAATCTTCATCATTCAACGGTGATGTTATTTCGTCGTCAACACGTAACAGCTGGGAGTTGTTACCTATTATTCTGAACTTTACCGTTGTTTTTCTGCTTTTACTTTTTATTATTCCCGTTTCAGGTAATCCCGCATTTTTTAAAAGTTTCGAAAACTCCCTGCCTTTTTCGTCGTCACTAATTACGGAACATATATAAGGTGTAGCTCCCAATTCTTTTAAATTGAGCGCTACATTTGCTGCACCACCCAGTCTGCTTTCTCTTTTTTTTACGGAAACAATGGGAACGGGGGCTTCGGGCGATATTCTTTCAACGTTACCCCAAATGTATGTGTCAAGCATAACATCGCCTAACACGAGTACTTTGGTCTGTGAAAATTTATCAAAAAGTTCTTTTATTTTATCAATGCTTCCCATAGGTGTTTTAAGAAATTAGCCGGCCGGAAAAATTTTGTTTTCCGAAAGGTAATCCAAAACTTTCTGAAGATTGTCTTGCATGTCCTCAGGATTCATCACAAGTTTTGCGTTTTCAGGTTTTTGAAATTCCAAATCCAATCCCGGAATATTCGATATTTCACCTTTTTCAAACCTTTCATAAAGGTCGTCGTCCGCATTTTTCTTGCAATAGTCAATATCGGCATCCATATATGCCAGGTGGAATCTGTCTTTTCCTATAATTTCGGCAACTTGATTTCTAATGTTTTCATCGTTTGAGGCAAAAGAACAAATGGTAATGATTCCCTGGTCGTTTAACAATTTTGCTATGTGTGCTATTCTCCTTAGATGTTCAGCCCTGTCGGCAGGGGAGAAGTCCAGTTCTCTCGAAAGCCCCATTCTTGTCGATTTTCCGTCAAGGGTTATAACTGTTGCACCAAGGTCGAAAAGTTTTCTTTCAAGTGAAAATGCCAGTTCGTTTTTGCCCGAACCGTGCAGACCCGAAATCCAAATTGTAGAGCCTTTTTGGTTGTATCTTTTTACATATTCATCTTGAGATATAAGTCCTTGACCCTTGTGAATTTTATCCTTTTGTTCCGAGGTTATTCTCAAATCGAGTTTACCTTCCTTGTATTCACCTGTAATCATACCTACGGCACTGGTGTTATGAGTTACGGGGTCGATTAAAATAAAGGCTCCGGTTGCTTTATTTTTTTTGTAAGGATCGAAGTAAAGTGGTTCGTTTGTGGTGATAACAACTTTGGCAATGTCGTTAAGCTGTAATGCGTCAACATCATGTTTTTCAAGGGTGTTGACATCAATTTTATGGTCAATATGGTCAACTTTCGCCCTTGTGGTATGGGTGGTTTGTTTGATGTAGAACTGTGTAAGAGGGTCCATTTTTTCCTCGTCCATCCATACAAGCATGGCTTCGAAGTGCCTGCTGACGGTTGGCGGATTATCGGGGTGAACCAACATGTCACCTCTTGATACATCAATTTCGTCTTCGAGTGTAACCGTAACTGCTTGCGGAGGAAAAGCGTAATCCAGGTCGCCGTCGTAAGTAACTATGGATTTTACTTTTGACTTTTGTCTTGAGGGTAAAACCATAACTTCGTCACCTTTCCGTATAATCCCCGAAGCCACTTTTGCCGAAAATCCTCTGAAATCCAGCGTCGGTCTTAATACATATTGAACGGGATACCTCATATCGCTGAAATTCCTGTCGCTGCTTACGTGAACTGTTTCCAGGAACTCCAAAAGACTTTTACCGTGATACCAAGGCATTTTGTCGGAAACGTCAACAACGTTGTCACCTTTGAGAGCCGATAGCGGAATAAAGTTAATATCGGGAATATCAAGCTGTGTAACAAACTCTTTGTAATCTTCCACTATTTTATTGAACACCTTTTCATCGTAATCAACCAGGTCCATTTTGTTTACCGCCAAAACAACGTGTTTTATCCCGAGTAACGAAACAAGGAAAGTATGCCTGCGTGTTTGAGTGATAACCCCTTTACGTGCATCAATCAAGATTACGGCAAGGTTGGCTGTTGAGCCACCTGTAATCATATTACGGGTATATTGTTCGTGACCCGGAGTGTCGGCAATGATAAATTTCCTTTTAGCAGTGGAAAAATATCTGTATGCAACATCGATGGTAATACCCTGTTCCCTTTCGGCTTTTAACCCGTCGAGTAATAAGGCGTAATCAATCTCTTCTCCTGCATGTCCAACCCTTTTGCTGTCGCGTTTTAGAGCTGAAAGCTGGTCTTCATATAATTTTTTACTGTCGAACAACAGCCTTCCTATAAGAGTTGATTTACCGTCGTCAACGCTACCTGCGGTTAGAAATCTTAAAAGATCTTTTTTCTGGTCTTGATCAAGAAATTCTTTTATGTTCATTTTTGTTATTTCTTATTTTTAAAATGCAAAAAGCACTTATTATTTCGTTATAATTATTTTCCGTATAGATATATAACCGAAAATGAAACGGTTCTGTTAACGGCTTTAATGTTGCCAAAGTCAGAATCTATACCACTGTATTTAGGGAATACATTACTTAAGCCAATTAAATATGAAACATTTACAATCATTGGTCCGAATGAATATCCAATCCCTGCATTTAAACCGTAATCCAAAGCGTTAAAGGGTATTTTATCCGAATCGTAAGTTTCGTCAATTTCACCGAAAACGGGCTTTAATTTGGTTTCATCTTTGATATTTTCTCCGTTATAATCGTCAACATCGTATTTATCTTTTCCGGATAATCCTAAAGCGATATATCCTCCTCCCGTCAATTCGAAACCATGAAAATTTAAAACAAGATTTACCGGTACTTCAAGATAGGATAATACCGTTCTGTCATATCCTTTTGCTCCTTCTCCCCATATTTTTTCAATATCGTAGCTGCAACCTTTACTTGTTAAGTTAATTTCGGGTCTTATTTTGAAAAACCCCGTGACTTGGTATTCAATAACTCCACCGAAAACGTAACCCGTATTTATTTTGGTGTAGGCAGGATTGTAGGATTCGGAGAAACTAAGGTTATTAAGATTTAAAGCGGTTTTAACCCCCGCGCTAATTTGTGAAAACGAGATTGTGCTCAGTAATATAAATGTTGCAAGTAAAGTAAGTTTTGTTTTTAACATGATACCGGTTTTTATAATGTATTGATAATGACTGTTTAGAAATATCCTTCCCGTTTCTTTTGTTCCATACTTGCTTCCTGGTCGAAGTCGATAACACGTGTGGTTCTTTCCGATTTCGTAACCGTCATCATTTCTTCAACTATTTTTTCAATGGTATCGGCTTCCGATTCGATGGCACCTGTCAAAGGATAACATCCTAACGTCCGGAAACGTACCTTTTTCATAACGGCTTTTTTTCTGTATTCTTCGGGCATCCTCTCGTCGTCAACAAGAATTAAATTACCGTCGATGTCAACTACGGGACGTTCTTTGGCAAAATAAAGCGGTACAATGGGTATGTTTTCCAGGCGGATATATTGCCAAATGTCAAGTTCGGTCCAGTTACTTAACGGAAACACCCTGATACTTTCACCTTTATGAATTTTAGCGTTATAGATGTCCCAAAGTTCAGGCCTTTGGTTTTTCGGGTCCCACTGATGATATTTATCCCTGAAAGAATAAATTCTTTCTTTTGCACGGCTTTTTTCTTCATCACGGCGTGCACCACCGAAAGCGGCATCGAATTTATATTTGTTTAAGGCTTCCAACAAGGCTTGTGTTTTCATCAAATCAGTATGAACTTTAGAACCATGAGTAAAAGGTCCTACACCTTGTTCGTATGCTTTTTTGTTGTAATGAACTATTAAATCCCAACCCTTTTCCTTTACATATTTATCACGGAATTCAATCATTTCACGGAACTTCCATTTGCTGTCAATATGCATTAAAGGAAAGGGTACTTTTCCGGGGTAAAAAGCTTTTTCGGCAAGACGAACCATAACCGATGAATCCTTGCCTATGGAATATAACATTACGGGATTTTCAAATTCGGCGGCTACTTCTCTGATAATGTGTATTGATTCGGCTTCCAGTTCTTTTAAATTGCTTAGAGAATACGATTCCATATTTTTTATATAATTTTTTCAGTATTTTAAGCTGCAAAGATAACATTCTTAATCTAAATTCTATTTATTTTTAGTGTTGTTAGTTTTTGCATGGATGATAATAAAAATATTCCGGATTGAATTAAAATTTTGATTCTTTTAATTCAGTGTTTTCCCCCGATAATGAATAATAAATTTTCGATGGCTTGAAAAAACGGGCTATTTTCCTGAAACTTTATAATTATTAAAATGAAAATTCGATAAATAAACCGGTTATATTTATTAATAAATAGTTCGCCTAATAAATAAAAAAATATAACAATTAACTCCCGAAAAATTAGGGATAGATGTGGATAAGATTTAATTTTGCCCTCGATTTTATTAATCAAAATATTATGAGAAAATTTTCTATTCTTTCAATTTTGCTTTTGGCAGTGAATTTTGCTTTTTCGCAAATAGGTGGCTTGTCAGGCTCTAAACTCGCATCTTATTGCGTGGATATCGTGGATCAGAAAAAAATAGAGTTTGAACCGTCATTTTATTATGTGCATTCCGCCGAATATTGGAATAACAACGGTAAACACGAACATATTTATCCCAATTCTGATAGTGTTATTAACGTGTCGGGTATGATGTTCAGGTTTACATACGGATTGCTTAGTAACCTGGAAGTCGGTATTTCGGTACCGGTAAATTTAAGCAAAAGTTATTTCGGCGCAAGATATGTTATTTTGGAGAAGAAAAATTTTGGAGTAGCTGCTATTGCCGGATTTCAAATGCCAATGGGTGACGGTATTTTCAGCAAGCATCTGCATACCGAAGAAAATACGGTTCAAGCCGGAATCGGCGGAGTGGTTTCGGTATCTTCGGGAGAAAATTTTTCAGTGGATTTTAACGCGCAATACGACAGGTTTTTAAAAGAACCGGTAAGTACAAAAACAAATACTTATGCAGTGTCGGCGGATGCCGGTTATTATGTATTTAACCACACTTTTCAACTTATAGGCTCACTTTATTATGAATATAATCAAATGGAAGGGAAGTATCAGGACCTGTTGTTATTCAGTCCCGGTTTTACCTTGGAAACGGGAAAGAATTTTATTGTCGTAATGTCTGTTCCTTTTGATATTTACGGACATCTTACCAATCATGGTGTGGGATTTTCTTTTGCACTGACGTTGACATTCGAATAGTCTTTTTATATATCCAAATGCAATTATTCTTTCTTGAAATCAATGAATTTTTACTTTGAAAGCGTATCCCACTTGTATGTCGGGGGCGTTATCAACTTTCAAATCTTCTCTTAAATAAACTGAAAATGAAAAATTTGTTGATGAAAAAGAAATCATAAAACTGTTACCTGTTAAAGGGTGATAAAGATCAAGTATGGGATGGTTCCAATGCCTTCTTCTGTATCCCGTTAACACAATATAGTCGAATTCACCGGGAGTGTTGTATGCGGATTGAACATAATAAGTTGTTGTAAAGTCCAAACAATTATTGTTTTTAAGTTTTTTACGATAAGTAAAAAGCAATTCTCCCGAATATAAGAATTTACGTGTACTGATTTCGACGCCTTCGCCGAAAGGAATAAGTTTTTGGCGCAAAATTCCACCGCTGAATGCCAATATTAATGCACGTTTTTTAAAATCAAATATTTTGGTAAGAGTTGAGTTTATTCCTAAGTCCATAGAGGGATTTACTTTTGTCGTGTTAAACCCGAGTTGACCACCCAAGTTCAGAAAAAAGTTGTGCTTGTTAAAAGATTTGAGTCCGGGATAATAATAGTAAGCTATTGCCAAGCCCGAGAAAACGAAATCATTGCCCGAAAGGTTTATTTCTTTTCCGTTAACATCTTTGTAGTAATAAAAAACACGGTCGAATCCGTATTCCTGTCTGCCGAAAACATCGCCTTCGCGGGTAATGTTGTTGTGGAACCATTCAATAAATTGATCCGAGGTAATATACGGAAAATGAAAATTGTCCATTGAAAAAGCTTTTGCAAAAATTTTTATTTCCTGGTTTTTGAAAACCGGAACGGTGAAATCGATTTTATAAAGGCGTATTGTCCCGTCAACCGTTATTTCCCTGGTTTTGGCAGGACTGTTTTTATCAAAATATGTTTCTCTTTCGTGCCATACGTGTTTTCTCATTTCATCCCGGACACTCTTATCTGTAGGGGTATAACTTTTAACGTAAGGCCACCAGACATTTCCGCTTGATATATTAAATTCGAAAGAATAATGGGGGTATTGTCCGGTTTGAAAGTTGTTATTTATTCGTGATATATAAATTCCGAAAGGGTGAGTTGACAGGGTGTTTGCATAAAAAAAATTACATTTCAAGGTATCACCTGCATTTCCCTCGGCATTAATATAATCCGGAAAGAAATATCCCGTTCCCAGCATTACTAACAATATGATAAAAACAGATTTCCTCATAAATATATGTTGAAACGTAAAAGTAAGAAAATTCACGTTTTATGATAATTTAATTGTTTTTACCGTAGCAAAATAAATCTGAGGAACGAGCTGTTTAGGTACACTATTTTAGACTGAATTTATAAT
>WFZS01000106.1 GCA_015489465.1 Bacteroidales bacterium | reverse complement strand
TTGAGCCAGTTGCAATAAACTTTATTTTGTTGGAATAATTATCATATAACAATTTTAAAATCAATCCTATATCAGGTACAGTTTGTGCTTCATCAAAAGCTATTAATTTTCTTCCTGAAAAAAGATTTTTGATAGTTTCAATATTTTTCGTTTGTAAAATTTCATATACGAATGGATTGTCACAATTAAATATTTCAAGTTCAGGGTGCTTTTCTTTTAAAATGTTAAGCAATGTTGATTTTCCGGTTCTTCGGGCACCATAAATTAATATTATTTCCGGATTATTTAATTCTTTTTCTATTAAACCGGTCAATTTTCTTGGATACATTTTTTATTTTTTTATGCAAAGTTAAGAAATTAAGCCAAAAAACATAACTAAAGTTAAGAAATTAAGCCGAAAAACCTAACATAAAAGTTGATTTGACCTTTAAAGTTCAATAAATCATCAATAAAAACTAAGGAATCACACTGACAAATACCGGTAATTTCTCAATTTTATCATTTATTTTCAGCAGGTTCTTCAAACTTATTTTTCCAATTACATAGTTGGTTCCTTTACCGGAATATTGTTCGTAAATCTCTTCAAATTCAAAAAGATCCGAATCTTTCTTATTATCAAAACGCAAATAAATTTTTAAAGAATAATCACCGGTAAACTCATTGCTTTTAAAGAATTTGCGTTTTTTATATTCATATTTGTAGTTATGTGCCAAAGCCGTAATATCCGAAAGTACGGCGGAACCGGTAGGATAAGCTCCCGCACCTTTTCCGAACATAAATTGTTTGTCGTAAAATTGACCTTTTATAACAACACCGTTATACTCATCTTCAACACCGTAAATGTATTTGTCACGGGTCAACATTGTAGGCATAACATACATAGCTATTTTATTGTCGCCTACTTTAACGACTTTAGCTACCAATTTCAGGTTAAAACCTTTTTCTTTTGTGTATTTTACATCAAAATCATTCAAATTTTCAATACCGAATCTGAACACTTTATTTGTATGAACCAAAATACCGAAAGCATGAAGAGTTAAAATTACGAGTTTAAAAAGCGAATCTTTTCCGCTGACGTCAAAAGAAGGGTCGCTTTCGGCAAATCCCAATTCCTGAGCTTCTTTTAAGGCTGTTTCATAATCTTTGCCGTCCCTGAAAATTTGAGTTAGAATATAGTTTGACGAGCCGTTTAGAATACCCGTCAACGATACCAATAAATCGTTATCGTAATACTCTTCGAGATTTCTTATTACAGGTATGGAACCACAGGATGAGGCATCATAAAGTAATGAAGAGCCGGTTTCTTCTTGAATTTTAATTAACTCTTCCAAATGTTCCGCCAGCATCGCTTTGTTGCCCGAAACCACACTCTTTCCTTTTAAAAGAGCTTCCTTAACTATTTGATAAGCTTCACCTGCATCATCAATAAGTTCCACAACAACATTAATATCATCATTATTAAGAATTAATGAACGGTCTTTGGTGATCAAATTTTCGTCAACATCACGTTTTTTATCATGTTTTACGCAAATAGCACTTACTTTGGCGTCAACGGTTTTACTTTTTTGCAATACGGTGTAAAGACCCTGTCCGACCACGCCGTAACCATATAATCCTATATTTAATTTTTTCACTTTTTACGATTTTAAAAATTTATTAATAATGTTTGTAAGTTGTTCAAATTCAAGCAAAAATCCATCGTGTCCAAAATCTGAACTTATCCAATTCAATTCAGAACCCGGAATTTTTTTATTTAATAAATGTTGATCTTCCTGAGGAAAAAGTATGTCCGAATCAATTCCCACAATCAATGTTTTAGCTTTTATCTTTTGTAAAGCTTTGTCCAAACCACCTCTTCCTCTTCCGGGGTGGTGACTGTCGAAAGCTTTGGTAATCGTGTAATACGAATAAGCATTAAATCTTTTTGCAAGTTTTTCGCCCTGATATTGCTGATAGGTTATTGCTTTCAAGTTCTTATAATCATCTTCCTCCGTAATAGGCTGAGTTTTGTTATATGCTTTTGCGTTCCTGTAACTTAACAATGCCATTGCGCGGGCAGCTTTCATCCCTTCCAAACCTCCCCGGTCATAATCATCGAAAAATGTTTTGTCTGCTCTTATTGCCATCCGTTGGGCTTCGTTAAGTCCGGTAGTCCATGGAGTTGACATTGCTCCTCCGGCAATCAAAATTAAATTTTCGATGATGTCAGGCTCTATAATCGCCCATTCCAAAGCCTGGAAACTTCCAATGGAACCACCTGTAAGTATTTTTATTTTATCTATTCCCAGATGTTCACGTAACAAAATATGGGCTTTTACCATGTCTCTTATTGTAACGTCGGGGAATTTACGGTAATATTTTTTACCGTTTTTATCTTCCGAAAGCGGTCCTGTTGTTCCGTAGCAAGAACCCAAAATATTTGCGGAAACGATAAAATGTTTTTCCGGGTCAAAACATTTTTCTTTACCTGTCATTCCGCTCCACCAGTCGGCAACATCGGAGTTTGCCGTTAGTGCATGACATATCCAAACAACATTTGAGCGGTCGCTGTTTAACTTACCGTAAGTATGGTAAGCTATTTCAACGTTTTCAAGGTGTTCACCGCTATCAAGGGTCAGCTTGCCGGTATGTTTGTATGTATTTAACATTTATATTTTATTCAATGCTTGGTCAAAATCTTCAATAATATCATCAATATGCTCAATACCTACCGAAACTCTTAATAATGCCGGACCTATTCCCGCTTTTTTCAATTCTTCATCCGAAAGTTGTTGATGTGTTGTCGCAGCAGGTTGGATTATCAAGGTTCTTGTATCGCCGACATTTGCGAGGTGGCTCACCAGTTTAAGACTTTCTACGAATTTTGCGGTGTTTTCCCTGCTGCCTTTTACCGTAAAGTTTAAAACCGCACCGAAACCGTGTTTTAAGTATTTTTTTGCAATTTCGTGCCGCGGATCATCAGGCAGTCCGGGATAGTTAACTTCGGCTACTTTAGGATGTCTTGATAACCATTCGGCCAGTGCCAAAGTATTGTCAACCGACCTTTGAACCCTCAGTGAAAGAGTTTCAATACCTTGTAATATTAAAAACGAGTTGAATGGACTTAATGCCGGTCCGAAATCCCTCAAGCCTTCCACACGAGCCCTTACGATAAATGCTATATTGCTGAATTTGCTGTTTTTACAGAATACGTCTGAAAATACAAGCCCGTGATAACCTTCCGACGGTTCCGAAAATTGTGGATATTTCCCGTTACCCCAGTCGTATTTACCGCCGTCAACTATTATGCCTGCGATGCTGTTGCCGTGACCCCCTATCCATTTTGTTGCAGATTCCACAACAATGTCGGCTCCGAAATCCAGAGGTTTGCAAAGATAACCACCGGCACCGAATGTATTATCCACAATAAGCGGGAGGTCATATTTTTTACATAAAGCTGAAAACTTTTCAAAGTCGGGAACCTCAAAACTCGGGTTTCCTATGGTTTCCAAATAAACGGCTTTGGTGTTTTTGTCTATGAGTTCTTCAAAGTCGTTTACATCAAGACTTTTGGCAAATCTGGCTTCAATACCCAAACGTTTAAATGTTACCTTAAACTGGTTATATGTCCCTCCGTAAAGGAATGGCGATGAAACCAGGTTGTCGCCAACACCCAGAATGTTATTAAGGGCAATAAATTGTGCAGAATGACCCGACGAAACGGCTAACGCGGCTACACCGCCTTCCAACGCCGCCATTCTTTTTTCCAGAACATCCGTAGTAGGGTTTTGAAGTCTGGTATAAATATTTCCGAACTCTTGCAATTCAAACAATCTCGCGGCATGTTCGGAATTTTTAAAAACATAAGATGTCGTTTGATATATGGGGACGGCTCTCGACAAAGTGTCGTTATCGGGAGTATGTCCCGCATGTACTTGAAGTGTTTCGTAATTCATAATTTTAATGTTTTGGTTTATTAATTTCGGTTATCAAATAATTCGTCGTTAATGGCTTTAACAGCATTTTTAACATCCTTTTTGTCAACAATAAAGTAAATAGCCACTTCGGAAGCACCGAGAACAATACTTTTTACATTTATGGATTTTTTTGCCAAAGCGGTAAATATCCTTGCAGCTACGCCTTCTCTCTCGTTTATACCGTTCCCGATTGCGGCAATCCATGCTATGTTATCTTCTATTTCGGTATCGAAATCGTTATTTTTGTTTATGTTGTCAACAATACTTTTTGCTTTGGCAAGGTCTTCTTTTTGGAATATGAAATGTATTGCTGTTTGTGAAGTTACTACCGAACGTATATTAATTCGGGCATCGTCCAAAGCTCCCGTAACTTCCGCCAAAATACCTTTTTTAATACCCACACCGCTGCCTTTTAATTTAAGTAATGCTATGTTGTCGCTGTGTGTGATACTTTTGATAACTTTTTCACTTGTTTCGGAGTGATTTGATATTAAAGTGGCTTCGTTGACGGGTTCTTTATGTTTGTCGGGATTAAAAAGCCTTATTTCTATACCTTTCTTTACTAAAGGTCTTATGGTGCGGGGATGTAAAATTTTAGCACCGAAATAAGAAAGTTCTGCAGCTTCGAGATAGCTTAATTTGTTAATTTTTTTAACGTTGGGGATAAGTTTCGGGTCGGCACTCAAATATCCTTCCACATCTTTCCAAATGTCAAGGTATTCGGCATCGAGACAATAGGCTATTGCTGCGGCAGAGTAATCGGAACCTCCTCTTCCGAGCAAAACGGTGTCGCCTTTTTTATCAATACCGTAGAAGCCGGGAATAACATAAGATTTTTCTTTTGATAAATAATTGCTAATACTTTTTGCAGAACGTTTAAGGTTTATAGTACCTTGAAAATACCTGCTGTTGCTGTAAAAACCGATTTCTTCTGGAAATTTTGATGAAATTGCAACACCGTTGGCATTTAAAATTTCCGCTATTACCACCGAGCTTATCCGCTCGCCATAGCTAATTATTTTATTTGCCACCGAAGGTTCGTTTGTGTCAAGGTTGAAGAGCTCGTCAAGTTCCGTTAAATAACCGTTAACTTTGTTTTTTGCTTCCGTTTGTTCCGGTTCTTTTTTAATGTACCGGTCTAAGGCTTTAAAATGTATCTCTTTCAATTCATTTAAAAGTTCTCTTTTCCCGGTATTTTTTTCAACTGTGGAAATGATTTTGTCCGTTACTCCGTAAAAAGCGGAAACAACAAGAACAACAGGTCTTTTGTATGCTTTTACCAGGGTTATAACTTTTTGCAAGCTATCTATGTCTTTAAGGTTGGAACCTCCAACTTTCAATACTATGCTTTTCATTTACGAATGTTTGATTTACAAGTAAATACGGAATGTTTATTTTGGAAAACAGGCGGGGGGACCTCAAAATTACAGTCCCAAAAGCATTCGCATAGTATTACCGGAAAGTATTATATAACCGCAAAAAATACTATTGTTAAACTTGTAATAAACGGATTTTTTTAACTGTCTTTTCATCTTTTATAGTTTAAATTATAATTCCACTCCTAATGGAGTCGGCAGGTATTGGCACCTTGCCTATCGGGTAGGTTGCCGGAGCTTCGTTGAGCCTGTTCTCTCCACTCCTCTGTATAATTCAAACTTCCTTACAGCGGTAGGATCATTTGAATAACGTTTGCAAAACTATATAAAATTCCAATATGGGCAAAACGCAATTTTGTTAATGTTTGATAAACCTAATTGTTGTAGGTGTCCGTAAATAACACTGTTACAATGGGGTAATGGTTTTAAACAAATATATTAAATTAAGAAAAAATTTTTTTCTCTTTTTGACTGCTCCCAATTTTGACAGTATATTCGGGAAATTGATATTTGGTTCGTAAACTATGGTACCTTTTAATTACATTGGGATTTAAAAAACTACTTACCTTGTTTTTTATACTCTTTCATTCTTTTTGTAGGTTCTATAATTGAATACCCTTTCCATAAACTGTCGTCGAACCTGTCAACATAAATAATATCTAGATAAGCGGGTTGACTGAAATCGTCATACTCTTTTTGAGAAATATTTTTAGTGTTGATAACCAGAACCTCCGTTGAGTATTCATTGGAAACGGAAAGTTTAACACCGGTTTTTATCTCTTTAAGTGTTTTATCGAATAAAAATCTCTTCTTTTTCTTCATGAGAATAATGTTTCTGTCAAAATCGATATCTGTACCTGCTTTGGTGGAGAAATATTTTAAAAGATATTTATCATTCTGTTTTTCGAAATATATTGAACCGTAAAAATAGTTCTCGGAATAACCTACCCCGAACATGTGAAAATCGGTACCTTTTTTACCGGGTGCATATTCGTAATCGGCTTTAATAAGTGCATAGGAGGTTGACGTAATATACATCCTTCCGGTATATAATCCACCTCTTTTGGGTTTAAAATCGATAATGTAAATATCTTCACCGTTTAACCTTGTACCTCCAGATAATTTATAATAATATTTACCTGTTTTGTAAATAAATTCCCAATCGTCTTTGTTTTTTAAGTTGGAATATTTCATGGTGGAGGCAATTCCTCTTCTGAAATATTTCATTTTAATGTGATTGCCGGCTACCGATTCTTTTTTTATAGAGTCTTTATCAGGGATATCAACTTTTGATGATAATATCCCTGTCCTGATTTTCCAATATTCGTCATCTTTTGTATCAATTAATAAGTTGTTAAAGATTTTTTCTATTTGTTTTAAATCCGCTATATCTTTTTCTTTTAATTCTACAGTTTTAACGGGATCAATTTTCAAAGTGTCTTCCGGATTTTTTGAAAAATACAGGTTGCCCAGAAAATCCCTGTAACCCGTAGTGTGCTTGGGTGTTTTTTGTTCCAGTTTTTGTATGACCTCTTTTCCTAAGCCTTCAATAGTACTTTTTTTATAGATAAGTTTAAGTTTTTTCATGTCCGAGAAATTTCTTTCCCTGATAAATGTTTCCCACACAGAATAATTTTTGTAATAATTGGAATCCAGGTTTTTTACAATGTTTTTTACAATTTGTTCGGGATCGATATTGCCACCGAAAATCACTGTTTCCGAAAGATCATAACTTTTCTCTTGCATAACTACTGTGTGTAATGTGTCGAGAGCTCCGATTGCCACTTTTTTTGTTTTATAACCCAGATATCCGAATCTTAAAGTATCGTTTTTAGTTAATCCGGCCGTATCAATTGCAAACCTGCCGTTTTCATTGGTTACGGTTCCCATGTTTTTATGTAAAATATAGATATTTGCGTACATTAAAGGCTTTCCTGTTATGCTGTCAATTACTATCCCTTTAAGTTCATTATTAAATTCGCTTTTATTTGAAGAAGTGTTTGATTGAGGGAACAATTGCTGAAAAGGAATGGTTAGTATAATAA
>WFZS01000105.1 GCA_015489465.1 Bacteroidales bacterium | reverse complement strand
ATATAACATTGTTTGGAGTGCAGGTTTCCGGTGTTTTTCTACTTTTTCAAAAAATAATAAATTGATAGTTTTAGCCCATTCAAAAAATAATTTCATGGTTTTTAAGAAAAAACTAAGTGATGATTATTTACTGGTTGAATTTTTACCGGACAAATAGAATTGAATTGTAACGTAAGCTATTTGATTTTCCATTTTCCACTTAAACATTAACATTTAAAACATTAACATGAATAAAACAGCACTAATAACAGGTATCACCGGACAAGACGGCGCTTATTTAGCCGAATTTTTGTTAAAAAAGGGGTATATTGTACATGGGATTAAGCGCAGAAGTTCTCTGTTTAATACTGACAGGATAGACCATTTATATCAAGATCCCCATGAAAAGGATGCAAGGTTTTTTCTCCATTACGGAGATATGACGGATAGTACCAATCTTATTCGTATAATTCAAGAAGTACAGCCCGATGAGATTTATAATCTTGCAGCAATGAGTCATGTACATGTTAGTTTTGATACCCCCGAATATACCGCTAACGCTGACGGGTTGGGAACGTTAAGACTTTTAGAAGCGATAAGGATATTGGGTCTTGAAAAAAAGACAAAAATTTATCAGGCATCTACGTCCGAACTATTCGGCTTGGTACAAGAGGTGCCTCAAAGTGAGAAAACACCCTTTTATCCGCGTTCGCCGTATGCGGTAGCCAAAATGTATGCATACTGGATTACCGTAAACTACAGAGAAGCCTACGGTATGTTTGCATGTAACGGTATTCTGTTTAATCATGAATCACCCATCAGGGGAGAAACTTTCGTAACCAGAAAAATAACACGTGCAACGGCTAAAATAGCACTGGGATTACAAGATAAACTTTACCTTGGAAATCTTGACGCTCAACGTGACTGGGGACATGCCAAAGACTATGTGCGTATGATGTGGATGATTTTGCAAGCCGAAAAGCCTGAAGATTGGGTAATTGCCACCGGAAAAACTACCAAAGTACGAGATTTTGTTAAAAAGGCGTTTAAAGAAATAGGTGTTGAACTTGAATTTAAAGGAGAAGGCAAAGAAGAAAAAGGTTTTATTTCAAGAATAGATGAAAAAACATTCACCGAAAAAGTAGGGGAAGAATATTTGGAAGGTTTGAAGTCAAAAATCGAAAATCAAAAGCCGGAGGCTGTAATTGAGGTGGATCCTAGATATTTCAGACCTACGGAAGTAGATCTTCTTATAGGTGATCCTACAAAAGCAAAAACAAAGCTGGGTTGGGAACCTGAATATGATTTGGACGGACTTATTAAAGAAATGGTAATGTCCGACATGGAATTGATGAAAAAAGATACATATTTGAAAAAGGGAGGATTTAAAACGTTGAACTACTACGAATAAAAGGCGATAGCGCGACCGGACGAAAGTATGATAGCGCGCCTCGTCCCTTCGTTCTGTTGTTCTTTCCTTCATTCTAAAAAATTATGGAGAAAATAAGAAAACATACCGACTTAGATGTTTACAAACACGCCATTGAAGCAGGAATGGAAGTTTTTGAATTGTCCGAAATCCTTTGTTGTCAAATTGTCTGATTCCGATGGAGAAAGTTGTGAGACACAGGTTTGGCTTGACTATGCCTTAGCTTGTAAATATATCGAACAAGAGGAACATGATAAACTTTATCACAAATACGGATATATCATAGCAATGATTACTAATATGATAATCAAACCAGAACAATGGAAACTTTAATTTGTCCCCTCGCACCCTCCGTTCTATCGTTTTTTAAACTTTTTCTTTTTTAACATTTAATACCAATTAAGAACCATATTAATTATGTCTTCTAAAATTGTCTTCGTCTCCGGTTGTTTTGATATGCTTCATTCAGGTCATGTTGCATTTTTCAAAGAAGCTTCAAAGTACGGTGATTTGTATGTGGGATTGGGTTCCGATAAAACCGTGGAAGAACTTAAAGGACGAAAAACTGTAAATAGCGAATTGGAGCGACTTTATATGGTGAAAGCCATTAGGTATGTAAAAGATGCATTTATTAATTCAGGTAGCGGTATAATAGATTTTGAAAAAGAGCTAAGAGAGTTAAAACCCGATTATTTTGTTGTGAACGAAGACGGTTTTTCTCCTGCCAAGCAAACGCTATGTGATGAATTGGGGATTGAATTAAAAGTTTTAGAAAGAATTCCAGATGCCGGATTACCCCCCAGGTCAACAACAAGTTACATAAATCAAGAAGTGTGTAATCTTCCTTACCGTATTGACTTGGCAGGAACCTGGATAGACCAACCTTATGTTTCAAAATATCATCCGGGTTGGGCTATTACTTTGTCTCTGGAGCCAATTGTGGAATACATGGAACGTTGCGGTATGGCAACGTCAACGCGTAATGCAGCTAAAAAAATATGGCCTGTAAATTTACCTCTCCGTAAACCGGAAGAACTTGCGGAAATATTATTCAAATTTGAAAATGAACCCGGTTCCAGACTTATCTCGGGAGCACAAGACAGTATCGGAATAACAATGCCCGGACTTGTCAGGCATTATTACGATAACAGATATTGGCCTTTGCAATTCGAATCGGTTCATGATAATGATATACTCGATTGGCTTGAAGAACACTTGTTTATGGTTTTATTATGGCCTCGCCCCCAAGGTCTGGATTTGTTAAAAGAAACATATATAAACAAAGAAAATGTAAAAAAATTGGCAAATGCTTCCGAAGCTTGTTGGGATGCAATATTAAAAAAAGATCTGGAGGATTTTGCTTCGTCATTTTTGGATTCTTTTCATGCGCAAACGGCCATGTTCCCTGCTATGATTAATCCTGAAATTAATAAAGCAATTGAAAAATATAAATCACAGGCTAAGGCGTGGAAGCTTGCCGGAGCGGGAGGTGGAGGCTACCTGATATTGGTTGCTGAAAAACAACCTGAAGGAAGTATGAAAATAAAAGTAAGAAGAAAAGAATTCTCTTTGTAAACCTTGATTTCGGATGACTGTTTTTTAATGGTTATTAATGATGTATTTTTCTACAACCCTATAAGTTTAAAAAGGTTAATAAAAAAGGATGAGAAGGTTCGGACAGTTGATTAAAATAAAAAAAGAAAAAATCGAATATTATAAAAAACTTCATGCAAATCCCTGGCCGTGTGTTTTAAAGAAAATCAGGGAATGTAACATACGGAATTATTCGATTTTTTTAACTCCTTTTAATGAGTTGTTTGCCTACTTTGAATATACCGGTGATGATTTTGAATCGGATATGAAAAAAATGGCGGAGGATGAATGTACGCAAAAATGGTGGCAAGAAACAGCTCCTTGTCAGGAAAGTCTTGACAATACCGGAAAAAGTTGGTGGCTTAATTTGGAGGAAGTTTTTCATCTGGATTAGTTTTATTTTTACATTGTTTATTGAAATAAATCCATAAAATGTAGGTGATAACATAATATACTTAAAACAAAATCCGATAGCACGAAAGCACGTGTTTACGACAGCACGCGCGTCCCCTTGTCCTCTCGTTCCTTCATTCTGTCGTTCAATCGGTTCTAACGTTTAATCTAAAAAAATGGAGAAAATCAGAAAACACACCGACTTAAAGGTTTATCAACTCTCATTTGAGGCAGGAATGGAAGTTTTTGAATTATCCAAAAAGTTTCCAAAAGAAGAGAGGTATTCTTTAACAGATCAGATTAGAAGGTCATCCAGATCAGTTTCGGGGAATATAGCCGAGGCTTGGAGAAAAAGAAGATATCCGAAATCATTTGTGGCCAAATTGTCTGACTCAGACGGTGAAAGTGCTGAGACTCAAGTATGGCTTGACTATGCTTTAGATTGTAAATATATCGAATAAAAGGAACATGATAAGCTTTATGACAAATATGAACATATAATGGCAATGATAACAAACATGATTACAAAACCGGAACAATGGAAACCCTAACTCTCTTACTCGTCCTCTCGTTCTATCGTCCTTTCGTTTTATCGTTAATTAAAACTAAATAAACAACTTATATATCATGCAATTAAATTCACGTATATATGTCGCCGGACACAAAGGTCTTGTCGGTTCGGCTTTGGTGAAAGTGCTTAAAAATAAAGGTTATACAAATATAATCGGAAGAAGTTCTAAAGAGCTCGATTTGCGGGATACTATTGCGGTTAAAAATTTCTTTGAAAAAGAAAAACCCGAATATGTTTTCCTTGCCGCAGCTAAAGTAGGAGGTATAATAGCAAACAATACATACCGCGCCGAGTTTATCTGGGATAATCTTATGATTCAAAACAACATTATCGATCAAGCGTATAAAAACGGTGTTAAAAAACTTTTGTTTTTGGGAAGTACTTGTATATATCCGAAAGAGTGTCCGCAACCCATGAAAGAAGAATATTTACTTACCAGTCCTTTGGAATATACAAACGAGCCTTATGCCATTGCTAAAATTGCCGGCATAAAAACATGCGAGAGTTATAATATTCAATACGGAACAAACTTTATTTCCGTAATGCCGACAAATCTTTACGGACCCAACGATAATTTTGATTTGGAAAAATCTCACGTGCTTCCCGCTTTGATACGTAAAGTTTATTTGGGTAAATGTCTTGAAAACAACGACTGGTCTGCTATTCGCAACGACTTGAATAAAAGACCCATTGAAGGTATAACCGGAAAATCAACAGATGATGAAATCTTAACAATCCTAAAAAAGTACGGCATTACCCGATCACCTAATTACTCAACAACACAATCGTCCTCTCGCTCAATCGTCCAGTCGTCCCCTCGTCCTCTCGCTCAATCGTCCAGTCGTTCAACTGTCTCCGTCGAAATTTGGGGTTCCGGTAAACCTATGCGCGAGTTCTTGTGGAGTGAGGAAATGGCCGATGCATGTGTTTATGTAATGGAAAAAGTTGATTTTAAAGATTTGATAATTGATGAACGTACCGGAAAACGGATGAAAGAAATAAGGAACACTCACATAAATATAGGAACCGGAAAAGAAATCAGTATTGCCGGTTTGGCAAATTTGATTAAAAGAGTAGTAGGGTTTGAAGGAAATTTTGTTTTCAACACATCAAAACCCGATGGAACCATGCGCAAGCTCACCGATGTTACCAAACTCCATAATCTTGGTTGGCATCATAAAATAGATATTGAGGAAGGGGTTGAGCGGATGTTCCGGTGGTATATTGAAGAATAAAAGAAATCGGCACACTTTTTACTAAGAAAAAGACAAACATTGAATAAAAAGGGGCAAAAACGATTAAGAATTGTTCTTGCAATATTTACTTTTTTCGTTTTGCTCTTATGGTTTACAATCCCCCGCATGGGTAGTTTTTTGGTTGTTAAAGACAAGCCCGTAAAAGCCGATGCGTTAATAATACTGATGGGCAATATTCCCGATAGAGCACTTGAAGCTTTTGATTTGTATAAACAAGGGTATGCCCGAAAAATTATCATTGTTATGGCAAACCGTTACGGTATTGATTTTTTCCGGGAAAAAGGTATCTCTTTGGACGGTCAGACAACCATTACTAAAAAAGCTCTGGTAGGAATGGGAGTACCGGCTGAAGATATAATAATATTGCCCGGCGATGCCAAAAGCACACAGGAAGAAGCAGAGGCATTGAGGAAGTATATTGCTTTGCATAGGCAAGTTGATACTGTTTTATTGGTTTCATCAAGTTATCATACACGTCGTGCAAAGCTCATTTTTAACAACGAAATGAAAAAATCGGGTGAACGTGTTACGATAGTTTCATGTCCCAGTAAATACACCGGATTTAAAGAAAATGACTGGTGGAAAGACCGTGAAAGTTCAAAAATAGTTTTTTTTGAATACCTTAAAATTATTAATGTATTATTGTTTTAAAAATTAATTGCATTTGAAATTAAAAAGAATTTTTGATATTTTTTTCTCCGTTATAGGTCTAATTATCTTATTACCCGTTTTTCTTTTAGTGGCAATTATTATAAAAATAACTATGCCGGGTCCGGTTTTCTTTAAACAGGTTCGTATAGGTTATAAAAGAAAACCGTTTGATATTTATAAATTCCGGTCTATGATTGTTAACAAATCTCCGGTATCCGTTACATTAAAAGATGATAAACGTATTACGCGTTTCGGACGTTTTTTGCGGAAATCTAAAATTGACGAATTACCCCAATTATGGAATATATTGAAAGGGGATATGAGTTTTGTTGGTCCCAGACCTGATGTACCTGAATATTCATTGAAATTAGAAGGTGATGACCGTATAATTTTTGATGTGAAGCCGGGGTTAACCGGAGCAGACAGTTTATTTTATCCCGATGAAGAGAGTATTTTAAAATATCAAAAAGATCCTGTTAAATATTACGATACTGTTATTTGGCCTCATAAAGTCAGGATTAACAAAAACTATGTTAAGAATTGGTCTTTTTGGCTTGATATAAAAATAATAATCTATACTTTAATAGGTAAAAAACTTAACGATCCAAAATTTAACTGATGAGTAATAAACCCAAAATATGGCTGTCTTCTCCCCATATGGGAGGAAAAGAACAAGAATTTGTAAAAGAAGCTTTTGAAACCAATTGGATAGCACCATTAGGGCCTCACGTAAATGCTTTTGAGCAGGATTTATGTAATTATACCGGAGCTAAACATGCAGCGGCATTAAGCTCGGGTACGGCTGCAATACATCTGGCATTAATACTATTGGGAGTAGGAAAAGGAGATAAGGTGCTTTGTCAAAGTATGACATTTTCCGCAACGGCTAACCCCATTGTTTACCAAGGTGCAACGCCTGTATTTATCGATTCCGAAGAAGAAACGTGGAATATGAGCCCCGAACATTTGGAAGAAGCTATAGTTTCAATAATGAAAGAAGGTGAAAAACCCAAAGCGATAATCCCGGTGCATCTTTACGGGATGCCTGCTAAAATGAAAGAAATACTTGAAATAGGAAAAAAATATGATATTCCGGTAATTGAAGATGCAGCAGAAGCTTTAGGGGCGAGTATTTCGGGAAAGAAGTGCGGAACTTTCGGTATAATGAATATTTTGTCATTTAACGGTAATAAAATAATTACAACAAGCGGAGGTGGTGCACTGCTTTCGGATAATGAAAAATTTATTGAAAAAGCCAGGTTTCTTGCTACCCAAGCCAGAGATGACGCACCTCATTATCAACATTCGGAAATAGGATACAATTATCGTTTAAGTAATGTTTTGGCAGGTATTGGCAGGGGTCAAATGCAGGTTTTGGACGATAGGGTTTCCCAACGGAGAAAGGTTTTTGATTTTTATAAAAATTATTTTGACGAAAAAAATAAAAATAAAGGATATAATGTAAGGTTTCAAACGGAGCCCGAGGGATTTTTTTCTAATCGTTGGCTTACAGCCGTATTTATTGATCCTGAAAAAAACAAAGGGGTAAACAGGGAAAAACTCCGTTTAAGTTTGGAAAAAGAAAATATAGAAGCACGACCTTTATGGAAACCCATGCACCTTCAACCTGTTTTTAAAGGAACAGATTTTTATGGCGACGGCACTTCTGAAAAACTCTTTGACGACGGTTTATGTCTGCCTTCAGGTTCGAACCTTACACATGATGATTTGGAAAGAATAAAAGCTGCTTTAGATGAAATATTTGTATAATTTTTTACGGATTGTAAGCTTTTTCCGAAAAAAGTTCTTCTGTTAGTGAACCTGAAATTTGACTGTTTTTATGACATTACAGGTAAATAAACGGTAAATATTTTTTTAATATCAATAACAAATATTAAACTATCAATCAATAGTTTTTTTGCCATTACAAACAGTGATATATATTTGCAACGGGTTATATGGGTAATTGGGTATGGCAGGATATATTAATTTTTAGCTGTTTTTCATAAAAATGTTTTTTTATTTTTTAAATTAGTGAACTGATTTTTACTTTTACTACTATGACTTACTTATACGGATTAATAAATAAATATTCAACCAGTTTTGTTTCAAGGTGGTTAATACTGATTATTGATGTATTCACCGTTGCTGCATCTTTTATTTTTGCTGTCCTGGTATGGTACAGGTTCAGTATGATTGGCTTTGAAAATGTTTTGTTTTTTAAGCATTTGGCTGTTATAACACTGGTTTACACTTTTTCATTTTTAGTTACCAAGTCGTTTTCGGGTATAATACGGCATACCGGTTTGTCTGATGCTTTTATTATTTTAAAAGCTACAAGTTTGTCGTTATTTTTAATGTTACTAATTAATCTATACTTACTTTTTGAGGGTTTTCATAATTTCGGAAGATTTTCATTCTCACTTTTAATCATACATTATTTTATTGTTATTTTTCTTCTTATAGGTACCAGGGTATTGGTTAAGGTTTTATATGTTCATATAACAAAACAATATTCTAAAAAAAGGATACCGGTATTGATTTATGGTGCCGGAGATGCCGGAATGTTAACAAAAAACGCCTTGACCAAAGATCCGTTATATTATTATGTAATAGTTGCTTACATTGATGATAATCCTTATAAAATCGGGAAAAGTATAGAAGGTATTCCTGTTTATAAAAGAGAAAAAGCTTTGACAGAGTCATTTATTAAGGAAAAAGAAATCAAGCAACTTATAATTTCCATGCAGGGAATACATCCTGATAAAAAGAAAAAAATTGTCGAGGCAGGTTTGAAATTGAAGCTGCAAGTAAAAGTTGTTCCCCCAATCAATAATTGGATTAACGGGCAATTGACTTCTACACAGCTTAGAAGGGTTAAAATTGAAGAATTATTGGAGCGTGATCCGATAGAATTGGAAAATAAAAACATTAGTAGAGAATTAAGAAATAAAATTATTTTGGTTACGGGTGGAGCCGGTTCAATCGGCAGTGAAATTGTCAGACAAATTTTAAATTATTATCCCAAAAGGTTAGTTGTACTTGATCAAGCCGAATCGCCTATTTATGACTTGCAATTTGAACTAAAAAGTTCTAAAAAATACAAGAATTTATTGGATAAAGTGGAATTTGTTATAGCCAGTGTCAGGGATAAATTCAGAATGGAAGAAATATTTGATATTTACAAACCTGAAATAGTGTTTCATGCAGCTGCATATAAACATGTGCCGCTTATGGAGGAAAATCCGTATGAAGCGGTCATGATAAATGTTTTCGGTACTAAAATTGTTTCGGATTTGGCAGTTAAATATAAAGTGGAAAAATTTGTAATGATATCTACGGATAAAGCTGTAAATCCGACAAATATAATGGGTGCTACAAAAAGAATTGCCGAAATATATATTCAAAGTTTGAGTAATAGCAAAACTAAATTTATTACAACACGTTTTGGTAATGTTTTGGGGTCGAACGGTTCAGTTGTTCCTTTGTTTCGTAAGCAAATAGAAAAAGGAGGACCTGTTACGGTAACGCATAAGGAAATTGTCCGTTATTTTATGACCATACCCGAGGCTTGTAATCTGGTTTTGGAAGCGGGTTCTATAGGTAAAGGCGGTGATATTCTCATTTTCGATATGGGAGAACCCGTAAAAATTTATGATTTGGCTCGTAAAATGATTCAACTTTACGGTTTGGAACCGGATGTGGATATTAAAATTGTTGAAACAGGTTTAAGACCGGGGGAAAAGTTATACGAAGAATTATTAAATGATTCTGAAAATACACTACCTACTCATCACCCTAAAATCAAACATGCCAGAGTGGTTAAATTTGAACGTGAGGAAGTTGAAATTTTATTGAACGAACTGTCGGAAATAATTTTGGAAAGGGATATTTTCAAGTTGGTTCAAAAGATGAAGCAAATTGTTCCCGAGTTCAAAAGCAATAACTCCGTTTTTGAGAAATTGGATAAAAAAATTTCCTAAAAACCTTTTCGGTATCTATTTGAATTTCAATAGCAAGGAGTATTTTCTTCCTGTCATATAAATACTCGCGGGAAAAATAAGTCTAAAAAATTCCCTTGATGACCATACAACTCTCAGTTCTTCCCCCCTCTGAAGCCATACATCGGTGGAATAAATTTGCATCTGCACAAATTTCAATGGTGCCGTACTCATTCAACCCTTCCCTTTTCAATTTTTACAAAAATCATTTCCGTTGGAAACCTTACTATTTCTTATTGTATTACAATAATATAATTGTGGGAGTTTTGCCGCTTGTAAACACGGGAAAGGCATGGGTTAGCCTGCCTCATTTTTCTTACGGCGGGATATTAACTAACGATGATTATCTCGAAAAAAAACATTTAAAAACCGTTAGGTCATTGGTTGAAACAATAAAAAACAATAATCTGTTGTCCGGATTTTACAATGCCGATTATGAAAAAATTACTGATGAATATAGTAACTTTCAACAAAAAATTTTTATCCGTTCATTTGATAAACAAGCCGATAATCATTTCATAGAAACGGAAAAAATAACGAGTATTTTAAAACTCCCTGAAAGTGCTGATATTATGTTTAACCGGTTAAGTTCTAACCTGAAACGAAAGATAAAAAAGGGGACCAAGAACGGATTTGAAGTAAAACGGGGAGGTTTGGAGTTGCTTGAAGATTTTTACAAGGTATATCTAAAAAACATTTTTTATCTGAAATCGTTAAGTTACAGCAAAAAATATTTCCATGACTTATTTGTTAATTATGATTACGGAGATATTCAATTTTTTGTGGTTTACAGAAATAACAAACCTGTTGGTAGTTCGGTTTTAGTATCATATGCAGATTTTTTCGAGAATATTTATTTTGCAACTTTGCGTGAAGAACAAAAATACTACGTATCTGATTGGCTCCATTGGCAAATGGTAAAATATGCTATTGAAAAAACAAGTAAAAGTGATAACAATGTAAATGCTGTTTATTCATTCGGAAGAAGTACCCGGAATTCTCCGGTTCATATTTATAAAAAACACTGGACTGTTTTTGACATCCCTTTATATGGTTTTTCTAATATACCTGATGTCCGAGGTAATAAATTTTTAAAAAATGCATGGAGATTTGTGCCATGGTGTATTGCTAAATCCTTGGGTTCAAAACTTATTAAACATATTTATTGATCGATGTTTCATCTTTTTGATATATTTTTGGAAGTGAAGAAGATTTTTAAACAATCGGTAAATGATGTTTTACAAGTATATTAGGCAGGTGTCGCTTTGAGTTCTGTCGAAAGGTGACATGGTCAACCTATACTTTACGTACGGTTCGATTTGTCAAACAAATTATTGATATATAGATAAAAGATTTTCCGCTAATGACAATATTAACTTTTGATATAGAAGACTGGTTTAACACACATCAAAACAGACGGCATTACAGCGGACAAATTTGGGATGATTTACCTTCAAAAGTTATAGAAAATACCGGAAGAATACTTGACCTTTTGGAAAAACATAACAAAACAGCTACTTTTTTTATTCTGGGTTGGGTTGCTAAAAAACATCCGTCATTAGTAAGGGAAATATACAATAAAGGACACGAAATAGGTTCGCATTCATATTGGCATCATAACCCTCATTTTATTACACCGGATGATTTTGCCAAAGATACAAAGCTTAGTCTTGACGTGTTACAGGATATTACCGGAGAAAAGATAAAAGCATACAGGGCACCGGGGTTTAATCTCAATTTAAATGATAATTGGGCTTTTGAAATACTTGCAGAAAACGGAATAATTATTGATAGTTCAGTTGAATTAAGAAAAAAACCGGAAAACATCCCGGTAACAATAAATACTTCAAAACATAAAATTTTGGAATTTCCGTTGATAAAATCCATATTTGGATTCCCTTACTCCGGTGGAGGGTATTTCAGGGCAATGCCTGAGTCATGGTTAAATTATTTTTTTAAAAAAGATGATTACCATTTATTATATTTTCATCCTCGTGATTTTGATCCGGATATGCCTTCAACAAATCTTTTTTCATTTTTCAGGAATAGTTTAAACCGTTACAATACAGCTGAATGTATAAAACGGTTGGATAATATTTTAAATGATTATGATACAATTACGCTGTTTGAAGCGGCAAATTTTATAAAAGGTTAAATGATTAAAAAAGAACCATTAAAAATACTTTTAAAAAGCACTCTTGTTTTGTTTGCGGTTTTTGCTTTAATGCAAATAATACATTGGTTGTCGATGATTACGGGTGCTTATCTTTCGCATTTTGAGGGAAAAATATATTGGGACAAGTTCATGTTTTATGCAAGTTCGGGAAAATGGTACAGAAGGCAGATTGTTTTAATATATTTATTACCTTACGTAGTATTTTTGGGAATTTATTTTATTCTGTTTTCAAAAAAAAGAACAGCATTAAACAAATCGAATTATTATCATCTTTTTTACGGTTGGGGGTATGTGTTAATGCATGTACTGGTGATGTTTTTACCGCTTTGGCAGATTATAAATAAGAAAGGTATTTATTATGCATTAGCGTGGCTGAGATTACCTTACATAGACCAAATAGTGTTAGGAGTATTTTTAACAATACTTTTTTTATACGGGATTTTACGTGTGTCAAGGATTTTCAGCTTTTTGATAAATTCAGACGATAAAATTTATCTTAACAGGAAAGAAATTTTAAATCAGATAATATTTATTTGGTTTTTACCTTTTTTAATATTAACATCCGTAATATACGTCGCTTCCGGATTACAATTGGTATTTCCCGTTAATTATTTCCTTGCCGGAGTCTTTCTTACTCTCCTATTAAATATTCCTGTAATCTCCGGCTATAAAGTTATAGTGAAATAGCACTTTATTTAATTTGTTTTTTTCTTTCCGTCCTTAAATTTTTCCACCCACCATACCCAAAGCAAGAACATAACAAGATAGTACATAGGTCTTAAAATGTCAAGATGTATAAAATTCCAATATTTCGGCCAGTGTACTATTACCACAACAAGAATAACTATCCTAATAATGTTAAATGCATGAATTGCTAAAAACCCCAGAGGTATAAACCATAATTTCTTTTTCCACGGTCCCGGAAAGAGAAGCATTAAAAAAAACCATTGATAAAATTGTTTCAATCCGGAACAAGCTCCTTCAACTTCTACCCAGCTGTTATTGTATGTATAAATGGTATTATTAAAAAATTTTACGGGATATTGTAATATATGCTCGACAATCCATGCCGAAGGAACGGCAACCATATGTGCCATGAATTCTTGGGTTTCGTTAAAAAAAGCAAATTTTTCCAAATAATGTTGTAATCCACCGTTCCACCAAAGCCAATGAAATGCATAAACAATTACGGCAAAGATTAAAAAGTTAACAATCGGTTCCAGTTTGTGATCGGCAATAAACTTTTTAATAGTATCTATTCTTTCTTTCATTGTTAGCGTTTTTTGAGTTTAATAAAATTAACTTACAAGGTTACTTTTTACTTTCGTAAGTTAAAACAGTCATGTTTTCCTCTTTTAATATTTCATTTGCTATTTGTATTAATTCCGTTGAATTAATATTTTCAATAATACTAATATTTTTTTTAAAATCCTTGACAGGTTTTCTGTAAAGATGTGTTTTGGCAATTCCGAGCATTTCATTTAACGGCTGTTCATAATTTATCGCAAGTTGCCCTATTAGTTGGTTTTTAGCTCTGTGAAGTTGCATGGCCCCTATTTTATTTTCCCTTAATTTTTTCATTTCCTTTAAAATCAAACTTTTTCCTTTTTCTATAAACTTGTTATCGGTTCCCATGTAAACCGAAAAAACACCTGTATCCGAATACGGTTGGTAATACGACTCTATTTGATAAGCAAATCCGTATTTTTCACGGATTTGCATATTTAATCGCGAATTCATAATCGGCCCGCCGAGTATGTTATTTAATAATACCATGGCGGGTTTATTTTTATCCCGGAATGAGTATGCAATGTTGCCAATCATAAGATGTGATAAAAAAGAATTTTTCTCTATCACTTTTACAGTTGGTTTATAATTTTTAAACGGCTCTCTATGTTTGTGTTGACTTTTAATGTTGATATTACCGAAATATTTTTTTACATATTTTACCAATCTTTCAAATTTTATTTCACCCACAGAAGCTATTACCATGTTGTCAATGGTGTAATTTTTTAAAACAAAATTCAATACATCATTTCTTGTGTAATTTTGAATGGATTGTTCCGTTCCCAGAATATTTCTTCCTAACGGATGATCTTTAAATAAAAGATTTTCGAAATCATCGAAAATAAGTTCCGCAGGTGTGTCGTTATAAGAATTTATCTCATCCGTAATTACAGATTTTTCTTTTTCTATCTCTTTTTCGGGGAAAGTAGCATTGAACATAACATCGGAAAACAGTTCAACAGCCCTCTCATAATAACCCGACAGGAAAGATGCATAGACAGTAGTTTCTTCTTTGGTGGTAAAAGCATTAAGTTCACCACCTATATTTTCTATTCTACTGTTTATGTGCCATGTCTTTCTTTTTTTTGTCCCTTTAAAAATCAAATGCTCAACCATGTGAGCCAAACCGCTTTCATTTTTTCCCTCGTCACGCGAACCCGTTTTAACCGTTATTCCGCAATGTGATATTATACCTTTTTTATATTTATGAATTATCCTTAATCCGTTTTCGAATTCCAAAAATTGGTATTCCACGTGTCAATCAATTTAATTGTAAAATTCAATTTATGCAAAAGTAAGAATTTGGTTCGGGTAAAACCAAAAGTACCGGTTGTTTACATTCTCGGTAAATCCATACGCTTTCAAAGCGGAATCCGTCAAATTCAAATTCATCAACAAATCCATTTGATTTTGAGATATGTTTACAATGAGTTTAACATTTAAAACATAAAAAATGAAATTATCATTACCTATTATTACAGTTTTAGTTATTGTGTTTTCGGTTTATAAGTCGGAAGCGCAAGCTATTAGGGTTCCCATAAAAAGCAAAGTGGAGCACCAAGTTAATAACAGAGCTAATAACAATGTTGACAAGGCTTTGGATAAGACCTTTGACGGACTTGAAAACGGAATAAAAGGATTGTTTGGCAAGAAAAACAAAAAATCTAAAAAGCACAGCAGTAAGCAAATTGCTTCAAACAATACCTCAAATGCCAATGCCGGTTCGGTATCACATAGCTCAAATCCCAAATTTAACGGTTTGAACAGGGATGCTATCGCAAGCATGGATGACAAAATAAAAATTACCGACCCTGTATATTTAACAAACAAAAACGGTATTGTTGCCGGTAAAGGAAGTGTTTTTGTTTACAAAACTTCCGAAGGCAATTACGGTAAACTTGAAATTAAAAATATTGATCCCAACAACAATTATAAAACCACATTCCGTTATGTTACTTATGCAGATGACGGAAGTATTTTAAGTCAGTCCGATAATTTCTCCATAAGAGGAACCTATACTTGCGATTTGGATAACGGCACCGAGGAAGGAACAGGTGATAAAGATGTTGATTTCCAATTGGACCGTGAAGATGACATGAATACACGTATAGATTGTTATAATGATGCGGCAATTGTTTTGGTAAAAGGCGATGTAAAAGGAACTAAAAAACCCAAAATAGTCTGGTCTAAATATGATTTTGTTCCGGGACAGACTGTTATTTTTGAAGATGGTCCTGATGCTAACGAAGAAAACGGTGAGTTTCCAAGCCGGTGGGATCTTTATAAAGGAGATGCCGAAATAGGTGAAATGGACGGTAAAAACGTGATTATGTTTTTGAGCGGAGGTACCTATATTGTGCCTTATCTTAAAAATTCCAAAGAAGATTACCTTCCTGATGTATTTACCGTTGAGTTTGACGTTTGGTTTTCCAAAGGAAGCAGTACGGCAAACAGACTTTGGGTTTATTTAGGCGATTGGAAAAATCAGGGAGGTGATGCAAAAGTTAAAAAATTAGTTGTTATGCCTCATAGTTTGGAATTTGGAGAGTCTGAAAAAGATTATCCCGGAACCGAAAACACAGGATGGTCAGTTGAAAAAGAAGGCTCTTGGAAACACATCTCAATTGCCTATACAAGAGGTAAATATAAAGCCTATTTTAACGATACCCGTTTAATTAATATTCCGCATTTGGGAGTTAATCCTACTGGAATTACAATTGAAGCCGGAAATGATAATATGTTTCTGAAAAACTTTCGTCTGGCAAAAGGTGGTGTAAAATATTACGACAGGGTATTGACGGACGGTAAAATCGTAGAAAACGGAATACGTTTCGATGTGAACAAAACCACTTTAAAGCCTGAAAGCATGGGACCTATCAATAAGATTTACAAACTGATGCAGAAATATCCCGATTTGAAATTCAGTATCGAAGGACATACGGATAGTGACGGTGACGAAAGTTTTAACCTTGAACTTTCTGAAAAACGTGCGAAAGTTGTAATGGATCAACTTATAGCAATGGGTATAGACAGCAGCAGACTAAAATCAAAAGGTTGGGGTGAAACAAAACCTATAGATACTAATGCCACTCCCGAAGGAAAAGCAAACAACCGCAGGGTTGAATTTGTGAAATTCTAGAACTCAAAATTACTAAATATGCTAACATGAAAAAATTACTGTTTATGACTACGTTAACTATTGTTTTCATCTCACCCTTTTTTTTGCAATCATGTTCGGGAAAAGTGGAAAGAAAAAACTTTTTACCTCCCGTAAAAATTGAAATCTCCGATGATGTTAAAAATCACAAAGAAACAGTTGACTATATCAAGTCGTGTGAAAGGGATATAAACGAAATATCCGATAAGATTGAATATATATTAAGTCGGGAAAAAGATATACTTGATAAAAATGAAAAGGAGATAACTGTTTTCGACAGAATAAAACTTATAAAATTAAACATCGAGCTTGTGTCGGCAGGAAGTTCATTGGCGGATGAACTCGATAACGTTAAGAAACAAACAAGTAAAAAACAAAATGTCGGTAATGCCGATTTAAAAGCTTACAAGGAGATAGAAAAAACATTGATAAAAAGAATAAACCTTTTAAATGAAAAGTATAACGATTTAAACAAAAATAATTATGAAACCGACAATTAACAAAATGAAAAGATTATTATCAGGATTAACATTAACTCTTTTAATAATGTCTTCAACTGCTTACGGACAAAAACGGTATCACGTAAAAGCAGCGGAAGTAAAATACGAAACCGTTTCCCCTGAAGGCAAGGGAACAAAAACTCTGAAATTTGATAACTACGGTATGCGTGAGGTGGTTCATACAAAAATTATTAAAAACGGAAAGGTAAAAAAAGATGAACTTACCATTATTAATAACGGTAAAGGTTATGTGGTAAATCTCTTGCAAAATACGGCAACCGATATTTCCGAACGTTTAAATGCTTCGATGTCGATGATGAAACCGGGAGACGGGGATTACTCAAGGATGGGAAAAGATATGTTAAAATCAATGGGAGGAAAACAAACCGGTACCGAGAATTTTCTTGGTAAAGATTGTGAAAAGTGGGAGCTGGATATGATGGGGAAGATGAATTTTCTTTTTTGGAACGGAGTTCCGTTGAAAACTGAATCGAAAATTATGGGGATGACAATTTCCGAAATTGCAAAATCAATTGACACGGATGTTGCGTTTTCAGATTCGGAATTTAAAGTTCCTTCGGGTGTTAAAATTGAAAAATATGATTCCGGGTTTTCACAATTCGGAGACTTTGGAGGAGATGATAATAATGATAGGGAAGAGATGAAACAGCAAATGGAAAAGATGAAAAATATGTCATATCCTGAATTTAAAAAATTAATGAAGCGGGAAGATCCGGATGCTTCCGATGAAGATATAAAACAGGCTTATGATATGATGAAAAAAATGGGTGATATTTTAAAGTAGCACCGTTCAAATAAAATATTCTCGATAAACTATACAATTATGAAAAAACTTTTATTAATAAGTCTGTTTTTAAGCATTATTCTTTTGCCTACTGCATGCAAAAAAAACAATACACCCGACCCTGACCCCGATCCTGATCCGCAACAGGAGGTTGAAGTAAACCCTAAAACAAAAGTAGCTCCCGGCAATTCCGCTTTTGCTATTGTTGAAATAGATTCCAACTACAACTTTACCGTAATGCCGGGTAACGAATATTTCGATAACCTTGAAAAAGGCGATATTATGGTTTCCGGTGTTAATGATAAGGCTCCTTACGGTTATTTGCGTAAAGTAGTGTCAATTGAGAATTACGGAAGCGGTTTTATTACCATAAAAACAAAACAAGCCACTTTAATCGAAACGTGTAAGGTCGGAAGCGTTCATTTTACTTCCGGGGATATTAAATTGAGCCAAATTCGAAAAATTGAACTTGCCAAAGGGGTAAAACTTATAAATTCAAAAGGCCCGGATTTTACCGTTTTCGATTTTGACATAAATAAAAATATTGATTTTAACGGAGTTAATGTAAATCTTAATGGTGCCAGCAGTCTTAAAATGAACCTTTTCTTCAATTTCGACTGGAGTGTGGAGTTCGATTTGGATTGGATTCCGCTATCTTTTAACGTTGACCTGTTTGAAACCGGTGTTAAAGTTGATCAAAGTTCCTCAATTTCGGTTACCGTTGAAGATCAGCTTCAATATGATAAAGCTATTGACCTTGCCGTTTTTTACCTTCAACCTATCACGTTTTTTGTCGGTCCCATACCGGTAGTGTTTATACCAAAGGTTATACTTTCTGCCGATATGAACGGTAATGTGTCGGCGATGGTTAAGATTTCAGCTTCGGAGAATTTTAAAGGTAAACTAGGTGTTAAATATGATGATGACGGATGGAGCCCTATTGCTGAAAAAACCGTTACTACCGATTATTCGGCACCTGTTATGGATGCAAGTACGGAATCAAATGTGGGAGTGGGACCTCTTGTAAATATTATGCTTTACGGGATTGTAGGGCCTTATGCTATGATGGACGGATGTGTGGGGCTAAACGCAGAGCCGGAAGGCGAAAACTGGAACCTTGATTTGAATGTCGGATTAAGGTATAATGTCGGTATTCAGGTGGATGTTTTAGGGTTTGATGAAGACTGGAGTTTAAGTGATGAACCGGTTTGTCTTTTTAAGAAAAATCTTATGCATCTTGACGGTGAACCCATGGGAAACAATATTTACATAACAGCTCCAACTGATAATTCTAATATAATTCTGGGTTCACAAGCGAACATCACAACATATTATACCGGTGTTAAACCCGATAAAGTGGTTTTTTACATCGACGGAACTCAAGTTGTTGAAGATACTGAAGAGCCTTTCGAATATGAATGGAATACTGCCGGAACATCACTTGGGCAACATGAAATAAAAGTTTCGGAAATAATTAACGGTGATGAAGTTTCCAATGATGTTTCCAACATAAATGTTACAATTCAAACATGGGAAACGCAAGATTTATCTTCAATTATTGGCTCTAACCCCATGACGCTGGATGTTTTCTTTTTTGATGAAAATACAGGATGGATTTCTGCAGGAAACAGTATGCTGGACGGAATTTTGTTAAAAACCACAAATG
Organism: Bacteroidales bacterium; assembly: GCA_015489465.1. GTDB lineage: Bacteria > Bacteroidota > Bacteroidia > Bacteroidales > F082 > B16-G9. Next base: position 4,151 of record WFZS01000105.1, on the reverse strand, counting down.
GCGGCGCAACATGGTCTAAAGTACATAGTCAGGCATGGGAAGGTCCTTTGATGCAATTTGTTTTTAACGGACCTAACGACGGTGTAGGTTTAATGTTGGGAGGTAATCATTGTATGCTGCTTAAAGATGGAGGGGCAACTTTTGAAGAACTGGTTCCGATAAGCGGTGAGTATCCCACTTTCGATGACTATTTGCTATGGAACTTTGCAGTTTCTCCCGTTGACGGCACATTAAATGTCATAGCTTCGGATGATAACTATGATTTTAATATTTATAAAGTAGGTTTGGGTAACAATGAGATTGTTGACAGTATTTCATTACCTGAAAATACACATGGCGGTATTATAAATATCGTTGGCGAAAAAGGTCTTGTTTGCGGTTTGAACCGTAATAATATTACCGATGATTTATCCATTATGGTTTCGGACGACGGTGGTCAATCTTGGAGTACCAAAACTTTGTCGGGTTTAGAACCTTTGGATGCTATCAGAGCTTCAAGTATTGTTAATGAAAATATTATGTTTATGGTAGGTGCTCATTATGAAAGTGCCGATGCACCGCCTGTTTATGCTTTTGTGGCTATTACCACCGACGGGGGGGATAGCTGGGAAAAGGTGGAAGTGCCTGACGCAGTGGGATTCAGTTCGATATCTATGGTAAGTACTGAAAAAGGATATGCTTCGGTTGGTTTTGAAACTAATAACGAAGTTCCGAAACTTTACTATACCGAAGACGGAGGCCATACATGGGAACCCGTTGAGGATGTGAAAGATAAACGTCCCGTAATGAAAGTTGTTTTTAAAGGACTCGATTTCGGATACGCTATTAATGACAAAGGCGTAGGTTACAGGTTTACCAATGCTAAATATTAATTTGAATATTCCCCGTTAAATACCGGACGGGGAATATTGTTTAATACAATTTGAAAACAAATTATGAAAAAAATAACAACTCTGATTTTGATGATATTTTTCATCAATACTTTATTTGCCGGAAAAATAGATGTGACGGGCAATTGGCTTGTATATAAGGCAATCACTCAAAAAGGAACCATGGAACCGTATCAACCTGCCGGTTTTAATCCTGACGGAACGTTTACTATTATGAATATGCCTGTGGGTGAATGGAAAATGAAAGGTAAGTTATTGAATTTAAAGACACGTATTTTCGAAAAACAAGATGAAGATTATACTATTAAACAAGATGGTGATGAAAAAATGATTTTAAAAGGAAAAACACAAACCCTGTATCTTTTAAAGCTGAATCCTAATGTTGTTGCAAACAACAATAAAGCATCCGGACTTGTTGGCCTGTGGCAGGCTAAAGGTGATTATCCCGAAATGAAACGTATCTTCGAGTTTTCCGCTCCCGGTATTTTGAAAATAACGGAAACCGAACCCGGGAGCATGTCAAATTATAACGGTAATTGGGCTTATTTCCCCGGCGAAAAAGAGGTTGTTTTAATGGTAATGGGAACTGATTTAAAAGGAAAATATAAAGTTGAGGTTTCAGGTGACGGCTTAACTTTAACAAACAGTGAAAAAATTATAAACGTCGAAAAATTAAAACCTCAATCCGATGTTGAACATCTTTCTTTTAGAGAAGAGGATTTTTATGATGATAACGGCGATTATAAATATGATGATGAAGAGCAAAAACTGCCTTGGCAAGACGTTTACGGCATAATTAGCAATTTGGGTAACTTTAAAAAACTTGTTTATGAGTGTTCCGAACTAAGTGCAGGTGCTGTTGTTCCCGACAAAAAAACTTTGACGGCTTATGTTCAGCACCATGAAGGAGAAGATAAGGTTTGTGTTGATTATATTTTTAACGGTTACGACAAGGATAATCTTCCGGAAGGTACGCAATTGCCGTCGAATTGTTTGGACAATAACGGTTTCAACAAATTATTTCCGTTAAAAGATGATGCTTTCAGGGTTGTAAAAAAAGAACAAATTACAGTCCCTGCGGGGACTTTTGATTGTACTGTTGTTGAAGCAACAGGCGACTTTGAGGCAGTACAAAAAATGTGGCTGATAGATGATAATCCCGGCGTTTATGCCAAAATCATAATTGAGAAAAAGGATAAAAATTTCGGGTTTAACAAAACTTTTGTATTAAAAGCATCGGAGTAGTATTCTTATATTTTGGTTAAAAAAAGCCCGGATTTGCCGGGCTTTTTTTATTTTTTGTTGTGGCAGGCACCACTCGACCCGCACACACATCCCATTCGTTTTCCCGTTTTAGGATCAATGGTTGAACATTGTTTTTTAAAAACGTAATCTTTTTTTAAAATCATTTTGATGCCGAACCCTGCAAAAACAAGTCCCATCATTAATATTGTGATTAACAAAAGTTGTAAAAATGCCATGTCTTTTAAAATTAGAAGGCAAAAATAAACATATTTAAATATGATAATGTAAAATGTTCTTAAAAAATTTACGGCAAAATATATTATCTCCGGAATTCATAACAAATAATTGAAGTGGCAACGGAAGCATTTAAAGATTCAGCCCCTGTTTTGGAGTTTTTAAAACGTGGAATGGTAATTTTCTTTGTTACAAAAGGTTCAACATTTTTAGATATTCCGTGAGCTTCACTGCCTATAATTATTACTCCTTTTCCCGGTTTATCTACCTCTTTGATATCCGTGCCGTCTAGAAAAGCACCGTAAACTTCAATGTTTCCCGAATCGTGAAGAATATTAACGATATCATCATAAAAAACATTAACTCTTGAAAGCGAACCCATTGTAGCTTGAACAACTTTAGGGTTAAAAGCGTCAACGGTTTCATTTGAGCAAATAATTTTGTCTATACCGAACCAGTCTGCCGTTCTTATTATTGTTCCCAAATTACCGGGATCTTTTATGTCGTCAAGCATCAAAACATAATCGTTGATATTTTTTATGTCGAAATTTTTGTTTTCGGGTAACGGAAAAACGGAGAGCACTTCCGAAGGGTTTTTCAACAATGTTATCCTTTCCATATCTTTCGAACTCACTTTTGCCGTGTTCTCGGGTAAAAGTTTATTATCGAATTTTTCAAGACCTTTATCGGTGATATAAAAGTATTCGGGTTCAAGTCCGCTTTTTAAAAAGTCCGAAACATTTACAACGCCTTCGGCTACAAAAAGTCCGTAGGATTTCCGGTACTTTTTAAGGTTTAGTGATTTTATCAGTTTTATTCTTGTTTTTGAGATCATTTAAAATATTGTTAGCATTAATTACCTTTGCAAAGGTAATAAACCTTAATAATGAATTTTTCTCTTGCCAAATATGATGCTAAAGTGTTGTTAGCTTTCGGAGAAACCTTTACCGAGAGCGACGGGGCTTTTTTAAATTGGCTTTTAAAAAACGGATATCCCGAGCTGGCAGCTTTGAGTAGTGCCATACGTGGAAGTGAGGATGCTGTTCAATGGTTATTAAACAACAAGTTTAAACATTATGCAGCACTGGATGCCGCCATTGACGGTGATGTCAAAGCCTACAATTGGTTGCTTGCCAACGGACATGATATTTTGGCTGTTTTTTCCGATGCCGTTAATAAAAATCTTAACGCTATAAATTGGTTTAACAAGCATAATTTGATGATTTTTAATCATCTTGCTAAAAAGATAAATGCTTTCAGAGATAACCAAACTTATGATTACCATAAACTTCATTTTTAAAGGTCGCATTGCTACCAATGACGTCTTTTTTAAACATTTGTAAATCAAACTGTAATAAGCGTGGCCGGATTGTCACGCTGAGTGATGCGACCACAAGGAAGCATAGTATCGAAGCGTGCGTGCAGCGGCTTCCCCTGCCATGGTTCGACAAGCTCACCATGACTGCCTCTCCCGCCCTGATACAACGTCATTTACCGATTGTTGAAAGATTTTTTTCTTCCCTCTCACTGTGACAATCCGGTCATCCTTTTATCTATTCGATATTCAAGCATTTTGAATCGGCATCTTTGGTAGCGATGTCGAATAGTGGAAGGGTAGAAAATTGCCTATCCGCTATCACACATTCGTCAACCCCGTTGTGACACCCTTCTTTAAACTTTAGGCTTTTGACGTACAGACTTATATACTTTCAGCTTTTTCAAAAAATCATCCTTAAAATCTCCAAGCTTTTTATCTCCCCGAAATGTTCTATCTGTAAACGG
>WFZS01000104.1 GCA_015489465.1 Bacteroidales bacterium | reverse complement strand
ACTGCATATCGCGGCAGCGTCAGATGTGTATAAGAGACAGTAGCAATAAAAACATAGAAAATAGCAGTAAAAAACAAAATTATTTAGAACTCTTTAATCCTCAAAAAACTTGTTTGCCTAAAAACACAAAAACGAATTTAAAAAATATAAAAGTTGACAATTATTTCTTGAAATTAAACAGAGGAGCATTTTGGAATGATAATAAGCAAAAATTCGAATTTTTTAAATCAGAACGAAGTGGAAAGTCAAAATTTATTCTGCCTTATTTTGGTGATATAAAATTTGAAGATTTTAAAAATAAATACGAAAATATAAATTACTCAAAAAAAAGTTTTGAATTAAGATTAAATTGGCGTCTTATTGTCGGTCTCGGACACGAATCGGTTTATGAAATTTCAATCACACTTCACCATATCTACGGCATTCCGTATATTCCTGCTAGTGCAGTGAAAGGAGTTGTCAGAAGCTATATTATTCAGGAAGTTTTTGGAGAAAAACTTGCACCGGAAGGAGAAAAAGATTTTCCAATGGTTAACGCAGAGTTTAGAGCCTATCAAAACGAAGCTTTTTGCCGTGTCTTTGGCTGTCCTGCCGAATTCGAGAAAGTTGTTTTTGAAGATAGCAAGCCTAAAACAAAGAAAAGAAATGACAAAGAGGTCTATGTAACTGAAAAACACAAAACTAAACTTGCTGAAATATGGGAAGAACAAGATAAAAAATTCACAGGTTATCAAGGCAAAATCATCTTTTTCGACGCATTTCCTGTTTCAGAACCGAAAATAGAGCCTGATATTATGAACGTCCATTATCCTGACTATTATAATGATATTGATAGCAAAAAAAATATAGCACCGACGGATTATCAAAATCCGAATCCAATCCCATTTTTGACAGTAAGAGACACGAAATTTCAATTTGTTGTCGGTTCAAAAGAAAAATTAGATCTTTACAAAATAGGCGGCAAAACAATTGACGAATGGCTCAAAGAATCTCTCACAAATCACGGAATCGGCGCCAAAACGGCTGTCGGTTACGGTAGATTAAGCTAATTTCATAACCACATTGCACCGGCTGCCAGCGTCTCACCGAAAACTTAAAACAGGTAAATTAAAGCCTGCATAAAAAGGATATTTATAGAGAAATTACATTAATACAAAAGCTAGGTCTTTTTGCAAACACAAGTATTTTTACTCTTGAAGAAATTAAAACCTAGGATAATAATCCCATAGAAGAATATAAAGACCACTTTGACAGAGCGGCATTAAGTAGAATTAATATAATATCAAAACGTGATTTGGTATCGGAAAATAGTATTAAAAACCTGTTAAATATTAAATAAAACACCTCGTATGCTCATAAACCTTTCAAACCACCCCGTGAAATCGTGGAGTGAAAAACAGTTGGAAACAGCAAGGAAAATTTACGGAACCGTTATGGATATGGAATTTCCGGCTGTTAATCCTGAAGCTTCAAAAGAAGAGGTACGTAAACTTGCCTTTGATTTCTTTAATAAAATAACTAAAATAACCGATCAGTGCGCAAACCAACCTTTACCTGTAGCTGTACACATTCAGGGTGAGTTCACCTTTGTTTTTAACCTTGTCACCCTGCTGAAAAGTTCGGGAATTAAATGTGTGGCTTCCACCTCCAAACGAAACGTTACCGAAACCTCTCCCGGCGAAAAAATAATTAAATTTGAGTTTGTTCAATTCCGTGAGTATTAATAAATTTGATAAAAAAAGTACTATGGAAATCAAAGAATTGGAAAAATATTATCCCTTTGCACTTAATGAAGAACAAAAAAACTTACTGCGCGAACTTATCGATTTTTTACAATCCGACGACGAAATATTTATCCTCAAAGGATTTGCCGGAACCGGAAAAACAAGTATAATGCTGGGACTTGTTAAATATATGGAAGAAAAAAAAATCCCCTTTTCTCTGATGGCTTCAACAGGGAGGGCGGCAAAAGTACTCGCCCAAAAATCAGGGCACCCGGCAGCGACACTTCACAGCTCTATTTACGTAATGCATATTACGGAAATACCCAAAAGCCAAAGAAAAGATGAAGATATGACATATCGCATAGGCTTTAAACTGAAAAATCCCAACACAGTTGAGGATAAAGTTTATTTTGTTGACGAAAGCTCTATGATTTCAAACTCGTTTCAAAAAGGACAGGAATTTACTTTCGGTACAGGATATCTTATGGACGACTTTTTTAAATATAAACACAACGGTAAAATCGTTTTTATTGGCGACCCCGCCCAGTTACCGCCCGTTAACCAGAAGTTTTCGGCCGCACTCGACAAAAGATATTTGTTAAGAAATTACGGAATAGGTGTCAGGGAATTCGCTTTGGAAAAAGTCATGCGTTACAAAACAGATTCCGGAATGTATTATAACACAACTCATCTGCGTGAAATAATAAATTCCAAAAGATTCCCTCCTTTGGCAATCAAAACGGAAGGATTTAATGATATGGAAGTTTACAAACATGAAAACGACCTTATAAAAAAATATTACGAAATAATTAAAACACAAGGAGTTGATAATGCAATATATATAACATACACCAATAAAACAACAGCTTTTGTAAATAAAAAAGTAAGGATACATCTTTGGGGATTGAATAAAGAAAAAGAGTTGCAGGTAAACGAATCTTTAATAGTTGCCAGAAACAATTATTTATACGGGCTCAGTAACGGTGACCTCATAACCGTTGACAGCATTGATGACAAAGTAATAAAAAAAGCGGGACTGAGCTTTCGCAAAATAGTAGTCAGAGTAGCCGACGATGATCCCGGTAGAGGATTTGTACTTAAAGAGGTTATGATTATTAACGATGTACTTTATGCCGAAGGTAGAGACTTGTCATTCGAACAAGATATGAACCTGATAAAAAACTTCTTTATACGGATGCGTTATGCGGCAACCGAAATTTACGACTATGTTATGAATAATCAAACACTTGAAAAAGAGGAGCTTATACTTGGAATTGAAAAAATAGCACATCTGAAAGAAATAGATGTTGATGCAACTTCCATAGCCGAAAAACCTCCCTCAAAGAAAAAACTGATAAAAGATATTGCATGGAGAAACATACAAACAGATCCATACTTAAACGCTTTGAGAGTAAAATACGGTTACGCTATTACCTGTCATAAAGCCCAAGGTAGCGAATGGCCTCACGTATTTATCCATTTCGAAAAATCGCTTGATTACATGGATAAAGAAAACCTCTACAGATGGGTTTATACCGCAATAAGCAGAGCCGAAAACAAGTTGCATTTGCTCGACAGTAAATACATTTATTAAATCAAGAACTTATCGAAAACAAAATGAAAAAATGGAATTGGTATTAAACACTTTCGGAACTTCCCTGATAAAAGAAAACGGAAATCTTGTGGTAGTCCATAAAGACGGGAAACAAATTATACCACTTGATAAACTGAAAACCATAACAATTAGTAGAGGCGCTAAAATAAGTTCGGATGCGGCTCTTTTGGCTATTGATAACGAAGTGGAAATACTGTTTGTTGACGGGACGGGAAAACCTCAAGGGAGGCTATGGAGTATAAAATACGGATCCGTTTCAACCATCCGCAGAAAACAACTGGACTTTACATTTTCCAAAGAAGCCGTTAATTGGATAAAAGAAGTTTTGATGCAAAAATTCGATAACCAAATAGCACTGCTCTTATCTATAGCCCCGCTTGATTGGGAACATCAAAAGAAAATGGATAGAGCCATAAACAGAATTAATGACTATAAAGAGAAAGTAAAAAACCAAGATGCTGAAATTATTAGCGATATAGCCCCCTCATTAAGAGGATGGGAAGGAGCCGCTTCACGCAACTATTTCGAAATAATATCGTTACTGCTACCCGAAGAATACAGATTTCAAAGCCGCACACAACATCCCGCCACCGATATTTTTAACGCACTCCTTAATTACGGATACGGAATACTTTACGGTAAAATTGAAGGAGCTTTAATTAAAGCCGGACTCGACCCTTATGTCGGCGTCATGCACCGCGAAGATTATAACCGTCCCGTATTGGTTTTTGATGTCATTGAAATATTCAGAATTTGGATCGACTATGTAGTTGTAAAATTACTTCAACATAAAGCCATCAATGAGGATTGTTTTTCGGTTAAAGAAGACGGCTCATATTGGCTCGAAGCTCTAGGAAAAAGAATTATCATACAGTCGGTTAACGATTATTTCGACGAAATTGTAATGATGAACGGACTCAACCGCAGCAGAGCAACACACATAGACCTGTATGCCCAAAATCTTGCCCAACGAATTTTAAAATTTAAAAATTAAAAAGATTTTAGTAATGATTAGCTACGGAACATCCATAAAATCACCCTCCGACAAGTTAAATAAAATCGAACTGCGCGTGCTTGCCGATAAAATAAAAAATCCAAAACAAGAGTTCATAAATAAAATTTTACAATTAAGAACAGTACGACTTGTCGATCAAAAAAAATACCGCGAACTCAAAACAACCCTCCCTTACGTAGTTGCCGGAATATTCAACCCGCAATATCGAAAAATAATAAACTTTGCTTATACCGATTATTTTATACTCGATATCGACCACCTTTCCGAAAAAGAAATGGATATTGAAAATGTTTTCGAAAAATTCAAAACCGATAATAATGTGGTTTTAATGTTTCGCTCACCCTCGCTCGACGGTATAAAAATATTCTTCAGACTTGAAAAACGGTGTTTCGATGCAGCTAAATACTCGCTTTTCTACAAAGTATTCGCTACCGAATTCGGAAAACGTTATTCAATATTACAAGTAGTGGACAACCGCACATCAGATGTTAGCAGAGCTTGTTTCTTAAGTTATGACCCTGGCGCATACTATAATCCCGAAGCACAACCCGTTAAAATCGAAAAATATATTGATTTTGAAAACGAACTACAATTAATGGAACTCGAAAAAAACATAAAAGAAGAAGAAAAAAATATTGAAAAAATAAAAGAACCGGATAAAAAATTACTTTCCGATGACGTTTTCCAAAAAATAAAAGAAACACTTAACCCTCGTATTATCGAAAAAAAAGAAAAACAAATTATTGTACCCGAAGAACTTAACAAAATTATTGATAGAGTAGAAGAAAAAATGAAATCATTTAATATCGAAATTCTTTCAATAAACAATATTAATTACGGTAAACAATTCAGATTCGGGATGGAAAATAAATGGGCTGAAGTAAATGTATTTTACGGTAAAAGAG
>WFZS01000103.1 GCA_015489465.1 Bacteroidales bacterium | reverse complement strand
TAAGATATGTTGTTAATTTTGCAAATGCTATACTGAGGTAGTAATTTATGAAGTTGTCAAAAACATCGGGTTATACCATAAGGTTACTGAGTTATATGATAAACTCTGATTTGCAGGTTTTTCAAGCAGGATTTTTGTCCGAAAAATTGCGAATCCCGGATAAATATTTACGAAAGATTTTAACTGATCTTTCAAAAAGCGGATTTATAAAAAGTATCAGAGGAAGAGAAGGTGGTTATGTTTTTGCGAAAAATGCCAATAAAATAACATTATGGTGTGTTATCGATTCAATTGAAAACATTAATAATTATACGGGATGTGTTTTAGGGTTTGGTGAATGTTCCGAAGAAAATCCATGTAGTCTTCATTATGAATATTTACCTGTAAGGGAGAAACTTCTGAATTTTTTAAAGACTACGACAATAGCGGATTTAAAAAATGAAAATATAGGAAAATTTTAAATTTAGTATTATTAATTAATTGTAAACCAAATATTTAAAGTAATGAAAGAAAGTTTACTTGACAAATTTATGAGCAGAAAGGGATTGTATACCGCTTTCTGGATCATAGCAATTTTTATGGTAACGATGCTTATTTATTATACTGCAACGTTACAAAGAGAAGTGCCTCCGATTCCAAAAGTTGTAAAATCAACCACTGGAGAAGTTCTTTACACATCCGATGATGTTGTACAAGGTAAAGGTTATTTCCAGGAATTTGACCTTATGGATTGGGGTACATTATTAGGTATGGGCGCATATATGGGGCCTGATTTTTCTACATTGTTTTTTCATAAACGTGCCGAATATCTTTATGATTATTACGGAAAACAAAAATTCGGCAAGCCTGCTTCTCAATTAACGGATGAAGAAAGAGCTTACATCAAAGAGATTGTTAAAGCGGATTTTCATAATCAAACACATTTGAAAAAGAGTGGTGTGATTTATTCCGAAGCTTCTGCGGAAGCCTATAAAAAGAATGTAGAACATCTGACAGACTTGCTTGTAAATGGTGATCCGCAAAGAGCTTTTCCGGGTGGTGTTATAACAAAAGAAGAAGCTGAAAAAATTGCGGCTTTTGTTGACTGGTCACAACTTGTAGCTTCCACAATACGTCCGGGAACACAAGGTAAAATTGGTCAGGAAAGAACCTGGTCAAATAACTGGCCTCACGAACCTCTTGTTGACCAAGATACGGGTTTTAATAGCCACTGGGTATCTTTATGGGAGTTCCTTGCTCTCTGGACATTAACTATTGTTGTTATTTTCCTTACCTATGAGTATCTTTTCAGTGAAAAGAAGGGACAAAAGCTTGAACCTGCTTTAAAAATTACAAGTTTATTCCCCTCACAGAAAAAACTTCTCAAATACATTCCTATAGTTACTTTATTATTTGTTGTTCAGTTGTTTATAGGCGGTTATCTCGCTCATATTTATACTGAACCTACAAAGAGTTTTATTATTTCACAAAATATTTTGCCTTTCAACGTAATTCGTTCTATTCATACGCAGCTGGCAATTTTATGGGTAGCTGTAGGTTGGCTTGTTGGAGGTTTATTAATTGCTCCTTGGGTAGCAAATAAAGATCATAAATATCCTTGGTTGGTTGATGTTTTGTGGGCTGCTTTATTAGTAGTTGCCGTTGGTGCAGTTGTAGGTCTTTACATGGGAGCTACAGGACAAATGAGAAATGTTTGGTTCTGGTTCGGTAACGAAGGTCGTGAGCTTATCAACCTTGGTAGAGCCTGGGATATAGGTCTTGTATTAGGACTTGTTTTCTGGTTCTTACTGATAATATCACTTATCAGAAAAGCCGCAACAAACAACCCGCTTGTCGGCACAATTATCTGGTCGGCATTTGCCATTGCAACACTTTATATTGCTGGTATGATGCCCTTGACAAAGGTAATGCCTAACTTTACAGTTGATGATTATTACCGTTGGTGGGTTATTCACCTTTGGGTAGAGCTTACTTTTGAGCTTTTTGCTGCCGGTGTTATTGCTTACTTTACCGTTTCGCTGGGACTTATTTCTCAAAAAACAGCAGAAAAAGTTATGTTCTTCGAACTGTTTCTTATCATGATGTCGGGAACATTAGGCGTAGGACACCACTACTGGTGGCAAGGTCTCGATGAATACTGGATTGCAATAGGTGGTATTTTCTCATCATTAGAACCTTTACCATTGGCTCTTATGATTGTTGAAGCCTGGAAAAACAAAAGAGAAGGTGAATACTCAGGCAAAGATTTCAAATTTGCAACCCCTTTCTTATGGATATCCGGTTCTGCAGTATTAAACTGGATAGGTGCAGGTTTCTTCGGTATGGTAATTAACACACCTACAATCAGCTACTATTCACACGGCACTTATTTAATTATGCCTCACGGACACGTTGCTCTTTTAGGAGCATTTGGATATATTTCAATAGCATTTTTGTATATGACTTCCAGAGCCAATGCTTTGGCTAACGGTTGGGAATGGAATGATAAACCAAGTAAATGGGGATTCTGGTTGCTTACGATAGGTGTTTTGTTATTTGCAATTCCAACACTTATAATAGGTGCACACCAAACACGTTTAGCATATGATATGGGTTACTATTACACAAGAACCCGAGAAGCTGTTGAAGCTATGAAAGGCTGGATGTGGTTTAGGATATTACCTGATGGATTAATGATACTAGGAGGTCTTGTTATTTTCGTTGACTTGTTTAAAAAGACCTTTATGGGTAAACCTGCCAAAATTGAGAAATAACAATTGATCAATACACAAAAAAAACAGGTTGCCGGAATCAGGCAACCTGTTTTTTTATTTTTTTAAAAAACTTTTTTAGTGATGATGTCCGCCGTCACCATGAACGTGTCCGTGAGCCAACTCTTCCTCGGTGGCTTCTCTCACATCAAGAATTTTACCCTTGAAAAAAAGATTTTGTCCTGCCAACGGGTGATTAAAATCCATTTTAACGGAATTTTCACCTACATTAACAACTTTACCTTCAATGGGGTTTCCGTTTTGATCCTGCATTGTGATTGTGTTTCCTTCAAAAACGATATTTTCATCGACTTTACCGTCAATTTCAAATATTTTTTTATCAAGATCAAGTATCATTTCAGGATTTGATTTTCCATAGCCTTGTTCGGCTGTTAACGAAAATGCAAATTCATCCCCCGGTTCAAGACCTTCGAGGTTTTTTTCAAAATCGGGTAACAGAGTTCCAACACCGAAAAGATGAACAAAAGGTCTGCTTTCATCAACTTTTTGTATTATTTCTCCGTTTTCATCATTTGCATGTAATGTGTAAGTCAGCGTTACAACTTTATTTTTTCCTACTTTCATTATAAATAATTTTTAGTTTGTTTTTAAAAGTAATACAAAAATATACGAATTAAATTTAATTCCGGCTTTTTTTAACATTATTTGTATTTATTGTGAAAAACAGTTTTATAAAAAACCGAAATGTTTTTCTTTTCGGCTTAATCCAATTAATTAACATTGTTATTTTTGTTGTGAATTAAAAAGTTACTTAAATGATAAAATACCCCATGGTTGACCTTAAAGGTCAATATCACAAAATAAAAGAGGAAGTTGATGCCGCTGTTCTTGATGTGATGGAGTCCACGGCTTTTATTAACGGTCCCGCCGTAAAGTCGTTTCAAAAAAATCTGGAAAAATATTTAAACGTTAAACATGTTATTCCTTGCGGTAACGGTACCGATGCATTACAGTTGGCCTTAATGTCTTTGGATTTAAAACCCGGTGACGAGGTTATTACAACGTCGTTTACTTTCATAGCCACTGCCGAAGTAATAGCGCTCCTTAAACTTACACCTGTTTTGGTAGATGTTTTACCCGATACTTATAACATCGACGTAAAAGCTGTTGAAAAGGCTATAACATCCAAAACAAAAGCGATAATTCCGGTTCATTTGTTCGGGCAATGTGCAAATATGGAGGAAATAACGGAGCTTGCCGGCAAATACAATCTTTACGTTATTGAAGATGCTGCACAAGCTATAGGCGCCGAATACACATTTAAAGACGGCTCGGTAAAAAAAGCCGGTACAATAGGGGATATCGGTTGCACATCTTTTTTCCCTTCGAAAAATCTTGGAGGTTATGGTGACGGCGGTGCCATTTTTACAAATGATGACAAATTGGGTGAAAAGTTAAGGATATTGGCAAATCACGGAATGGCTGTAAGATATTATCATGATTATGTGGGAGTAAACTCACGCTTGGATACCATTCAAGCCGCTATTTTGGACATAAAATTAAAACATCTCGACGAATATTCGGCTGCACGGCAAAAAGCAGCGGGGTATTACAATAAAGCATTTTCGGTAAGCGATAAAATAACTACTCCGAAAACAGCTGATTTTACAACACATGTTTTTCATCAATATACAATGGTTTTGGCTGATGATATTGACCGTGAGGGATTGCAAAAACATCTTGCGGATAAAGGAATTGCCTCGGCTATCTATTATCCCGTACCATTGCATATGCAAAAGGCTTATAAAGACCCGAGATATAACGAAGGGGATTTTCCCGTAACGGAATTTTTGAGTAAACACGTTTTATCGCTTCCCATTCATACTGAAATGACTGATGAAATATTAGAATATATAACAAGTTCTGTTTTGGAATACGTAGAAAAATAAGCTATGGAAAAAGAATATTTTGCTCATGAAACAGCCGTAATAGACGAAGGTTGTAAAATAGGTAAAGGAACGAAAATATGGCATTTTTCACACATTATGCCTAATTGCGAGATAGGTGAGAATTGTAACATCGGACAAAATGTTGTTGTTTCGCCTGAGGTTAAGCTCGGGAGAAATGTTAAGGTACAGAACAATGTGTCTATTTATACCGGAGTGATTTGTGAAGATGATGTTTTTTTGGGACCTTCGATGGTTTTTACAAATGTTATTAACCCCAGAAGTGCTGTAAACAGGCGTGGACAATATATGCGTACCGTTGTAAAAAAAGGTGCCAGTATTGGAGCTAATGCAACAATCGTGTGCGGACATGATATAGGTAGATTTGCATTTGTAGGTGCCGGAGCCGTTGTAACCAAGGAAGTGCCCGATTACGCTCTGGTAGTTGGAAACCCCGCAAGACAGGTAGGCTGGATGAGTGAATACGGACATAAACTTAAATTTGATGAAAACGGTATTGCGGTTTGTCCGGAAAGCGGTGAAAAGTATAAACTTGAAAACAACAAAGTTTTTAAATTGTAAAATGATAAAAAATATTGAAAAATGAAAATTCTCGTTACCGGTGGAACCGGATATATTGGCTCTCACACAGTAGTGGAACTGCAAAACAAAGGGTTTGATGTTGTCATTGTTGACAACCTGTCGAATTCAAAGATTGAAGTTGTTGATAAAATTGAAAAAATCACCGGCAAGAGACCTGAAATAGAGGTTTTTGACTTGGTTGACCGTGAAAAGACTTCCGGTTTCTTTAAACGTCATAATGATATTAATGGTGTAATTCATTTTGCAGCGTATAAAGCTGTTGGTGAAAGTGTTGAAAAGCCTTTGAAATATTACAGAAACAACCTTGTTTCGTTATTAAATATACTTGAAAGTATGATAGAAACGGGCGTTGAGAATCTTGTTTTCTCTTCATCGTGTACCGTTTACGGACAGCCTGACGAGCTGCCTGTTTCCGAAAAAGCTCCAATCAAAAAAGCCGAATCTCCTTATGGAAATACAAAACAGATTTCCGAAGAGATAATACAGGATACCGTTAAAGTGGAACCCGTAAAAGCCATAGCATTGAGGTATTTTAATCCAATCGGTGCTCACGAAAGTGCTTTGATAGGGGAGTTGCCTCTCGGAGTGCCTAACAATTTGGTGCCTTTTATAACACAAACGGCAGTAGGTATAAGAGATGAACTGAAAGTTTTCGGTGACGATTACAATACACCAGACGGCACGGCAATAAGAGATTATATTCATGTTGTTGACCTTGCCAAGGCACATGTCGTTGCTATCGACAGAATGATAAACAATAAAATGAAAGATAAATTTGAAGTGTTTAATTTGGGTACCGGAAACGGTTATTCCGTTTTGGATGTAATAAAATCATTTGAAAAGGTCAGCGGTGTAAAACTTAATTATAGAATTGTAGGGCGTCGTCCCGGAGATGTCGAGAAAGTTTGGGCTAATCCTGAATTTTCAAATAAAGAATTGGGATGGAAAGCAGAAAAAGGATTGGACGAAATGATGGAATCGGCTTGGAAATGGCAACTTGAATTACAGAAGGAACAAAATAATCAATAGTAACTTTAAGACAGTGAAGAATATACTTATTACCGGAGGTGCAGGGTTTATCGGTTCGCATGTTGTACGGCTTTTTGTGAACAAATATCCGGATTACCGTATTTACAATCTTGACAAACTTACTTATGCAGGTAACCTTGAAAATTTAAAGGATATAGAAGATAAACCCAACTATACATTTATAAAAGGTGATATTACCGACGGTGATTTTATATTAAAACTTTTTAAGGAACACCTGTTTGACGGTGTAATTCATCTTGCCGCCGAATCGCATGTGGACCGTTCGATAGAAAATCCCATGGAATTTGTTATGACTAATGTTGTGGGAACGGTAAATCTTTTAAATGCATCAAAAGCCCTGTGGAAGGATAACTATGACGGAAAAAGATTTTATCATGTTTCTACCGATGAAGTTTACGGAAGTTTAGGCAAGGAAGGTTATTTTACAGAGAAGACACCTTATGATCCTCATAGTCCTTATTCGGCGTCAAAAGCAGGTTCCGACCATTTCGTAAGAGCCTATCACGATACTTACGGATTACCTGTTGTTATTTCAAACTGTTCAAACAATTACGGGCCTAACCAATTTCCCGAAAAGCTTATTCCCCTGTTCATCAATAATATTTGTAATAATAAACCTTTACCGGTGTACGGAAAAGGGGAGAATGTTCGTGACTGGCTTTATGTTATTGATCATGCAAATGCCATTGACGTGATTTTTCACAATGCACCTGCCGGAGAGACTTATAATGTAGGCGGTAATAACGAGTGGAAAAATATTGATTTGATAAAACTCTTGATAAAAGTTGTCGATAAAAAACTGGGTAGAAAACCGGGAACATCCGAAAGGCTTATAACATTTGTAAAAGACAGGGCGGGACATGATTTGCGTTATGCAATAGACTCGTCAAAATTGCAAAAAGAACTGGGTTGGAAACCTTCGTTGCGGTTTGAAGAAGGAATTGAAAAAACCGTTGATTGGTATTTAAATAACCGTGAGTGGCTGGATAATGTAACTTCAGGTGACTATCAGAAGTACTATGAAAAAATGTATAATAACAGATAGTGTCAAAAGTTGTTAAATTTTAATTACTTTTGCTCAAGTAAATTTGAAAATAAATTAATTAATTGTTGAATAAAAATTTAGAAAAATGAGGAAATTTATCGCATTAGTAATGGCAACGGTATTTGCCGGTTTTGTAATGACAAGTTGTGGTGGTGGAAATACAAAAAAAGCATCACAGGAAACAGTTAAAACAGAAAAGAAAGAAGTGAAAAAAGAGGAAGTTAAAAAGGAAGCTTCTTCAGGTGAAATCTCAATAGCCGGAATGACAGCTAACGTTGAAAACGGTGAAAAGATTTATAAAAAATATTGTATTGCCTGTCACATGACCGGTGTTGCAGGAGCTCCAAAACTTGATGACAAAAACAAATGGAACGAATCCGCTGCAAAAGGTTTACAAACATTGGTTAATCATGCTTTTCACGGATATCAGGGTAAATATGGTGTTTTGCCTGAAAAAGGAACCTGCTCTGAATGTAAAGCCCAAGATATTTTTGATGCAGTTTCATATATGCTTAAAAAAGCCGGGGTTTCTGCTAAATAAATTCTTTATTTTGGAATTTTTCAAACGGTCGCATAATAATTTCATTATGCGACCGTTTGTTTTATGTAAATGTATTTATTAACAAAAGTGTTAATTGCCTATGCAAAAATCTACCTGTTTTAAAAGTTTCCAGGATTATTTTCCAAAATTAAAAAATAGAAAAGGGTGTTTTTATGCTCCTCAAAAATCTACCGTTAGATTTATTTTGAGCTATGCACAAGCCCTCGAGGTTAAAAAAACCGGATACGGAAATTTTAAAATCCTGTTGAACTAATTAAAGTTCATTACCGAAAAGGTTGTTCGTTTTACGGGCAACCTTTTCAGTTTATTTATATCTTTACCTGATATAATAAATAAGTAAGGTTATGCAGAAAAGATTGAGAATAAAACTTCCGTTGATTTATAATATTACAATACTTCTGTTGTTCCTTATACTAATGTACTATATTTTAACTGAATTTCAGAACTATCTTAAACCCATAACCTTAGGAGTTTTGTTCGCTTATCTTTTATATCCCATTGCCGGTTATATAGAAAAGAAAGGTATAAACAGAATATTTGCAAATATTATTGCAATAATTACTGCAATTGCCGTGTTGTCGGGAGTCGGCTTGTTTTTATATCATGAGATGTCTGTATTCTTGACGGATATACCCGATATGAAAAGTCATGCCGTAAAAAACATAAACCGTTTACTTGTATCGTTCGAAAAGTTTGCCGGTATTGATTCTATTGATATCCGTAGTTCCATAACTTCATTTACCGACACTATTTTTACTAACAGTTCCGAAGCTATGAAATCTTTTTTCACTTCTACATTTAACACTGTGTTTGCTATATTCATAATGCCTGTATATGTTTTCTTTCTATTATTTTATCGTGATAAGTTTAAAAACTTTATTTTGATGCTGGTTCCCGAAAAAGATCATGATAAAGCTGAAAAAATTATAGATGAAGTAAATACTGTTGGTGTTAGATATATTACGGGAGTTTTCTTTGTTGTTACGATTCTTGTTTTTATTAACAGTTTAGGGTTTTATCTGATAGGATTGAAATATGCGATTTTTTTGGGATTTGTTGCGGCTCTTATGAATTTCATACCGTATTACGGTACAATAATAGGTTATAGCTTCCCGTTTTTCTTGTCGGTTTTTACAATGGACTCGCCTAAATATGCTGTGCTGGTAGTATTACAGTTTATTATAGTTCAATTTACTGAAAATAATATCTTGACTCCTAACATTGTTGGTTCTCACGTAAATATTAATCCTTTTATGATAATTTTAGCTATCACTTTGGGAGGTTTTGTTTGGGGATTACCCGGAATGTTTATTGCTGTTCCTTTTGTTGCAGCATTACGTGTGCTTGGAGAAAATATCGATACTTTAAAACCTCTCGGATTCCTCTTGAGTCAAAAAGGTGCTGAGGAGCATTCCATTAATTTTGAAAAAATTAAGAAATCGTTTAAAAAAAGATAACAGGCTGTTTTCTTATTTTATTCCTATTCTTCCCAATATAGCTCTAAAAATAACAAAAATTAATTTTTAATATTTTTTTTGACAAGGCATAGATTTTGATGTATATTTGCATAATGAACATATGTTCATTATAGCGAAAAATGAAAAGGAAGAATGTTTAACCGATAAAAAAGGAGGTCATTATGCCAAACAGAGATGGAACAGGTCCAATGGGACAAGGTCCTATGACAGGTTGGGGTAGAGGAAAATGTAATGATGCAAACACTTCAAACAGTGGTTGGTTCGGGTTCGGAAGAGGCCGTGGCAGAGGGTTCGGAGCAGTAAGAGGATTAGGATGGAGATTGAATGTTTACGGACAAAGCCAAAATGAAGAAAATTATTTGAAATCAAGCATCGATTTCCTCAAAAACCAATTAAAAGCACTGGAAGACAGGCTTAATAGCTTAAAGAACAATGAATAGTCTGTCGGAAAAGCTGTGGAAAACAAAAAAGTTTTCTACAGCTTTTTTTGTTTGTAATTCATTAAAAAATTATTTGAAAGTAGGATTTATGATTCATATAGCTGTTGCAAGTGGCAAAGGCGGAACGGGTAAAACAACGCTTTCGGTAAATTTGGCAACAATATTATCGGAAAAATATAATTATAATAAAACAGTTTTAGCCGATTTGGATGTTGAAGAGCCGAACTCCGGTTTATTTCTTGATGGAAAGTTGAAATTACAAGAGGTTAAGTACAGAATGGTTCCGGAATGGAATGAAGAAAAATGTACTCTTTGTAAAAGATGTGCCAATGTATGCGAATTTAATGCTTTGGCATTTTTGGGATTCAGTGTATTGGTATTTCCTGAGCTGTGTCATTCTTGTTACGCTTGTTCTGAACTATGTCCGGAAAATGCTTTACCCATGAAGCAAAGACGAATGGGTGAGCTTAAACATTACGAAATATCTGATAAACTTGATTTTATAGAAAGTCGTTTGGATATCGGCGTAGAACAAGCTGTTCCTTTGATAAAGTTAACACGTGATTATGTAAAGGAAACTTTTGATAATGATACATTGGTAATTTATGACGCTCCTCCCGGAACCTCTTGTCCGGTAATAGAAGCCGTAAAAAAATGTGAAAACACTATTTTGGTAACAGAACCCACACCATTCGGTTTTAACGATCTGAAACTTGCCGTTGAAACGATGCAAGAGCTTGGTAACAAGTTCGGTGTTGTTATTAACAGGTCAGATGCTAACGACAAAATAATAGAAGATTATTGTAACGGAAACAATATAGAATTATACGGTAAAATTCCTTTCATGCGCGAAGCTGCCGAAGCTTATTCAAAGGGAAAATTGTTAGTTGACGAAATTCCCGTAATGAGAAAATATTTTGAAACTATTGCCGAAAGGATAATATAAAATCGTAAATAAGCTTTGAAAATTTATGAAAGAATTTAAAGAGATAGTTGTAATTTCCGGAAAAGGTGGAACGGGGAAAACCTCTTTAACGTCATCATTTGCAGCACTTGAAGGTGAAAATACTGTAATCGCCGATTGCGATGTTGATGCATCCGACATGTATATTATCCTGGAACCCGAAATTATCCAAAGCGAAGATTTTTATAGCGGAAAAACAGCAAAAATTCATACTGAAGGATGTGTTCATTGTTTTAAATGTAAAAAGGTTTGCCGTTTTGATGCCATAAATGTGATAAATGGGGATTTTGTAGTTGATGAACTTAATTGCGAAGGTTGTAGCTATTGTTTTCATGTTTGCCCAACCCGCACCATCGAGATGCGGGATAATTTATCCGGTAATTTTTTCATTTCAAAATCACGTTTGGGAAGTTATTTGGTACATGCCAAGTTGAATATTGGAGCTGACAATTCAGGAAAGCTTGTTGCAAAAGTAAGGGATGAGGCAAAAAGAATTGCCAAAGAAAATGATAAAAAATTAATTATTATTGATGGTCCTCCAGGGATAGGCTGTCCAGTGGTATCATCACTTACAGGTGTTGATTTCGCCGTTGTTGTTACCGAACCTACCGTTTCCGGTAAACATGACTTAAAAAGGGTTGGAGAGCTTTTGAAAAAGATGAAAATACCGGGAGGTGTAGTAATTAACAAATTTGACATTAATCCTGAAATGACTGAAGAAATTAAAAATGAACTTGATAATTATAATTTAAAATTGATTGCTCAATTACCTTTTGATAAAATATTTTCGGATGCAATAACCGTTAAAAAATCTGTTGTAGAATATGATAACGGCGAAATAGCGGCGTTAATAAAAGATAGTTGGGGAAAAGTTAAAACGTTAGTAAACAATAAATGATGTCAATTAAAAAAATACTAAAATGAGTAAAATAGTTTTTTCGGCAAAAGGAGAAAGTTGGGACGCTCTTGTCAATGATAAATTCGGAAGAGCACCCGGCTTTTTAGTGTATGATGATGAAAAAGACAAATTGACCTACCATCCCAATGGTGCAAATTTAAATGCCGAGCACGGTGTAGGTATCCAAACAGCACAGTTTGTTGCAAACCTTGGTGCTGATATTGTTATTACAGGAGGAAATGTTGGTCCAAAAGCTACAGAAGTTTTAAAACATGCAGGAGTTAAGATAATTGAGTTTGT
>WFZS01000102.1 GCA_015489465.1 Bacteroidales bacterium | reverse complement strand
TCTTGTAACAATTATGAAGTTGTGGACCTCGGTGTAATGGTTCCGGCGGAAAAAATATTGGAAGAAGCCGAAAAAGAAAAAGTAGATGTTATTGGATTGAGCGGACTTATCACACCGTCGTTGGAAGAGATGGTTCATGTTGCCAAAGAAATGAAACGCAAAGGGTTTGAAGTACCTTTGCTCATAGGAGGTGCAACAACATCTCCGGTTCACACAGCCGTAAAAATAAAACCCAACTACAACAAACCTGTTATTCACGTGCGTGATGCTTCCAAAGTGATAAATGTGGTTAACAATCTTTTATCGGATGAATCAAAAAGTCGCTATGTCGAAAGTATTGAAACCGAATACAAAAAGCTTGTCGATAACCATTTTAAAAGAAAATCGGTAAAAAAGTATATTCCGCTCACCAGGGCAAGAGATAACAAACTGAAAATAAATTGGGATGACTCGTATATTGACAAACCCAATTTTAAAGGTGTTAAGATTTTTGAAGATTTTCCTTTGGAAGAGATAAGTAAATATATCGATTGGACGTTCTTTTTCCACGCTTGGAGACTCAACGGAAAATATCCCGATATTCTTAAAGACCCGGTAAAAGGGGAAGAAGCCGTTAAACTTTTTAATGATGCAAAAAAGATGCTTGAAAAGATAATCACCGGAAAGTGGCTAAAAGCGAAAACGGTTTTCGGAATTTTTCCGGCGGTTTCCACCGAAAAGGATTCGGTCAAGCTAATTGAAAACGGCGAAACGTTTCATTTTTTAAGAAATCAGGAAGAAAAAGAAAAAGGTGTTCCCAACTTGTCACTTGCCGATTTCATTGCTCCCGAATCAACGGGACTTACCGATTACATCGGTGCTTTTGTCGTTACGGCTGGGATAGAAATAGAGAAACATCTTGAAAAGTTTGAAAAAGAAAACGACGATTACAGTGCCATAATGCTGAAAGTTTTGGCCGACAGGCTGGCGGAAGCTCTTGCCGAACTACTACATTCTAAAGTCAGAAAAGAGTATTGGGGTTATGCCCGAAACGAAGAGCTAAGTATTGAAGAGATTATAAGGGAAAAATACAGAGGCATACGTCCCGCTCCCGGTTATCCGGCATGTCCTGAACATTCTGAAAAGGCAACAATTTTCAAACTTCTTAACGCCGAAGAAAATGCAGGAGTGTCGTTGACCGAGAATTTTGCAATGTATCCCGCAGCTTCGGTAAGCGGCTATTATTTTGCCAATAAAGAGGCAAAATACTTTGCTGTAGGCAGGATTTTGGAAGACCAGGTAATTGATTATGCCAGGCGTAAAGGCTTGACCAAAGAACAAGTGAAAAAATTATTGAGAACAAATTTAGTAGAAGAATAAATACTTTTTGAAATGGAGCTTAAAGTTACGGAGCATATTGAAAAAGCGGATAAAACACTTTTTTCGTTTGAGTTGTTGCCTCCTTTAAAAGGGCAAAATTTTGAATCAATACAAAAGACGATAGACCCTCTTTTGGATTTTAATCCCGCTTTTATAAACATTACTTACCACCAGGAAGAAGTTGTTTATGAAGACCTTGGTAACGGATTGATGAAGAAAAAAGCCGTAAGAAAACGTCCGGGAACGGTAGGTATTTCCGCTGCCATAAAATATCATTACAACATTCCGGTGGTTCCGCACCTCATTTGCGGTGGTTTTACACGCGAGGAAACCGAAAATGCTCTTATCGACCTCCATTTTTTAGGTATTAAAAATCTCCTTTTACTTCGTGGTGACCCTCCTGCAAATGCAAAGATATTCCGTCCCGAACCCGAAGGTAACGAACATACTACCGACCTTATCGATCAGGTTATGAACCTTAATAAAGGTATATATTTGGAAGAAGGGTTAAAAAATGCTACAAAAACCGACTTTTGCATAGGTGTTGCAGGTTATCCCGAAAAACATCAGGAAGCACCTAATATGGAAAGCGACCTTCATTTCCTGAAAATGAAAATAGATAAAGGTGCATCGTATATTGTAACCCAAATGTTTTACGATAATCAAAAATATTTTGACTTTGTGAAATTATGCCGTGAAAAAGGCATTAACGTCCCCATAATCCCCGGATTAAAACCTTTATCAACTAAATCGCAGTTGGTATCAATTCCTAAAACCTTCAACGTGGACATGCCTGAAGAACTTGTCAAAGAAGCTCTTAAATGTAAAGACAATAAGGAAGTGCGTCAAGTAGGGATTGAATGGGCAATAATGCAATCAAAGGAACTCATGAAAGCGGGGGTGCCTGTTCTACATTATTATACAATGGGCAAATCGGATAACATAAGAAGGATTGCCGAGCAGGTTTTTTAGTAGATAACTACTTATAAGTTTGATTGTAAATATTATATAATAACTGTAAGGCTTAACTCATTGTTCCTTCAATGCCAACCGTATGGATGGTCTAACGTGTGACGAAGGGGAGGCAATCTCCCTTGCCCTGCCAGTATTCGACCAGCCTTCCGGCTGTCAGGAAAGCTACCAATGACGTCTTTTTAGTTACCAGAATATCAACGTGTTAGTATTGTCACGCTGAGCTACGTCGAATGCGTGACAGCGGGCGGGCAAATTCCTTTCCCTGCCATGGTTCGACCAGCTCACCATGACTGCCTGTTCCACC
>WFZS01000101.1 GCA_015489465.1 Bacteroidales bacterium | reverse complement strand
CATAATTTCCTTTGCTTGATCTTTAGCAATTGTTCCATTATAATCTTTACTATTTAAAACTTTGTCTAATGAGGGAGAACTCCACTCTGCTTTTCCAAAATAAAACTTATGCCCTTCTTCATTTGTTTTTGTTTGTTTACCATTTATTAATACTTCTAATCCATGGGCAACTTCTTCATGATTTAACGTAAAGACTTTTTCTGCTAACTTAGTTTTATTGTCTGTATCTTTTGAAGTAATTTTTTCAATGCCTATTGCTACTACTCCCTTTTTATTATTTTCAAATGCGGATTCAATATCGGATTCTTTAACATCTCCAAATACACCATAAGAATCATTTTTTTTAGCTATTTTAAAATCACTTAAATTTGTAAAAGTATTATGTTTTCCTGATGGTAAAGCATCAGAAGAAAACTCATAATAAAATGCATTAAACTTTTGTTGTTCAGAAAGAGCCCTTGTAAATGCCTTGCCTCCTCTAGTTTCCCTTTGTATTTTATATACTGTTTTGAAATTAAGGTTATTGTTAAGACTTTTCTGAAAAAATACTTTTTGCAATCCCCATAAATCTAAATTTGCAATAGGCGAATTTTCCGTATAATTATATGGTGTAACAAAAGCAAATGTATCGGCTACGGGATCAATTCCGGTAAACCTCCCCACCTCAGCATCATAAAACCTCTTTCCATAATCATACCACCCCAGCTTAAAATCATCCTGTAGCTCTTTGCCGCCTGCCTGCCGGCCAGGCAGGTTGTAGAGGTATTTGTTGTCGTGGTTTTCTTCGGGTTGGGGGAGACCGTCCATGAGCATGCCGAAGGGGTAGTAACTGTTTTGTTGCAGGGTTTTGCCGGTTTGGCTTAAAACCACGCGGGTGTTGCCCAAGTGATCTTTTAAAAAGTACTGATATTCAAACCTTTTTTTCATCGGTACGGCCTTTCCTTCGGGGGTTAAAGTATAGTTCTAAGTTCATTAATTATTAAAACCAATCCAATAATTAATCCACCAATAACAGCGAGATACCCTTGAAACATATGTAAATTTGTGTCCTCTCCTTTGGGAATAGGATGCTTATACAAATAAATAAAAAGAAGAACCGAAATGACCAAAACAAGCAGTCCTCCTATTAATTTTAACAGGTTCATTGTTTTTTCTCCTATCAATTACGGTATTAACTACTCTTATACCTAATAATAAATAATTACTTTAAAGCATTTTTTTGCTTTCCTTAAACAAGTTTAAAAAAGGTGTCCTTCCTTTTGAATTTTTTCAATAAATATCCCAATCCCCACTAATACTCGTCTTCTCTCAAACGATTGGATGTGTATTTATCCCATTTTTCAACGGCGGCCATCATATCCGCCGGCAAATCCGAATCGAAAAAGATATATTCACCGGTTCCGGGATGTATAAAACCCAATGATTTGGCATGTAATGCCTGTCTGGGAACAAGTTTAAAACTATTTATAACAAACTGTTTATACTTCGAAAATGTGGTACCTTTAAGTATTTGGTCTCCTCCGTACCGGGCATCATTAAACAAAGGATGACCTATATATTTGAAATGGGCTCTTATCTGGTGGGTACGACCGGTTTCAAGCTTGCACTCCACCAAAGTAACATAACCGAAGCGCTTTAACACTTTGTAATGAGTTACCGCCTCTTTACCGTATTCACCACCGGGAAAAACCGTCATAACCCTTCTGTCTTTTAAACTTCTACCGATATGACCGGTTATAGTTCCTTCGTCATCTTTAACATCACCCCATACCAAAGCGACATACGACCTTTCTATCGTATGATAGAAAAACTGCTTTGCAAGTTTTGTTTGAGCCATCTCGTTTTTTGCAATAAGCAAAAGTCCCGAAGTATCTTTGTCAATACGATGAACCAAATAGCCGAATCCGTTTTCTACCTCTTCACCTTTTTTACCCGTTTTTTCAAAATAATAAGCCAAACCGTTTAAAAGAGTTCCCGTGTAATTTCCATGACCGGGATGAACAACCAGTCCGGGCTGTTTATTAACTATAATAACATCCTTGTCTTCATAAACAATGTCAAGCGGTATATCTTCGGGAGTTATCTCAACCTCTTTAGGAGGATAACTCATCACCACCGAGATAACATCGCCGGGTTTGATTTTATGATTCGGCTTTACCACTTTTCCGTTGACTATTACATTTCCCGCCTTTGCAGCCTGCTGTATTTTATTTCTGGAAACTCCGGAAAGCTTATTAAACAAAAACTTATCAATACGCACGGGCTCTTGCCCGGGATCCACCTCTATTCTGTGATGCTCGTAAAGGTCGGCACCTTCTTCCCTGACTATTTCAGGTCTTTCTTCAGTCATAAATCTATTTTTTTAGGAAACGTGAAGTATAACTCTTTCCGCCTTTTAAAATATTTACAATATAAAATCCCGGTGGCAACAAAGAAACATCAACTACATTGTTATTCAATGATACGGATTTAACTTTTCTGCCGAACAGATCAATTATTACCAACCTGTCGGCATCCGAATTGGAAACGAAAAATTTGTCAAATCTGATAACTCCGGCGGCGGGATTAGGATAAACATTAAACTTCAAACCGTTACCGGAAGTATTTTCTTCAATCCCGACAAAACCTTTAAAGCCGACAACAGGTCTTATTAACAACGCACCGTGAAAAGAGCTCTGTTGCCAATCGCCGTCAAGGGTGTAAAATATTTTATCGTTTTCATCACTATCGGCATCAAAACCTATATTCAGACTTACATTTTGATATTGTTCCCAACCAACGTAAAAATCACCTTGTACAACAACAGGCTCGGTAAACTTATAATAATAAAACCCGTAAATAGTGCCGGTATTCCATTTGACTTTTACATTTTCTTCAGAATAAATAACTTGTCCCGGAACACCGTTGTTGTCGCGCCACACTTTCAGTTTAAAATAAACTTCGTTGGCATTGTCAACGGTTCTGTTAAAATATATCTGAACACCTCTTAAAGTATCGGGTTTGTTAACCGTAAACTTATAAGCACATTGTGCACCTGCAGGCACCACGCTGTACCCCAATTCCGGCACACCGTCATCGTAAGCGTAATAGTTATAAAAACCTTGCACGGAAGAAACGGAATCGACATATTGCGTTCCACCCGGGTCGGTTATTTCCAGATAATGCGTTATCAAATACGACATTGAATCAATATCATAGTAAAGCGGGAAATATTGACCTACAAAAGGACATTGGTAATCCTCCTGGCAAGGTTCGGCATCAATTTTCCAAGGTTCCAAAGTATCGGAAAATTGCTCCGCCGAATAGGGTTGCAACGTAAAATCCAAACCTCCCTGAGGATACGAATAGCCTTCGTCTCCTCCTATTCTTTTAGCAACATATCGGTAATTGACCTGATGGGGAATATTGTCCAGATTGTTATAATACATTTTAAAACTTTCCGAAATGGAATTATAAGCATCCGAAACATATTGACGATACGGCATCGCCCTGTACCTTCTTAAAAAAGAAGGTGCCCTGTCGGCAAAAGCAACTTCCTGATAAGCGGTATCGTCAATACTTCTTCCGTAATTAAGGTAAACACGGTCGATATTCCACTGATCACAATTACTTTTCCACGAGGGAACAATATCGCTTGCTATGCTTGCTATATTGTAAAATCTGAACCTGAAAAGCGGTGATAAAAATTTGGAGCTGTCGAGCGGAATCAAAACCTGAACAAAGTTTCTTTTATATTTTTTCTGAAAATCAATAAGTTTCATTCCTTCGGTTTGCCAAACCGTTTGCCATTTTATTTCGGGAACAAAAACGGAATCGCAAGGAACCTTTACCCAAGCATTCGGGTCAGATAAATATGTATAACTAATTGAAAAAACATTGGGGTTACAACCCGGAGGAGCCCAAAGAGTATCGCCGGGAAAAATCGTATCGGTATTATAAAGTTGAAGATAATAATCAACTAAAACATCTATGGAGTCCATATGCGAAAACACCGTATCACCTGACGGGTATCCAAACTGAAGTACCAATGAATCCCAAGGTTCGGGCTCGTCTCCCCTGCCCTGCGGCTGGTAAAAAAAACTCAAATATAGCGAGTCGGATATTTCCAGTTTTTTGGCTACCGGTTCAAATACCGAGTCCGTTCTAATGGTTTTTGACGTCAGGTAATCGGCTTTAAACGAAACCCAGTTGGCATCGTCATACATCTCGCCGTTACTGTTCAATGCATCAAAAGTTGCAACCCCATGGTCAACAGACCTAAACGGAAAACTTTGATTGATAAAAACGTTTTTATCCTCCCATTTCGATTCATCGGGAAAAACGCCTTTACCTGAAAATCTTTCCAAAAACGGCAAGTGTAAAGCACTTTCTTTACTTTCACCTTTGCATCCGCATTTCTTTTTTATTTCAGGCGATTTATTTTTAATCAATTCGTTAACGGTAATACCCGTAAGCACTTCCTGTGAATATGTCACCGGAATTAAGAAAACAAACAGCAGTAATATGGAAAAAATTTTAGTCATTATTTTAAATTGATATCCTGTATGTTGTTCAAAGAGTCAGCCTCCAAAGTGTCTCCGAGCATCTCTTTTATGTAATTGTCAAAATCAAAATCTTTAGCCGATCTGTACCAAACATCAACGGTATCCCCGAGTTTAAGTTTTACGCCGGAAAGCTGTGGAGGTTCGGTTTTATAAACCCTTGCATTTTCCTTGTCATCATCCATATACACTTGATTGCCTATATTCAGCGACGCATAATGAATTTTCCGCTCTGCCTCCGCAGGTGTTTCTCCTATTAAAAAAGGAACCGGAATTTCTACGGTCATCTTACCTTTACCCACAACTAAATCAACCTTTGTACCTTTGTATATTTCCGTCCCCGGATCCACAGGTTCGTTATCTATCATCTGGTCAATAACCGCATTACGTGCAAAATAATCGACATATTTAAGATTTCCGGCTTTAAGACCTTTTACTTCCAAAGTTACTAACGCCTGGCGTAATGACAAGTTTCTCAGGTCCGGCATTTCAACCTTGTCGGGCATAACAGCAACAATGGTAAGATACATTCTTCTACCCTTTTTTATTTTGGAGCCGGGTTCGGGATTCTGCATTAATACTGCACCCGGAGTTAAATTTTTATCATAAACCGAGTCGATAATAATAAACTGGAAAAATTCGTCCATTCCCTCCTTTTTCAATTGGGCAATGGTTTTTCCTTTAAAATCGGGTACTTTATAAACCTCCCCGTGACGTGTGTACTTGTCAAGACCGAATAAAGCAAGCCAAAATAAAACAACCGTTAATAAAATTGCTATCAACAAATGTTTGTAAAACTTCTTCTCTTTTAAAAAATGAAAAAATCCCATAGTTTATTTTTTCGGAACCGGGGTTTATCTTGATAACAACTTTTTAAAATTTTTATTGTTCCCGTATTAGTTAAAATACTCTACGACTTTAAAAAAAATCTTAATATCTCTTTTGATTGTAATTTCTGCGTTTACCGTTGTTGTTTTGGCGATACCCCGATGTTTTCTTACGACTCCTGTTACGAGCAAGCAGTTCTGATGTGGATACCAATTCCTGATCTTCGGTAAGTTTCAAACGTCCGCCCGAAAGTTCTTCAAGATGTTTTAAGATGGTTTCGTCATTAACGGAATCCCTGTTCCAGTTAAGGTAAGATTTTTTAAGATGATTGGCAATAATCCTGATAAGTTCTTCTTTTTCGGGACTATCATCCATTTCAGCTATTTTTTCTATCATCCTTTCAACATATTTGCCGTAAGGACGATATTTGATTTTATTGTCGCTGTATTTAATGGGGTCGGGTTTTCTTACCAAAACATCTTTACTCGGCGGGGGATACGGCGAATCCACATCCAGTTTAAAATCGGAGATAATAAAAAGATGATCCCAAAGTTTATGAACGTAATCGCTTTGTTCCCTGATCGAGGGATTCATCTGAGCCATAATATTCACTATTATTCTGGCATACTTGTTCCTTTTTTCCCTGTCTTCCACCCCAACGGTATATTCAATCATCTTTTGAATATTACGACCGTATTCGGGAATAATAAGTTTCTCTCTTTGTGTATTGTATTCCATTTATATAAAAGGATAGTTAATGATACGGCACATAACCTCTCGACTTTAACATGCCGTTATTAAATATTGTTTTGTTATTTATCAAGATATTAAAGTGCAAAGATAAACAAAAAGATGTTTTTTGTACACCTTATTAATATTATAAGCTCTATGCAAAAACGCCATTACTTTCTACCGCTCATTTCTTTGGGAATCCGTCCTTGATTTATGGTTTCCGAACGCAGTCTTCTTCCCACTATTTTTTCATTCATCCTGCCTATTTTCAGAATTCTGTCAATATCCAAACCGGTGTCAATACCCATTTCATCCATCATCACAACCATATCTTCCGTTGAAACCAACCCCACTCCGTTCGGGTCTTTATAATAATATTCTCCCGTACCTGAAACGGGTGTTCCGTCAACAAAATTGGCAGGTTGTCCTCCTATACCTCCCATCGTCGATTCAAAATTGGTCATTCCGGCCTGCAGAGCGGCAAGCACATTTGCCAATCCCCAACCTCTGGTGGTATGAAAATGAGCTATTTGTTTTTCGGGATTATCCACCGCATCCAAAAGCATGGAAAAATATTTATATACCCTGTCGGGTGAAGCGGAACCGTCGTGATCGGCATGCTCTACATCAGTGGCACCTATATCAAACCATCTTTTTGTGAAAGCAACGGCATCTTCCATTTTTGTCGGACCCTCTATGGGACAACCCCAAATGGTGCTTACGGTACCGTTTACATAAAGTCCGGCATCACGCGCTTTTTTAACCCATTCTTCGGCCATTGACCAATATTCTTTTAAAGTAAGTCCCGAGTTTTTCTTTTGATGCGATTCGCTCGTGGAAACCATTAACAATATTCTGTCGGGACCGTAACCCTCTTTTTTCGCTTCAATGGCACGCTCAATGGCACGCTCCCTGATTGTAACAGCCGTTAAAACAACATCATCAAGTTTGTCCCTTACCCTTTTGCTGTTGCGCAACATTCTGAAAAGCTCATCGGCATCTTTAAACTGCGGCATTCCTTTGGGGTTACCGTAGTTAGTGACTTCCAGATGCTTAAAGCCCGCCAAGACAAGCTCTTCGAGCATCCAGAGTTTTGCGCCGGTGGGAATAAATTTTTCTTCGTGCTGATATCCGTCCCTTACAGTTATATCACCTATAGTTACTTTTTTAGGATACTTCATAATTTTAAAATTTCCGGTTTTAGGACTTGCTAAAATAATTAAATAAAACAACTTACTTTATAAGTGTTTCCACCAAAATAACTATCAACAATAAAAATAAGACATCCGGCATCTTTTAAAATTACCCGATTTTCATTAACATTGCAATCGTAACACTAAAAATCCTATCAAATTGAAGAGATTAAAAAGCAAGATTGATGTAAACTCAACCGAGTTCAAAAAAAACAAAGAAGAGTTTCTTAAACTTTTAAACGAATACAAACAAATATTATCGCAAGTTACAAAAGGAGGGTCTGAAAAAGCCATTGAAAAACATATTTCAAGAGGTAAGTTACTTGCACGGGACAGAATAAATTTACTGATAGACCCCAACACTCCTTTTTTGGAATTGTCACCGCTTGCCGCTTATAATCAATACAATAACGAATTTCCTTCTGCCGGAATCGTTACGGGAATAGGAATTATACACGGCAGGGAGACCGTTATCATAGCCAACGACGCTACCGTAAAAGGCGGCACATATATGCAATACACCATAAAAAAACATTTAAGGGCTCAGGAAATAGCAATGGAAAACCACCTGCCTTGTGTCTATATGGTTGATTCGGGAGGCGCTTTTTTGCCCGAACAGGATTTGGTTTTCCCCGACAAAAATCATTTCGGGAGGTTTTTTTATAACCAAGCCCGCATGTCGGCTATGGGGATACCTCAAATATCAATTGTTATGGGTTCGTGTACCGCCGGTGGCGCCTATGTTCCCGCTATGAGCGACGAAACGATAATAGTAAAAGAGCAAGGAACCATCTTTTTAGGCGGACCTCCTTTGGTAAAAGCCGCTACCGGCGAGGAAGTTACAGCCGAAGAACTCGGTGGTGCAGAAGTTCATACCTCTATTTCGGGAGTTGCAGACCATTTTGCAAATGACGACGTTCATGCCATTCAAATTTGTCGTAATATTTTCGAAAACCTGGATTATAAAGAGAAACAACAACTTGATATAATCACTCCGGAAGACCCCGTTTACGACCCCGAAGAACTTTACGGTATAGCTCCAGTGGATCTAAGAAAACTTGTTGACCCCAGGGAAATCATTATGCGAATTGTTGATGGCAGCAGATTCCAGGAATTTAAAGAAAAATATGCTCCTACGGTAGTTACCGGTTTTGCTCACATAATGGGTTTTCCGGTGGGAATTATCGCTAATTACGGCGTGTTATTTTCCGAATCGGCTTTAAAGGTTACCCATTTTATAGAGCTTTGTACAAGTCGTAAAATACCGTTACTGTTTTTGCAAAACATTACAGGTTTTATTGTGGGTAAAGAGTTTGAGAGGAAAGGAATAGCAAAAGACGGTGCAAAAATGGTACATGCCGTTTCAAACACCAATGTTCCCAAATTCACCGTTATTTTCGGAGGGTCCTTCGGTGCGGGAAATTATGGTATGGCAGGACGTGCTTATGATCCCAGATTGCTTTTTATGTGGCCCAACGCCAAAATTTCGGTGATGGGAGGCGAACAGGCGGCAACGGTACTTGTTACGGTTAAACAAGAGCAATACAGAGCCAGAGGTATGGAGATGTCTCAAGAAGAAATAGAAGCCTTACGTAAACCCATCCTTGAAAAATACGAAAGAGAAGGTTCGGCGTATTACAGCACTTCACGACTTTGGGACGATGGAATATTGGACCCCGTTGACACCAGAAAAGTTATAGCAATGGGTATTGCAATGTCGTTAAACAACAAATATCCAGAACAAAAATACGGCGTGTTCAGAATGTAAACAATTTCATTTACGCTTTACAAAAATTTAACAATGACCGATTTTAAAACCATAACAGTTGAAAATACCGGGAACATTACGTGGGTAACGCTTAACCGCCCCGAAGTTCATAATGCAATGAACGAGGAAATGATTTCCGAACTTACAAATACGTTTAAAAGTTTTTACGATAATGAAAACTCAAGGGTAATAATATTAAAAGGTAACGGTAAGTCGTTTTGTGCAGGTGCCGATTTGAATTATATGAAAGGGATTGCGCAATTCGGTTTTGAAGAAAATGTAAAAGACGGTAAAAAACTGGCAAACCTTTTTAAAACGATATACAACTGTCCCGTACCGACAATTGCAGTTGTTCACGGCGCTTCTTACGGCGGAGCCAACGGACTTATAGCTGCCTGTGACATAGCAATTGCAGAGGAAAATACAACTTTTGCCTTTTCGGAGGTGAAAATAGGAATAGCTCCCGCCACAATATCACCTTTCGTAATAAAAAGAATTGGCGAGTACGGTGCTAAAGAACTTATGACCACCGGAAAAAGATTTAAGGCAAAAGAGGCGGAAAGATGGAATTTGATAAACAAAGCCGTTAAAGATGGAGAACTTGAAAAGGTTTTAAACGAATACATCGATCAATTTTTAACTTCGGCACCGGAAGCTGTAAAAACCACTAAAAAACTCATTGAAAAAGTAATATCTTCCGGTAGTTTGGATTCAACAATTGAAGATATGGCTGAACTAATTGCCGAATTAAGAGCTTCAAAAGAAGGTCAAGAGGGTATGGCAGCTTTTCTTGAAAAAAGAAAACCGTATTGGAATAAAAAATAATCCGTTAAAAATTGAAACTATAACCCGAGTTGTTTAAGAACTTTCTCCACCTCGGTGTATAAGTCTTCTACGGTGCCGTTATTGTAAAAAACAAAATCGGCCATTTCTATACATTTTGAAAGGTTTTGTTTGTTCGGGTCGTCCGAAGTCATTTCGCGTTTTTCATTTGCCATAAAAGTTTCAAAACTTACCCGGTCCGTTTCGCTGCCGCGTTGAACAATCCTTTTATACCTTATTTCAGGGTCGGCGTCAACGGCAAAAAGCCGGAAATCCTTTTGTTTTCTAAGAAATTCAACCTCGCCCGGTGTCCTAACACTTTCAATAACAGCATTACCTCCGTTTTTTTGAGCTTTATAAAAAAGCTGTTCAATAACATATTCGGGTGAATGTTTTTCGCGCAAATCGTTGGCAACTCCGGTTAAAGTATCACGATTTAAAGGAAGCCCTCTTTTTTTAACTTCTCCGGCAATAAAATCACGTGCCGAATAGTGTTTAAAACCTTTGTTTTTTACAAGATACTCAACTATCGTACCTTTACCCGCGCCAAGCGTTCCTGTTATACCTATAATCATAATATTAACTCTTTAAATGCAAATATAGTTTCTATTATTTACTAATTTTGAACTTTGTTAAAAAAGCGGTGTATGACAGCTAAAAAAAAGTTGCAATTAATTGATGATGACAACAGTAACCTGAAAATTATCGGTATTGTTACCGCTTTACCAGATTATATGATTGCCAACCTTTTAAATAAATCGTTAAACACCGGCTTTAAAAGATATGACGATTTTATTTTTCCGGAAACGGATGAAAACGGATATTCTTGGTTTTATTGCAATTTCGAGGATTTCAAGACAAAATTACATCTTGTAAGTAATAATAACTCCAAACAAAAGTTACTACCCAAATTCAAACAAATAGACTATTTGATTTTTTATGAAAATTATTTTGACGATGAATTAAAAGAATATTTACTGGAAAACATACGGAAAATAAATAATGTGACGGGAGCTTATTCTTTGGATGTTTCTATCGTTAAAAACATTGAAATACTTCACGAACAATTGGAAATTCACGAAACGGAAACCCTGAGAAAGTTTGAGGAAAATAAATTTAATCGAAAAGAGTTTTAAAACCTTTATCGCTTAGAGGATATATCAATTCCTCTCCCTCGTTTTTAGCCGAATTAACTTTTTTACTTACCGGATATATTTTCATTTTGTCATCAGCCACCGGTTTTAACAAGTTTTTCAACACCTTTTTATCATTGCTTTCAAGCCATTTCCATTCATCTTTTTCGTCTAAAACGGCGGGCATTCTTGTATGTATATCCTTTAAAATATTGTTTGCGGGAACCGTTATTATGGCAAATGAGTAAACGGACCTTTCTTCTGCATCAAGCCAGACATCCCATATTCCCGCCATCGAAAATATTTTTTCGTCCTTAAAAGCAATCCTGTAAGGTTGTTTATTCTCTTTTCTCCACTCGTAAAAACCGTTTGCCGGAATTAAGCAACGCTGTTTTTCAAACGGCTTTTTAAAAGCAGGCTTAATATCTATTGTTTCGGCTCTGGCATTTATCAACTTAAAGCCGATTGACGGATCCTTAGCCCAATACGGAATAAGTCCCCACCTGAAAAACCTGACTTCACCCGGATTGTCATTTGCAATAACGGGTAACAGTTGGCCGGGAGCACAATTATATTTGGGCACAAATTTATCCTCGTAAACGTCAACATTGTAACGTTCGGAAATTTGTTTACCCTTTACCGATAATTGATACCTTCCGCACATAATTCAAAAATAAACTTTAAATGGCAATTAACGGTAAAATATTACTTTTGCAACAAACAAAATATACTTTTATGTATAACTGGCCTGCAAAAAGAAATAAGAAAGAATCGTTTTTTTCTTCACTCGGAAGATATATCGATTTTTACAGCGAGAACGACCTTTTTAAAAAGATCAAAGGTTGGAGTGTCAAAGTAGGGATGGAAATTTTGTTTTACGCTTTGATATTATTCTATGTTTTGAGTGATGAAAAAGTGACTATAAAAAATAAACTGGTAATAATGGGAGCCTTAGGCTATTTCATTTTACCTACCGACATCATATCCGATTTTATACCCGTTTTAGGATTTACGGATGATGCGGCATTTTTAAGCTTTGCTTTGATGAGCGTTTCAAACTCAATAACTCCCGAAATTAAAGAAAAAGCCAAGAAAAAACTTGAGGAGCTTGTAAACGAAACCGTTTCTCCCGAAATACTTTCGAATTTACCGGGCAAAAAAGAAAAAAATAAATGAAATTCGTTGACACCCACACACATTTATATCTTGACGATTTTGATGACGACAGGGATATTGTTATAAAAAATGCAGTTGAGGATAATGTCGATATTTTGTTGAATCCCAATATCGACAGTTCCACAATAAAAGAGTTAAATTATTTAACCGAAAATTATTCCGGTATTTGCTTTCCGATGATGGGGCTGCATCCTACATCCGTAAAAGAGAATTACACGTCAGAACTTGAAATTGTGGAAAAAGAACTTGAAAAAGGTAAATATTACGGCGTCGGTGAAATAGGAATAGATTTATATTGGGACAAAACATTCAAGGAACAACAATTGGATGCTTTTAGAAGCCAATTAAAATTCGCCAAAAAGTTCAAATTACCGGTTTCAATACACACACGCAACTCTTTTGAGGAAACTTACCGAATAGTTAAAGAAGAACTTACCGGTGATTTAACAGGTGTTTTTCATTGTTTTACAGGCACTTTTGACGATGCCCGTAAAATAATGGACATCGGTTTTTTTATGGGAATAGGAGGTGTTGTAACTTTTAAAAATTCAGGACTTGATAAAACGGTAAAAGATATACCTACTGAACATTTGGTTCTTGAAACCGATTCGCCTTTTCTAACTCCTGTTCCATTTCGCGGAAAACGAAATCAAAGTTCATACATTAAATATATAGCTGAAAAAATAGCTTTGACAAAAAATAAAGACATTGCGGAAATTGCGGAAATCACAACAAATAATGCGTTAAATTTATTTAAAACGGAAATATAAATGGACGAAACACCTTCAATACTTGTTATTTACACTGGCGGAACCATAGGTATGATAAAAGATGAAAAAACCGGTTCGCTGATTCCCTTCAACTTCAAAAACACTTTTGAACTTATTCCGATTTTGGAAAAATTCGAATGCACCCTCGATTTTGTCAGTTTCGACCCTATTCTGGATTCCTCGAATATAAAACCGTCGCATTGGATAAAAATTGCGGAAATAATTGAAAACAACTACAATGATTATGACGGTTTTGTTGTTCTTCACGGTTCGGATACCATGTCGTACACGGCTTCGGCATTGAGTTTTATTCTGGATAACCTCAACAAACCCGTAATTCTAACCGGTTCGCAACTACCTATCGGGGATTTGAGAACCGACGGCAGAGACAACCTTATTGCGTCTATCGAAATAGCGGCATCCAAAATAGACGACACACCTGTAGTTCCCGAAGTGTGTATATATTTTGAGGACAAACTATTGAGAGGGAACA
Organism: Bacteroidales bacterium; assembly: GCA_015489465.1. GTDB lineage: Bacteria > Bacteroidota > Bacteroidia > Bacteroidales > F082 > B16-G9. The sequence goes on along the minus strand of WFZS01000101.1, from coordinate 24,122 downwards.
GAACAATTAAATACAGTGCTGAACATTTTAATGCATTTGTATCCGGAAACTATCCGCCGTTGGCCGATGTGGGTATTTACATAAAATTTAACCACAACTACATACTAAAACCCAACTTTAAGAAACTTAAAGTGCGAAAAAAGTTAAATCCCAACGTAGGGATATTAAAAATTTTCCCGGGTATTTCCGAGAATACGGTTAAATCGATAATTAACTCCGGAATAGAGGCCTTGGTTATGGAGACTTTCGGTTCGGGTAACGCGCCAACTGAAGAATGGTTTATAAACGCGTTGAAAGAAGCAATAGATAACGGTTTAATAATACTTAATATAACACAATGTATTATGGGTTCCGTTGTACAAGGGAAATACGAAACCAGTACGAAACTTAACGATATTGGAGTTATCAGCGGAAAAGATATGACAACGGAAGCGGGAATAACCAAGTTGATGTATTTATTGGGAGAGTACAAGGACAAGGATAAAATTAAATCTTTGTTGCAACGTTCGTTACGCGGTGAGCTTACGGAATAAAAATTTTTTTACATTTGCCCGTTAGTTTGTACACCTAAACGTTACAAAAACCGGAGAGGTGCTCGAGTGGCTGAAGAGGCACGCCTGGAAAGCGTGTATACCCCAAAAGGGTATCGCGGGTTCGAATCCCGCCCTCTCCGCAAAGAAAAGGATAAACATCGCTATGTTTTCCTTGTTTATTAAAATTTATTGTTATTTTTGTTCAAATATCAAAATCAAATTTTGTTAATACTTATTAGAAAAACCAATTTTAAAATCATGAAAAAAGTAATTGCATTTCTTTCAATTGTTGCAATGATAACCTTTGTAGGGTTATCGCAGAACGGTTTTGCGCAGGATAGTACTGCAGCAACCACTGACAGTACAGTTCAAAAAGCAGATAGTGCCACGGTACAAGCTACTGAAACTGCTACAACTGTTACGGAAAAAACAGACGAACCAAAATCTTTCCACCAAATTCTTAAAGAAAAATTTATAGAAGGTGGTCCCGAATTTATGGGTATCGTTTTACTTACCCTTATTTTTGGTTTGGCCATTGCCATCGAACGTATTATTTATTTGAGTTTAGCTACCGTTAATACTAACAAACTGCTTCAAAAAGTTGACGAAGCTCTGAAAAGCGGTGGTATTGAAGCTGCAAAAGAAGTTGTTAGAAACACAAGAGGACCTGTTGCAAGTATTTTCTTCGAAGGACTTAACCGTTTTGACAACGGAATGGAAGACGTTGAAAAAGCTATCCTCGCTTACGGAAGTGTAGTTACAGGTAAACTCGAAGCCGGAGTAAGTTGGATTTCATTGTTTATAGCACTTGCACCTATGCTCGGGTTTATGGGTACCGTAATCGGTATGATCCAGGCATTTGATGACATTGCCGCAGCAGGTGACATCTCTCCGACAGTTGTTGCATCGGGTATTAAAGTTGCTCTTTTGACAACAGTATTCGGACTTATCGTTGCTATTATTCTTCAAATTTTCTACAACTACATTATTTCCAAAATCGACAGTCTTGTAAATGATATGGAAGACAGCTCGATTTCATTTATTGATCTTTTAGCAAATTATGCAAAAAAATAATTTATCATGGTAGATAAAATTCATAATATAACCAAGTGGATTCTTATAATCCTGTTAATATTATCCGCTATTGCGGGGATAATGTTTTACACGGGAACTTTATCGGAAGACACTTTGATAAACATGGGCATCGGGCTGGTAATAACGGCAGCAGTTATTACAATAGTCGGTGCGTTGTTCAATATCGCCGCTAAACCGAAAAGCGCAATAAAATTACTCATTAGTACGGTGATTTTTGTTGTTGTATTCGGTGTTTCGTATTCTTTAGCCGGAAATCAACTTACTTCCTTACAATTGGAAGAGTATCATATTACGGCACAAACGTCAAGACTTGTAGGTACAGGGCTAATTGCCACTTATATTTTCTCAGGTCTGGCAGTTTTGGTAATACTTTATTCAGCAATAGTTAAAGCATTTAAATAAAATATAACATGAGTAAAAGAGCAGTTCCGGAAATCAATGCCGGTTCAATGGCAGATATAGCATTCCTCTTGCTTATATTCTTCCTTGTAACAACTACAATGGATGTTGATACTGGTATTATCAGGAAACTGCCTCCACCGGTTGAAAACAATCAGGAAAACGTTGACGTAAAAGAACGTAACGTTATGAAAATCCTGGTTAACAGTCGCGACCAGCTTTTGATAAACGGGGAACGCGGTGATATCAGAATGCTTAAAGACAAAGTAAAAGACTTTATGGCTTTGCATCCTAATAACCCCAAATATCCCGAAATCAAAGAAAAATACATAGAAGAACTGGGTAAAAAAGTACCTCTTTCAAAGGGGGTAATATCGTTGAAAAACGACCGTGGTACTTCGTACGGTATGTATATTAAGGTACAAAACGAACTTGCAAGAGCTTTCAATGAAATGAAAGACGAAAAATCGTTACAACTTTACGGTGTGAAATATAACCAGCTTGTTGACGAGAAAAAAATCAAAATTATTAACAAGCTCGTTCCGGTACCTATTTCAGAGGCAGAACCTGAAAACGTAGGAGGAGAATAAAATGGCAAGAATCAAGAAAAAAATAAAAAAGGAAGTTGGTGCAATTAATACATCATCTTTGCCTGATATTATATTTATGCTTCTTTTCTTCTTTATGGTAACAACTACCATGCGTGAAACAAGCCCCAAGGTTAAAACCAAAGTTCCCGAGGCTACCGAGATTCAAAAACTTGAAAAGAAGTCGTTAGTGAGTTACATCTTAATAGGTCCTCCTATTAATGTAAGAGTTTACGGTAACAATGCACGTATTCAGTTGGACGATCAGTTTGCAACGGTGAAAGATATCGGTGAATTTGTTGCACGCGAAAGGCAAGCAAGAAGTGAAAACGATAGAAACAAAATCACCATTTCACTTAAAGTTGACGAATCGACAAAGATGGGTATTGTAACCGATGTTAAACAAGAACTTCGTAAAGCCGGTGCTTTGAAAATAAGCTATTCGGCCAGAAAAGCAAAGAAAAATATTGACGAGTAATATTTATTTTTCATAAACGTAAAAAAAGGCTGTCTGTTTAGGCAGTCTTTTTTTTATCTGATAATAAGATTGATATTTCTTGATTTTAAACCGTAGTTTAATTAAATTTGGTTTAATAAATATTTGTTTAATCAAATTTAATTATCATGAGAACTTCTACCTTAGTATTTTCAATTCTTTTCTTGCTTTTTCCGGTATTAAATTTAACATCACAAAATTGTATCAATTTCACCCTTCAACAAAATGACATTGGAATACCGGAGCCGACTTTCGGTGTTTCGTTAGCCGATTTTAACGGCGACGGATGGAAAGATGTGGTGGTTATTAATGCTTATGACGATATAAGCGTATATTTTAACGACGGTACGGGACACATTGATACAAACGGTGTAAACCTCGGAGAAGACAGGGCAAGATTCGGTGTTGAAGCATTCGATATCGACAATGACGGGGACATGGACTTTGTAACGGCACCTTTTTACAGCGAAAGTTACGGACTGGAAGTATGGAAAAATATTGGAAGCGGATATTTTGTTCTGAAATCGGATGATGCCGCCAATTATTCATCGGGACATGAATTTGCAGTAGGCGATTTAAACGGTGACGGTTATTTGGATATCCTTTTCCCTAACAGTGATAAAATGGGAATTTATCTTAACGACGGCACAGGAAATTTTATTGATAACGGACAGGATCTTTCATGTAGTTCGCCCGAAAGTGCAGTGCTTTTTGATGCCGACAATGACGGTGACCTGGATGCAGCCGTGGCAAGAGGATTCCCTGCAAAATTTTATATAAACGACGGCACGGGACATTTTACCGAAGCCCAAAATGAAATGGCCGACGATAGCGAAGGTGTGGATGCAGCCGATATTAACGGCGACGGCTTTAAAGATTTGGTATTCGCTCCTTGGCACGGATATATTGAAATATGGTATAACGACGGTTTGGGGACATTTTATCCAGGTGATACCATATTTGACGGAGGTCAGCAGTTTTTTATCGATATTGAATTGAAAGACATCAACTATGATAATCTTCCGGATATTATTACCGATCAATACATCTTTGAAAACGACCCGTCAAACCCGGGACATTTTCATGTATCGGGTAGTAATTTCAATACAAGTTCACATGATTTTGAAGCCGCCGATATCAACAACGACAATTTCCTGGATTTATACATAGGGAATTTTTCAAGCAGTAACGGTGATAAAGTGTTTACCTACCAGCCCGGAACAATAATAACGAGAGATACAACGATATGTTACTCCGACAGTCTTTTAATAGGTGGAATATGGGAAACGGAGCCCGGAACTTATTACGGGTCGATAGGCTGCGACTCGGTGGAAATAGTTTCGTTATCATTTTACGATGAAATAAACACCAACGTAATACAAACGGGTGACACTTTAATTGCGGAAGCCACGGATGTTGAATATCAATGGGTAAATTGTGCAGATACTTCAATCATTGAAGGTGCGACCGGTCAAATGTTTATTCCCGAAACAACTGGATATTATGCCGTAATAATAACACAAGGTTCTTGTTCTGCAATGTCCGATTGTTATTACGTTGTAATAACGGGAATAGACGAAGCGGATAACAATGATATAAGCATTTTCCCGAATCCCGCCTTTGACAAGTTAACTGTAAACACCAAAGAGGGTGAAAAAGCCGATATTACCATTAATAATATCCTCGGAAACACTGTTCTTGAGTTAGAAAATTACAAAACCGGAAGCCTTATAGATATTTCGAAATTACCAAAAGGAATATATTTTATAACAATTAAATCGGAAGGTAACAGTATTACCCGTAAAATAATAAAAGAGTAACATTGTTTACAGTTAATATTTAAACATTGGTATATGAGAAAAATCATAATTTACCTGATATTTATTTTGACATCATTTACCGTCAACGGACAGGTTTTCAGCCCTCAAACGCTTGTTAGCGAAACCCCCGACGAACCTTATGCAATAATCTCGGCGGATTTGAATAATGACGGGTATGACGATGTTATTTATTCATCAATACAGGACAACAAAATAAGTTGCAATCTTTTTAATCCAGATTCAAACAAATTTTCACAAACAATAGTTTTGGGAACGGAATTCCATTATTGTACTTCTTTGTTTGCCGCCGACCTTGACAACGACGGATTAAAGGATATTTTAGCAATTTCACAAACGGGAAACAAAACGGGATGGTATAAAAATACAGGGAACGGGAACTTTCAATTACAACCTTATTTTACAACTTCTTATACCATGCCTTCGGCAATTACCGCTTCGGATGTTGACATGGACGGTGACAATGATGTGGTATGTATTTTTAAACAAAGTGAAAGTGCCCTGTTATTAATAAATGACGGAAACGATAACTTCGATTCAACAGCCAACGTAGGTGAAAATCTTCATATACCAGTTGCCCTATGCTGTACCGATGTAACAGGTGACGGTTATCCGGAAATTATTATCGGAAACGGACTTTCGGACGATATTGTATATTTTAAAAATAACGGCGGCACATCGTTTAATCAACAATATGATACGGTAACCCAAGGACAAATAGATTATGTCTCAAATATAATCGCCGTTGATTTGGATAACGACGGTTACAATGATATTGTTTCCACATCAAAAAATGATAACAAACTTGCTTGGTACAAAAATATTGACGGTTCGGGAAATTTTTCGTCACAATTTGTTATTACCGATACTTTATCTTTAGCATTGGGTCTTGCTTCCGCCGATTTCGATTTGGATGGGGATATCGACCTGGTTGCAACATCACCTAATAATAACCTGATTATTGCTTACATAAATGATAATCTGAATTTTACACCTTTTTTAATTTCTTCCGAAACAAAGGAACCCAACGGAGTTGCAACCGGAGATTTTAACAGCGACGGTATGATTGACATAGTATCTTGCGATTCTTGGTCGTCGGGTTATAAAAATATGATTTATTGGTTTAAAAATGGTGCCGGAGCTTTTAAGGTTCACAACATTAACAAAACCATAAGTTCATGGAGAATTGCAACAGACGATTACGACAACGACGGTGATATCGACGTTTTTTATTCGGACGGTTCGGAAATAAGATGGGTAGTAAACAATAACAACGGTAATGATTTTAGCGATGAACACATATTGTTCCAGGCAGGATACAATATTTATGATATGAAATTTACGGATATAGATAACGATAATCGTGATGACCTTTTTGTAGCCGATGCAATGGGCGATGTGTTAATGTTTTTTAAAAATTTGGAAACAACTTTCATCGGCCCCATTTATATCGATCAGAATTGTGACGGACCCGCAAGTATTGACTTTTACGATATAGATAACGACGGTGACCAGGATTTTATTTCGGCAATAGTAAATGCAAATCAGATAGCACTTTATAAAAATGACGGAGGCAGTTTCAGTAAAGAGGTGTTAGCTAATGTTTCTTCACCGTTAAGTGCCAGATTTTTTGATCTTGATAACGACGGTGACCGTGACATTGTTTTTTCAAATGCAACGGGAATAGCCATTTTAAAAAATACAGGTGACAATAATTTTGAAAATACAGGTGAAGTAGTTGATTTCGGTACGTATTCCGATAATGTAAAAGCAGTGGATTTAAATAACGACGGTTATACCGACATTATTTGCAATCCCGATTACGTGCACTGGTTAATTAATAATCACGACGGAACTTTTACAGATCACGTGATTGAAACATGGGGAGGAAGCTATTCGGTGGAAGCAGGTGACATGGACAACGACGGTTTTGATGACATAATAAGTTCCAGCGGATTTATTAACAGGGCTTATTACATCGAAAACATTAACGCAGCAGATAGTTTTGAAATTAAAACTTATGCACTGGATGCTGCCATACGTCAAACACAAATTGCCGATCTGAACAATGACGGTTACAATGATTTTGTTATCGGTTCGTGGCCTGATGAAAACTTGAGTTGGGCTGAAAGTTTTTTATTCAGAATTATTTCCTCTCCTGTTGATGTAACTACATGTGCCGGAAACAACGCTTTTTTCTCGGTTCTTACAGCAGGTGCAAAAAGTATGAAATGGCAAATGAACAACGGTTCGGGATGGGAAGATATTGATGATAACGGAACTTTTGAGGGAACGGGAAAAGCCGAATTAAACATTACAAGTATTCCTCAAAATCTTTTCGGAAACAAGTTCAGATGTAAAGTTACCGATAAATTCGATAGCGTATATTATTCAGGATATGCTTCAATTTACGAAAAACAAACACAAATTATGTGTATTGACGATCAAACAAAAGACCTTTATGATACTGACACTTATGTTGCTCAAAACGGGGAATTTGATCCTGACAGTGTAATAAATCAATGCGGATACAATATTGTTTTATCCAACAGCTATAACAATATGCCTACGCTCGACAGCGCATCATTTCCTGCCGGCAATTATGTTATAACCTGGTATTTAAAGGATCCATCGGGAACTTTACTTGACTCATGTTCGTTTAACCTGTTAGTAAATGACCATTGGGGAATAGACGAAAACAGTAATAGTTTTGTAAAATTAAGTCCTAATCCCGTGTCCGGAAATTTAAATGTTAAATTACCGGTTTTAACAAACAACGTAAATATTGAAATATACGATGTTACCGGAAACAGACTGTTGAACAAAAAATTCAATTCAAACATTTTTAGTCTGGATTTGTCATTTCTTGATAAAGGTGTTTATTTGATAAAAATAGCGTCGGGAAAAATAAATTACACCGGCAAAATCATAAAAGAATAATAAAAAAACGGCTTCGTTTGAAGCCGTTTTTCTTTTGTGAAAATTATAATTATTTATTAATCAACCGCATTTTGAATATCCGCAACTTTGACATGTTAAACAACCGTCCTGATAGATAACACTCTCTTCACCGCATTCGGGACATTTTGTACCTTTTGCTTTTGTTCCGTCTGGGATATAACGTTTCAAAGCTCTTACCACCCCGTTTTTCCAAGTATTAATGTTATCCTCTTTTACATTAAGGTTATCAATCAAGTCAATAGCATAAGGAATCGGCATACCGTGACGCAAAACACCAGAAATAAGTTTTGCATAGTTCCAGTATTCCGGATCAAACGAACGTGAAAGACCCTCAAAGGTTACTTTATACCCCTGTTTATCGTTAAATCTGAAATCATATCTTGTTTCGCCTTTTTCGTTTGCATTTTTAACTTTAATAATCCAACCTTTATCAACCCAAGGCGGCAAGTAAAAATCTTCGGCTTTTCCGGTAAATATCTCGTAAGGTTTATTATTCAACTTACCGATAAAAGCAATCCATTTTTCATAATTATTTTGGAATCTGATAACGTCGGCTTCAAGAATTGCAGGACGACGGGGAGCTTTTGTTTCTTTGAAAACTTCATCTCCGTTATCGTCATCTTTCTTTTTATCTTCTTTCTTTTTACTTGAACTTATCAATACTCCGTCACGCGATCCGTCTCTGTATATGGTCATACCTTTACAGCCGCTTTCCCAAGCGGTAAGATAAATATCGCTGACAAGTTTTTCGTCAACATCATTTGGCACGTTTACCGTAACACTTATAGAGTGATCAACCCATTTTTGTATCATTCCTTGCATCTTCACCTTGCTCAACCAATCGATATCGGCGGAAGTCGCTTTATAATAAGGTGACTTTTTGATAATTTCGTTCAATTTATCATCGTCATAACCTTTAACTTCTTCAACATTGTAACCGTTTTTCTTTAACCACACTTCGAATTTGGGATGAAACACATTAAACTCTTCCCAAGCGTCACCAACTTCATCAACAAAACTTACAACAACATTTTTATCATTTGGATTAACCTTTCTTCTTCTTTTGTACGAAACCATAAACACGGGCTCTATTCCAGAGGTAGTACGTGTACAAATACTAACACTACCGGTAGGTGCTATCGTAAGCATCGATATGTTACGTCTGCCCACCTTTTTCATTTTTTCAATTATCTCGGGTGCAGCTTCACCTATCCTTTTAATGAACGGATTATCTTTTTCTTTCTCATAGTCAAAAACTCCGAAAGGCCCTCTTTCAGCCGAAAGATCCACGGAAGAACGGTATGCTTCTATTGCCAAAAGTCGATGAACACTTACTGAAAATTTGATAGCTTCTTCGGAGCCGTAACGAAGTCCCAAAGCAGCCAACATATCGCCTTCGGCGGTAATACCGATACCTGTTCTTCTACCTTGCAAAGCTTTTTCACGTATTTTTTCCCAAAGACGTTTTTCAACATATTTTATCTCTTCGGGCTCGGGGTCGCTTGCTATTTTATCGAGAATTCTGTCAATCTTTTCTATTTCAAGGTCAACCAAGTCGTCCATCAACCTCTGTGCAATGTGAACGTGTTTTTTAAACAATTCAAAGTCAAATTCAGCTTCGGAAGTAAACGGATTTTTAACATAACTGTAGAGATTCATTGCCAACAACCTGCAGCTGTCGTACGGACACAAAGGTATTTCGCCGCAAGGGTTAGTTGAAACGGTTTTAAAACCGTATTCGGCATACGAATCCGCAACAGACTCTCTTATTATTGTATCCCAAAACAAAACTCCGGGTTCGGCTGATGCCCATGCATTATGAATTATTTTATTCCAAAGCTTACGTGCATCAATCTCTTTTTTATACTTCGGATTATCGGAATCTATCGGATATTGCTGAACATATGTTTTACCTTCTTTAACGGCTTGCATGAATTCATCATCAATCTTTACGGAAATATTGGCTCCGGTAACTTTACCCGATTCCATCTTGGCATCAATAAAATGCTCAGAATCGGGATGTTTGATACTAATGGAAAGCATCAATGCACCACGACGTCCGTCTTGTGCCACTTCACGCGTTGAATTGGAGTATCTCTCCATAAAAGGAACCACGCCCGTTGATGTAAGTGCGGTATTTTGAACTGGACTTCCTTTGGGACGTATATGAGAAAGGTCATGTCCCACTCCTCCCCTGCGTTTCATCAACTGTACCTGTTCTTCGTCAATCTTCATTATGCCGCCATAAGAATCGGAATTCCCTGTATTACCTATAACAAAACAGTTTGAAAGTGAAGACACCTGGAAATTATTTCCTATTCCTGCCATCGGACTTCCCTGCGGCACAATGTATTTAAAATCTTTTATTACCTCGTAAATTTCTTCTTCAGTAAGACCGTTAGGGTATTTTTTCTCGATTCTGGCAAATTCGCGTGCAATTCTACGGTGCATCCGGTCCGGATTCAATTCGTAAATATTACCGGAACTGTCTTTTAATGCATATTTATTCATCCACACGTTAGCCGCCAAAGTATCTCCGTCAAAATATTTTGTGGATGATTCCAAAATTTCTTCATGGGAAAAAGGTTTCAACTCCTCTTTCTCCGATTTATTCTCATCGAGTTTTACCTTTGGTGCCCCGGTTGAAATATTTTCCGCCTCTTTTTCCTTTTTATCTTCCGTTACTCCTTTTAAAACTTCTTTTTTAAAAGATACGTTTTGTAACGGTAAATCGTTTTTCTCAACGTTGGCTGCAAGATCATTTTTCCTGCGTTCATTTTTTAATTTTTCATAAAATTCTTTTTCTTCCGTTTTTTTACCTTCTTGTTCTACCGATTCAACATTTTTTGTCTCTTCAACACTCGAGAATAAATCAAGTTCCATGGACTTATAATTTTTTAAAAGGTTAACTAATTGATTATGAGATTACTCACTTTCACCACTTTGACAACCAAAAGTTCGGCAATATAAGACAAGAAAAAATTTGACTCCAATTTTTTTTTCCACAAGAGGTATGTTAATAAAAAATGTGCCTTAAAAAACGCGCCTTTTAAAAATTATTTTCAAAAAAATTTTATTCCTAAAAACTTTGGCACAATTTTAAATTACGGAAATTTTTATTTTCCTAAAAACATCTTGATTGCGATAAACATCAAAACCAAAGCAAAAATACGTTTGAGCGTTTCAACAGGAAGGTTTAAAGCTATTTTTGAACCCAAATAACCACCTATAAAAAATGCTCCTGCAATTATCATGGCATATTTTATATTTAACTCACCGGCTTTATAATAATTGTAAACAGCCAATAATCCTATTGGCAACAATAAAGTGGCCAAGCTCGTCCCCTGTGCTTCATATTGATCCATTCCAAGAAAAAATATTAACGAAGGTATTATTATTATGGCTCCACCTATGCCTATAAGTCCGCTAAAAATTCCGGCAACAAGGCCAATAGTTATTAAAATCAATACTACCGATAAACTCATTTTATTTTGCATATTTTAAAAATCAAGATTTAAAGAAAAATAGAAAACAGGAGCTTTTGAAAGCCTTCCTTTTTTATTGACCCTTTGAACAATCTTACCGTCTTCGATACCCCAAGCTACGTCACCACGTACAAAATATCCGAGCAAGTATGCCCTTGCTCCGAAACCGAAACCGGCAACGACGGGTTCTTTCTGAACTTCCACGGTAATATGATAAGGACCACTGTCAACAAAATATGTAAAAGGTGCAAACGGGGAAACTCCCGTCCATGCAGTTCCCACATCACCAAAAGTAACAACTTGAAAACTCCTCAAAAATTGCGAACTTAACGGTGCTTGGGAAAAGTATTGAAATACCGGGAATCTCAACTCACTGTTGATTAATATAAAATTACTTCCATTTCTGACATTTTGGTAATGCCCTCTCATATTTGTTGCAAGGGTTTGAAATCCGTATCTCACTCGGGGATCAATAAGAGTATGGTCATATTTAGGTGCTATCCAATTATCCACACCTCCCATATAATATAACAAGCGGTGGTTTCCCATAGACGCACTTCCGGCAAGTCTGTTAGCCCAAATAAAGTTCCTGTGTATTCTCAGGTAATTCCTGAAATCAAAGCCGAAAACAATTAGATTGTTCAATCCTTTTTTAAGCAATTGATTGTATTCCGCAAATATTTTCCATCGCCACCCTCTATGCAAATTCAGTCCTAAGCTTCTGGAATCATCATATACGAGAGATGCTATAAACCCTCCCCAATTTTCGTAATATGTAGGTGTTGTCAAGCTAATCATGTCGGTAGCCGTAGTTACATAAGCATCATTACGTAAGTGAAATGTTCCCCTTATGCTCAAAGCTTCGTTAAAAGGCCATTTTAATTTATAAAACACCTCATGGGTATGAACATTAATATATTGGTATTGTGCTCCATAACCTTCTATGGTATTTCTGTGAAAAATAATTTCTTTATCCAAACGTTTTTTCTGGTCACTGTAACTTGCCAAATATTCGTTATTCAATAAACTGAAATTAAACCTCACTCCTCCCATCAACCTGTGGTCGTTCATCAAATCTGTTATACCCAGCTTAAAATTCATATTAAATCCGGGATATTGATTTACTACACCACCTTGACCTGTAAAAGGCTGATATCCCTGATTTAAATAAGTAAAATCAACTTGCGTAACCATATTGTCAATATAATATTGAGTATAGTAATTACGCCTTATAGGAATTTCCAACGGTTTACCGGAGTTTTCCCCTTCATCGACAACCAACAACTGTCCGTTGGCATCTATCTTGATGACTTTTTCTTTTTTAGGTTTACCGATTACTTCATTTCCATTTTCATCAACATATACCATTTCAAACCTTTTGAATTTTCGTTTTACGGGCTCCTCTATTTTTTCTTCACGGCTTCTTGAGTTATGTTTTTTCAGTTTTGCCAAGAGCTTGTTATATTCACGTTTTTTTTCCAGCATATATTTCGTATATGTCGGCTTAACGGATTCGGCCTCATTGAAACCGGGAACGTCCTCAGTGTAAATGTAATTATAACCGTCTTTATAAAATACCATAGCTTTTTTATGAGACTGTTTGCTGACATGCTGCTCTATAATATTACGGTTATAGTTTGTCAACACCTTGTTAGTAACAAAATACCGGTAATGGACCACTGTATCAACCGATTCAACGGCGCTGTCAACAGACGCCATATAAGCATTGTAAATTCCGCTTTCATCAGACAAATAAGAAATGGTATTTTTTGAAACCTCTTCAGGTTGAATTTCGTTTGCCAACGGCGTTTTTGTAATTCTTTTTAAAATTTTATTTCCAGATTTATAATCGTAAACGAAAAGGTCGAAATTCGACGGCTGCTCTGTCATATTCTCAGGCATGTCAACACCTAAAGTGTCGCTAAGACGGTTGGAGCTGAAAACTATTTTCGTTGAATTATTTATAAAGGAAGGATTTAAATCTGTATAGAAATCGTTGGTAATTCTTTCAAACGAAGATGCTCCCACATTATAAAGAAAGATATCGGGTTTACCTTTTTCCACAGCTGACATTACCAGTGTCTGCCCGTCGTCGGAATAGGACATGTCCGTTACTTTCTGAACTTCATAAAGTCTCCTTTTTATAAACTTCCTGTGTTCAAAATCGTAAAAAAACAACCACAAAAGACCTTTTCTTTCTATTTCAAAAGCGAGGATTTTTCCATTGGGATGCCATGCCATTACAGGAAAACTGTAATCGGTTTTAGTACTTGACAATGTTCCCCTTTTAAACAACCTGCGTTTTTTGTTTCTTATCAAATCATATACAAACAATTTATATTTTCCCCTTTCATTGGCTACGTATGCCAAAATATTTCCTTGCGGATTTATGTGAGGCCCGTAATAAACCACATCTTCTTTATGTTTTATTTTTTTCACCTTGTTTAAAGGTTCGTTTTTATTATTGAGAAAGTTTGAATACTCGTTTACGTAAAAGTCGCGCCATTCTTTAAGCAATGTTTTATAGGGTATTCCCAGAACATAAAGGAATCCTTTTTTAACATTTGAACTGCTTCCGGTCATCATAATAATATTGGAAATTGTGGCTTTTCCATATCTTTCCGCAATAAAACGCCATAAAGAATGACCTGCAACCACCGCATCATCACCGGAAAGATTTTTCAACTTTTTATACCTTCCGGATAATATTCCGTCACGCACTTTGTTATCTATATCCACATCCCAGTCTTCTGCCAAATAAGATATCAAGCCTTCCGTGTACCATCCGGGTAAATTACCGAAAATGGAAGATTTAACCTGTTGTCCCAAAGAAGCTCCGAAAAACAAGTCATTTACCAAAACCTGAGCTATGGCACTGCGTATCTGCTTTTCAAAGTTCTTGTAGTTTCCGTCAAAATAAACCATAACTCTTGAACCTATAATTTTTACGGTTCCTCCTACATTAGAGTTTTCTTCATTTTCCTGATACAGACCTATGTTGCTTTGTTTGAAGTCGGAAAGGTTGTTAAAAACGATAAACTTAATTTTATGGCTAAGTCCTATACCGAGTTTATCTTCCATTAATGGAATCTCCTTGTCAGCATATTTGGAAAGATAGATGGCAAGATTTTTTCCGTTTAAATAAAAATAGGTATCAAAATCATCAAACCTGTAATATGTCCAGAAAAATTGCCTGTACTGAACCCGGTTTTTGCCGAAAGTCATATTGGTTCCGTTATAAAACTGTGACTTTACGGGCATAGTAACAGCAAGAAACAACAGTATTGTTATAAATAACCGCAAATATTTTTCTGTTGCTTTTACCATAAATATCAATGAGAAATTTAAAAAGCTAAATTAAAACAAATATCGAGCCGATTAGTAATGTAAAAAAAGGGTTTTTTGCAAATAGTTGAAACTCTGAGAGTCAAAAGTTGAAAGGTTGGGTATCTTAAAAGTTATTCGTTAATCGGGCAGAGTTAACCGTATGCTGTCTCTGTGTTTCGTAGTGTTATTGTGCTGTCGTCGGAAGGTCGGAATGTAAAAAGGTCGAAGGTCGGAAACGTCGGGAGGTTGAGGAGGTAGTCATAGTGAGGGGGAAGAAAATAAATTTTCAACAATCAGTAAATGACGTTGTAAAAAGGTGGAACAGGCAGTCATGGTGAGCTGGTCGAACCATGGCAGGGAAAGGAATTTGCCCGCCCGCTGTCACGCATTCGACGTAGCTCAGCGTGACAATACTAACACATTGATATTCTGGTAACTAAAAAGACGTCATTGGTAGCGTAACAAACCATTACACATCGATATACAGGGGGCTTAAAAAAATAATACACAGGAATAGGAAAGAAACTTTTTTTATTCACTTTCAATTGAAACCGGTTGTACGGTTTATTACAATTGGTAAACCTATTTTTTTTAATTTCGCAGATTCAACGGTAAAGATAAATTACGATGCTAAGAAACATTATTTCAATATTGATTTTAACATTAAGTATTCAAATTATGGCACAGACCACGAAACCCGAAACGCTGATTGTAATTCATACCAAATTCGGTGATATCACTGCCAAACTTTATAATGATACACCAAAACACAGGGATAATTTTATAAAGTTGGTAAAAGAAGGATGGTACGAAGGTTCACCGTTTCACAGGGTGATTAAAAATTTTATGATTCAAGGCGGGAGTAACAAAGACGGCAGAACCGACCCGGGTTACACCATAGAGGCTGAAATAAGACCCAATCATTTTCATAAAAAGGGAGCTTTGGCTGCTGCCAGAATGGGAGACAATGTAAATCCTGAAAAGAGGTCGTCGGGTTCGCAATTTTATATTGTTCAAGGCGAGGTCGTTACAGACCAATATCTTGACAGAGTGGAAGCCGTTACAGGTCATAAATTTACAAAAGAAGAACGTCAGGTTTATAAAACAATTGGCGGCACTCCGCATCTTGACGGCGGTTATACGGTTTTCGGAGAAGTTCTTGACGGCTTTGACGTAATTGATAAAATTGCTTCCGTTAAAACCGGTCCCGGTGATAAACCTTTGGAACCTGTTACAATGTCAATAGAAATACTGGAATAATACGTTATCACATAAATTTTTTTGAAAAAAATCCGATGAAAGAAAAAATAAATCAATATCTCGAAGAAGTAAAAGCCTTTAATGCGGAAACTTATGACCAACTGGAGCAATTCAGACTGAAATTTTTAAGTAAAAAAGGTCTTATTCCCGCACTGTTTGCCGATTTTAAAAATGTTGCTCCAGAAGAGAGGAAAGAGATGGGACAGCTTATAAACGGCTTGAAAAAAGCCGTTCAGGAAAAGATAGTTGCATTGAAAGAAAAACTCGATTCAACAACCGAAACCAAGAGTTCGGGTTACGACCTTACGTTGCCTGTTGAAGCCCCGTTGGGAACCCGTCATCCTCTTTCAATAGTAAGAAACGAGATAATAGACATTTTTTCCAGAATTGGATTTGTCGTTTCCGAAGGTCCGGAAATAGAAGATGACTTTCATAACTTTACGGCATTGAATTTCCCGCCCGACCACCCGGCAAGGGATATGCAGGATACCTTTTTTATAGAAAAAGACCCTGACATTGCCCTGAGAACTCATACTTCGTCGGTACAGGTAAGGGTTATGGAAAATACTCAACCGCCCATCAGGACAATTTCCCCGGGGCGTGTTTTCCGTAACGAAGCTATTTCGGCACGTGCACACTGTATATTCCACCAGGTTGAAGGTTTGTACGTTGATACCGATGTGAGCTTTGCCGACCTTAAACAAACACTCTTTTATTTTGCCCGTGAGCTTTTCGGCGAACATACAAGAATTCGTTTTCGTCCTTCATACTTTCCTTTTACGGAACCTTCCGCGGAAATGGATGTTTCGTGTAACATTTGCGGCGGCAAAGGTTGTAACGTATGTAAATACACCGGCTGGGTTGAAATCCTCGGCTGTGGAATGGTTGACCCCAACGTTTTGAGCAACTGCAACATCGATAGCACGAAATATTCCGGTTATGCCTTTGGAATGGGCATAGAACGTATCACAATGTTAAAATACAGAATTAATGATTTAAGACTGTTTTTTGAAAACGACATGAGATTTTTGAAACAGTTTGAGTCGGCGTTGTAGGAGGAGAGGGTTTAGAGAAAACAAAAAAGGCACCCCGGGTTTTTTGGGCTGCCTTTTTGCAGGTTATAGGATTTGATTTTAAATAAAAATAAATTATTTAATTTGGGATAGAATATAAATTTGAAAAAATTAATTTTGTGTTTATGAAAAAAAGTCAGGTAAAAGCAATCGATTTCTTTTGTTCTGGTGGTGGTATGAGTTATGGAATGAGACAAGCCGGAATCGATGTTATTGCCGGAATTGATAATGACCCTGATGTCAAAGAAACTTATGAAAAAAATAATACGGGATCAAAATTTATAGAAGCCGATGTTTTCAAATTAAATGAGGTAGATTTGACAAAATATATTGACATAAAAAGAAATGACGATGATTTAATTCTTATCGGATGTAGTCCTTGTCAATATTGGTCCATTATAAACACAAAAAAGGAAAAAGCAAAAAAATCAAAAGACCTGTTAATAGAGTTTCACCGTTTCGTAAAATATTACAACCCAGGTTTTGTGGTTGTGGAAAATGTTCCCGGATTGGAAAGAAAAGCGGATGAAAGCGGGTTAAAAGAATTCGTTCGAGATTTGGAAAATAGAGGTTACAATGTACATTATGAAATATATAATTTAAATGAATATGGTGTGCCTCAAACAAGAAAACGGTTTTCTTTAATAGCCAACCGTGTAACTAAAAACAAAGTCAAACCGAGAAAAACCGACTACAAACCTACTGTTCGTGATTTTATAGGATCACATAACGGGTTTCCGAAAGTACAAGCAGGACATAAAGATAATACTGAATTCATGCACACGGTGGCCGGTTTAAGTAAGGAAAATTTTGAGGTAATAAAAAACACACCCAAAGACGGTGGAAACAGTGTAAAGCAAAGAAAAAAATTCAAAGGTTCGGGTTTTAAAGACAGTTATAGCCGTATGAGTTGGGATAAACCCGCCCCGACAATAACAACAAAATTTTTTAGTATTTCAAATGGCCGTTTCGGACACCCCGAAGAAGACAGAGCCATTTCAATACGAGAAGGAGCAACATTACAAACGTTTCCGAAAGATTATGTTTTTTATACCAATAGCATCCAAGCAACCGCACGAATGATAGGCAATGCCGTACCGCCGGAATTTGCAAAAAGAATCGGGGAAGCTATAATAAAAGAATTGGAGAATGGAGAGTAAAGAACTTTTAATGACATTTGATCCCAAAACTATTGAACATTTGGGAATAAAAATGTATTCATATCTTCCAAATGCTATTGCCGAACTAATTGCTAACGCTTATGATGCATGTGCCAGTGAAGTTTTTATTCGTCTAATAGATAATGAATGTGGAAAGAAAATTATAGTTTCCGATAATGGCGACGGTATGACATTCGAGGAAGTAAATGATAAATTTTTGGTCATCGGAAGAAACCGAAGGGAAGAAAGTGATTTTTCATCTTGCGGAAGGATAGTTACAGGAAAAAAAGGTCTGGGAAAATTAGCTTTTTTTGGTATAGGGGAAAAAATTACAATTGAAACTTGTAAAAACGGACAAAAAACCATCTTTACATTAGATTGGAACGAATTAATGAACACAGCCGGAGAACCGTATAAACCAAAATTTGAAATTGAAGAATGCAATGAGAATGAAAAAGGCACAACCATTACTCTTACCAATTTAAAAAGAAAGTCGGGATTTGATACAGATAATTTATCAAAGAATTTAGCCAAACTGTTTAATTTCCCGGATGATTTTAAAGTTTATCTTCAATTGAATGATGGTGAAAAAATAGAAATAACCAATAAACTTAAATATGAAGGAATTGAAGAAGAGTTCTCATGGGATTTCCCGGGTTGGTTGGAAGAAAAGGATTTAACGGATTATTCCGAATATAGAAATATCAGTGGAAAAATAATTACTACCGAAAAACCACTTAAACCTGGTTTAAGAGATATTACACTTTTTGCAAATGGAAGAATGGTAAATCTACCTGAATTTTTCGGTAGTTCCGAGTCAAGTCACTTTTTTTCATATACAACCGGTTGGCTAGATGTAGATTTTGTAGATATTTGGGAACAAGATGTTATTTCCACAAACCGTCAATCTCTTGATTGGGAAAATCCGAAAACCAGTGAATTACGATCATTTTTGGCTCGTATTTTAACGGAATTACATAAAGATTGGAGAGATAAAAGAAGAGAGAAAAAGAAACAAAGCATTAATAAAAAAACAACAGTTAATTTTGAGGATTGGTACTCAAAAACACCTGAACCCATACAAACAAAAATTAAGCCGATAGTTGAAAAAATTGTTGAAGATTCTGAATTGAGTGAATCGGAAACAAATACTATTATTAGTACATTACATCAACTTCTACCGGAATATACTTATTATCATTACAGATATATTCATCCTGAAATAGCTGCTGTTTCCAAAAGTTATTATGAATATAAAAATTATTATGGCGCTGTTCTTGAAGCAATCAAAAGATACGTAAATAAAGTTAGAGAAAAATCAGGAACTGATAAAGAAACTGAATTAGATATAGTATCATCAATTTTTGGTAAAAACGGTGTTTTGAAAACTGTGGAAAAATATAAACGACCTAACAGAAAAGATTTTAAAGATTCTACAAAAGAAAATATAGAAGAAGGACAAAAATTTCTTTCGATGGGAGTAGTTAAAGGTGCTCGACATCCGGTTGCTCACGAGGAGATTGAAGATCTACGTGAATCAGGTATGTTTACTGAAAAAGATTGTTTGGATGTATTAAGTATTATTTCTCATTTAATGAGACGCTTAGATGATTCCGAACCGGTATGACAGATATATTCTCCAAACAAAAACGCTCCGAAATTATGTCCAAAATTTCGGGAAAAGAAACCAAACCTGAAATATTGGTCAGGAAGTTTTTGTTTGCGAACGGATTCAGGTTTAGAAAAAATGACAAACGATATCCGGGAAAACCCGATATAGTTATGCCGAAATATAAAACAGTAATATTTGTGCACGGCTGTTTTTGGCACGGTCATGATTGTCCCGCCGGTAAGTTGCCGGAAACCAGAAAAGAATTTTGGGAAAAGAAAATATCCGAAAATGTAGCAAGAGACAAAAGAAATAAAAAAGAACTGGAAAGATTGGGGTGGCGGGTTATAACAATTTGGCAGTGCGAATTAAAAAACCGAAAATTAAGAACACAAACTCTGACAGAGTTAATAAGTAATATACATAAATAAACGATTCACATCACATGATTTCATCGTGATCCGATTTGTTTTATTTTCTCCTTAACCCGATTTAATTTTCCAATAAAAAAGGTTCTATCTACATAAGCCAAATTAACTGTCCCGCCGATCAAATTCAAATACCGGGTAACAAATCGCGTTTTATCCTCAAAGTAATTTCTAAAAAGCTCGTCATTATTTTTTATAAATTCCAAAATTCCTATAATTGCTTCTTTATGTCTTCCCAATCTGTATGTAGGAAGCGTCCTGGTGGCAAAATCAAGTTGTCTGAATAGTATTTTGGTCAATTCGTATTTATCATTTCTTTCTTCATCAATAGATAAATGAACACCCCACCATAAGCCGGACAAAGGATGCCTCATTAAACTTTGTTGTGATTCCGACAATAAGAACCAGTGCTCCCGAATATATTTTTCGGGATTTTTTGCTTTTCCTTCGATATGCGCATTCCATCTTTTTATCATGTATTGATATAAATCTACATGAGTAAGGTATGTCCAAAATCTCTCATCCGATGCCTGTAAAAGTGTAAGTTCCCTATATCCTTCATAAATGGCAATAGCACTATCGAGGTCATTATCCGGATTCATCTTTTTTAAAAGATCTTTCGGCTTATATATTGTCGATAGAACCAATGTTTCATCATCATCAAAGGGAAAAATTTGCTCTGAATACAAATGTATTGAATGCCTCGATTTCAAATTTTCTTTCAACCTTTTGACGTATTTCGATTTAAATATTTTTTGTTTTTCCATGATTTTATTCTTCGTCGGTTGTTTCAATTTCCTTATCCAAATGATTCAATAGTCGTCTTACCGGGTTACCCAGTAAAATCTGAGCAATATCCGGCACCTCCGCTTTATCGAATTTTTCGTCATTACCTAAAAATTTTTTTAATTCTTCTTCTTCTTTCATTCTGTATAAAATAGCTTGTGCCCATAATTTATCGGTATAATTTTCAAAGTTGTATAAAGCGGTTAAAAGAGCACCATAAACTATTGATGAATGAAAAATCGGGGACAAATCGGGATATTTTGAAATTAACGGTTGAGCATAAATTTTGAAATCTTGCTTAGGTAATTGTAATGTTATTTTGTTATTATCCAAATCCACGTTTAGATACTCTACGTCTCCTTCCGTTATTTCCATGATGGATGCAACAGCCTTTAATTTTTTATAATTAATATCGGCAATAAAATTAAAACTACCGTAATAAGCAAGAATATTACCTCTTTTGATGTTAAAATAAAAACCTTGATAATCTTCGTGTGCCTGTGAATTATTGTAATCAGGTATATTTTCTCTTGCAATAATCAGACAATCCCCTTCGACTTTACCTCTTAATGATAATTTGGGAATACTAAATTCAATGATATTTTCACGGCTTGTATGTACTTTCCTGAATAATGTGGAAGAGCAATTTACTTCCACACAATATTCGGTCTTTCCGGTTTCTATCAATTTCAAAATATCATCGTTATCTATTTTACTTAAATTTATTTTAAAGTTAAATAAATCATACGATGGGGTTATTTCTATGTCTTCGTTTGAAAAATCAATATAACTTAATATACTGTTATCATTTTTTTTCAGAACCGGATAAGGAAATTTAATATTATTGTAATTCATAGGCTTTCAGATTTAAAGAATGCTGAATATTATCATCAAATTCAACATCCAAAATATTTTTACCTTTTTGCAACTCAACATTAATTAATTTGTTCCCCGAAATCGAACCTATCGAAGAACTTAAAATATTTATATGTTCGGCCTTTCCATTATCCGTCCCTGCATAAAACTCTAAACCGACACGGTCAAAATTTTTATCGCTATACAAGATTATTCTGTGCTTATTTTTTGTCGCAATAACCCTAAATTCAATTTGTAATACTTTTTTTATCACATGATTTTCTTCTGGTTTAATAGTTTTTTTTATTATATCTGTGTCTTCAAATCCCGGGGAAGTACCTCCATCCGTATTATTCTTACCTCCACCGGCTACTTCGGTTTCTTCTCCGTCCGTACTTAAAATACCTTCGGCTTCCACATTAATATTTCCTTGCTTATTTATATTCGGATTTATTTTCACCCCTTTAATTACGGCAATCTCCGAACTTGTTTCTTTTTTGGTAATTATATCCGTTAAATCCCCACTATTAACATTCTCGTTTTCACCTTTATAGTCGAAGTTTTCGTCTTCACTCAATAAATCGGCCGGAATATTCAAATACTCTTCCAGTCCGGGAACGGTTATTTTATCGGATAAATTTTTTCGAGAAATTTCATTTAACTTGGATAAAATAAAATCATATATCTCTTTTCTTACTTTTTCAGCATCGGGATGTGTTTTGCCATCAACTCTGTAATTTTCCTTTTTCCATTCATTATGTGCAGGATTTTCCATTTTTTTCAATATCTCGTTTCCTCTTTCTCCTTCACAGACAAAAACACCTACGTACCCTTTTATCTTTTTTCTAGTCTCCTTATAAACCAACATGTGAGGTTTTCTAAAAAATGCTATTCTATTTGGAAGATTTTTATTTAAGTACACATACAATTTTACTTTTCCGGTTGTTTCCAATTCTTCTTCAAAAAGAAAATACTTGGATGTATCCAAACCATAGTTTCTTACAGCATTAAAATACGGTCTGGGATTCCAATTATTTATATCCGAAACGGACCCTTTTTCCATATCATCCTCGTAATATTCATTAATAAAATCCGAGAGAGTATCTCTGTTTATTAAGTCCCCTTTCACTTCGACTACTAGCTTTTCATTGTGTATCGCTAGCCAAAAATTATTTAATACCGATTTAATCATTTTGTCTTTTCTATTCTCTTCTTCCCACAAACCAATAACATATATATCTGTTCCATTTTCATTTCTAATAAAATCATCCGGTATATCGAAAATATTCATCACGGGATTCAAACCATCCTCATTATAGTATCCGTAAGCACTCAATTTATCCCCCGTTTCGAAATTTTTATGTGTGGCTAAAACCGTGGCCCCTTCAAATATATACTCATCTTTTAGATTCTTTGTAGAGACAACGATTGTACGAAACGGTGATAAACTGAAATATGCCGCTTTACCGAAACCGAATGAACCACCGGATCCACTATCACTTTTAGAACTATTTCCTTCCGATTTTAAAAAAGCATAAAAAGTGGAATTAGTATCATCCGGTTTGTAAAACATACCTTTGGTATTATAGTCGGAAATTTTTAAATATGGGATTAACAACTTTTTTAATCCTTGTTTACTGCCGTCAAGAAATCTTAACATTTCATCAAACTTTTTTTCGGCATCTGCATTATGTTTCCAATATTCTTTACTCCAAATAATATGTTTCCTTAATTCTTCAATCAAATTCGGATATTCCTTCCTACTCAAATATCCGAATTGGAAAGTTACCTTTACCGGTTTTGACAAATCATTAACTGCATCCAAAGAATTTTGAATAGCTTCTCTTACTATAGAATAATAAGGATGAGCTTTAAAATGTTCTTCCAAAGGATTATTAGGACCTTTATCGGGCACACCCTGTTTGTCAAAATGCCAATTGCAATATTTTTTTTTACTCATAGCTAAAATTCAAATTTATTCTTGTTTCTTGATAATTCTATTTCAAATCTGGTTTTATTACGATTCAATGCGCTTTGAATTTCTCTAAACATTTTTTCGACATCTTTTTCCGTATAATCATAATTATTCTTATTTGAACAATTTCCCAATAAGTTTAGATAATGAATAATTTTTTCGACTCTTTTTGCCGCCACTTTTTCAAATCTATCACGTTTAATTTTTTTAGCACCTTTATTCATTTGCATCTGTCTCTTATACACATCTGACGCT
>WFZS01000100.1 GCA_015489465.1 Bacteroidales bacterium | reverse complement strand
TTCTATTCCTGATTATAATAAAATAATCCCGGGGGATTATCTTAAATATTCAGGGGCTTCGCTTGCTTTTCCTTACTTGGCTATGCTTGCTGTTTTCAGTATGTCTATGAACGTGGCCGGTCGTTTAAAACCGGCTCGGTTTCTCTTTTTTACCCCCTCGGTAAAAAGGGAGTGCAAAAGTAATCCTTTTTTAGTTACATCCAAGCTTTTTTTGAAAGAAATTTAATCTTTTTTTAAGTATTTTTTCAACTGTTTGTTTGCCAGTTGATTACACCTGAATAAATCAGGTTACTTATATGGCTTGGCGTATTTAAATGAACTTTCCCGTTAAAGGGACGGCAAAGATAACTCAAATTTTGTTCCATACAAATCAAAATCCCTGAAAAAATCCTTAAAAAATCTTAAAAAAAAGTAAAGTATGGATAATCAATCCGGTATGTATAAAAAATTATTTAATTATTTTTTTCTTTAAGTATTTTTCTGAATTTTACACCTTATTTATAATAGATGTGTTATAATATCATAAGTTTGTTATAAAAATTCAATAAAAAGTAGTCATGATTAGAAGAGAATTGTTGGATCCGAAAAGTATAGTTGTTGTCGGTGGTTCAAATGATATCCATAAGCCGGGTGGTAAAGTCTTGAAAAATTTACTTGATGGGGGTTATAAAGGTGAAGTTTTCGTTTTAAATCCAAAAGAAGACAGTGTTCAGGGGATTAAAAGTTACCGTTCTATTGATGATTTACCGGATGTTGAATTAGCTATAATTGCTATTGCTGCCAAATATACCCCTGATTCTGTCAGGGAACTTGCCTATAAAAAAAATACCAGAGCTTTTATAATTCTTTCAGCTGGATTTAGTGAAGAGAGCGAGGAAGGAGCAAAGCTGGAAAAGGAAATAGTACGGATTGTGAATGATGTAAACGGATCATTAATCGGGCCAAATTGTGTCGGGGTTTTGACACCTAATTATCATGGTGTATTTACCGAGCCGATTCCTGAATTGGATCCCAAGGGTTGTGATTTTATTTCGGGTTCAGGTGCCACGGCATGTTTTATAATGGAATCGGGAATTCCCAAGGGTTTGAGATTTGCAAATGTTTTTTCTGTAGGAAATTCCGCTCAAATGGGTGTTGAAGATATTTTAAAATATATGGATGAGAATTTCAACCCCGACCGTGATTCCAAAGTCAAATTGTTATATATGGAGCAAATTGACAAACCTGAACTTTTGTTAAAGCATGCCAAATCATTGATAAATAAAGGGTGTAAAATTGCCGCTATTAAAGCGGGGGCGTCAGAGGCCGGTAGCAGGGCGGCATCATCACATACAGGTGCATTGGCAAGTTCTGATATAGCAGTGGATGCACTTTTTAAAAAGGCGGGAATAGTACGTTGTTTCGGAAGGGAAGATTTAATAAGTGTGGCTTCGGTCTTTCAGTTCAAAGAGCCCGAAGGTAAAAATTTTGCAATAATTACTCATGCGGGCGGACCTGCAGTGATGTTAACGGATGCTTTGGAAAAAGGCGGATTTAAAGTTCCCCGGATTTCAGGACCGGATGCCGAAAAATTGAAACTGGAATTATTTCCGGGTTCCTCAGTAAGCAATCCCATTGATTTTTTGGCAACCGGTACAGCGGAGCAATTGGGTAAAATTATAGACACCGTTGAAACAAAATTTGACAATATTGATGCTATGGCGGTAATTTTCGGTACACCGGGATTGTTTGAAATTTTTGACGTATATGATGTTCTGCATAAAAAAATGCAAAATTCTAAAAAACCGATTTTCCCTGTGTTACCTTCCATTTTAACAGCTAAAAAAGAAGTGGAATATTTTGTTTCAAAAGGTAATGTGTTTTTTTCGGATGAAGTGGTTCTTGCAGGGGCTTTAACAAGGGTTTATAATACTTACAAACCTTGTAAAAATACTAACCTTGATTTTGAAATGGATAAAGATACCATTAGAGATATTATTGAAACATCAAAAAACGGTTATCTTTCTCCCGTAAAGATTCAAAATATTTTGGATGCCGCCGGTATCCCAAGGGTAAAAGAGTTTGTGGTTGACAATGAAAATGATTTGGAGAAAGCTATTGATGAATTGGGATTTCCGTTGGTAATGAAAGTCGTTGGTCCTGTGCATAAATCGGATGTAAACGGGGTGGTGCTTAATATTTCATCGAAAGGGGAAGCTTTAATGGAGATGAACCGTTTACTGAAAATCAAATATGCAACAGCTGTTTTGTTGCAACCTATGCTTTCGGGACTTGAATTGTTTGCAGGTGTTAAACGCGAAGAAAAATTCGGTCATTTGGTTTTGTTCGGTTTAGGAGGTATATTTATTGAAGTTTTAAAAGATGTACGTACCGTGTTGGCTCCTGTTTCTAACAAGGAAGTTGTTAGAGAATTGAAAAAACTTAAAAGTTACAAGCTGTTAGAAGGTGTTAGAGGAAAAGATGGTGTGGATGTTGACAAATTGGCAGAAGTAATAAGCAGGCTTTCCGTTTTAACGGAAGTAGCACCTGAAATTTACGAGTTGGATTTAAATCCGATTTTAGGTACTAAAAATAGCATAGTTGCCGTGGATGCCAGGATAAGGATTGAAAAATAGCTTTTGATACCATTAAGTATTTTTGAGGTCTTAAAATATGGCTAAGAAAGTTATTTTTGCTTTTCATTATTATTTACGTTGATGAAAGCGCAAGAGAAAAATATTTTGAAACAATATGTTCCGGAAAATGCAGTAGAGAAAGTCGCTGAATTAATTGAAAAATACGGAGTTCATTTTAAGATTACAAAAAGCAGAAGCACCAAATTGGGAGATTACAGGCCTCCTTTAAGAGTTCCGTATCATCGTATAACTGTAAATCATGATTTGAATAAATATGCTTTTCTAATAACATTTATTCATGAAATTGCTCATTTGCTGGTTTTTGAGAAATATAAGAATAAGGTATCGTCACCTCATGGTAATGAATGGAAAAAAGAATACAGGGATTTAATGCAGGAGTTTATTGTGATGAATGTTTTCTCGGAAGATTTGACAAAAGAGATTTCCAAAAGTCTAATAAATAGTAAGGCATCGTCAATGAGCGAAGTAAATCTTTACAGGGTTCTTAAAAAATATGATGATAAATCTAATGAAACAGAAGGTGTGGTAGAGTTGGAAAATTTGCATGAAGGTGTTGTTTTCGTTACTAAAAACGGCCAGCTTTTTAGAAAAGGCGGTAAACAACGTGTTAGATACAAATGTTTAAATCTTAATAATAACAGATGGTACCTATTTCACCCTTTAACACCTGTAAAACCCGTAGATAATTAACTATTCTTTAAGATTTATAGCTCTGAATAACAAACCGAAACCTATTACTAAAAATCCTAAACTGATTACAATAAATAGTCTTAAATCGGAAGTTATAAAACAGAAATAAAGTGCGGCATGAAAAAAGGTAGCTAAAAACAATCCTACCATTGAATCTATAAAAGCATTTTTTCTTGTTTCTCCTTGACCGATAAAAAACCCGAGGATAATACCTAGAATAATGGAGGCAAAAGGATATGACCATAAAAGAAGGTTCGGATAGTGAACTCTGTCGGTTCCGATTATATTAAAATAAAACAAAATGTTAGATACCGTTGTAAAACTGAGGTTTGTGATAATCGCAACTATTATACCGCCGAAAGGGCCTTTTATTAAACGTTGTTTAACATAGCCGTATCGTAGAATGGCAAATTTAGTAAACTCGGAGGAAAAAGCTATACCTACAAATACATAAACAACCATGCGCCGCATATTATTAATTTGGTTGTGCCAATTCGATTTGAAAAGGTAATCGGCTAATAAAAGAACCGATACCCCGAAAAAGGCCAGGTAAACGGCTTTGTAAATTTTGTAAAATTTGTAATTGTTTAAATTATATTTTAAGATATAAATGAAAATTACCAAAAATAACGGCGAAAGAAAAAGAGTAATCAGTGTCATGTTTTGTTAAGATTAAGCGGTTAGAAAATCACTCCAAATATAATAAATGTTTGTAATTTTATCACATAAAACCAAAAGATATTAAAATGTCAAAAGTTATTATTGAAAAGTTAAATGAACAGGAGTTAAAAAACAGAGGAGTTTTTAACTGGCCTGTTTGGGAAAAAGAAAAATCAAAATTTGATTGGTATTATGACAGTGACGAAGAATGTTACATTATCGAAGGCGAAGTGGTTGTTGAAACCGACGAAGGTGAATATATTTTAAAACCCGGTGATTTTGTAACATTCAAAAAAGGATTGGAGTGCGTGTGGAATATAAAATCGGATGTTAAAAAACATTATAACTTTCCTTAAAGTTTGATTTATGGAACAAAAAAAAGTACAAACCGGAAGGGTTGTCCGTTCGACGGGAAGTTGGTATTCGGTTAAAGTTGAAAACGGTGAAATAGTGAAATGCCGGCTTAAAGGTAAATTCCGGATAGAAGGTATAAGAACAACCAATCCTGTTGCAGTGGGTGATATTGTTGATTTTTTACTTGATGAAAAAACAAATACGGGTGTTATTACCAAGATTCATGAACGTGTAAATTATATCATAAGGAAAGCGACAAAATTATCGAAAGCCGCTCATATTATAGCTTCGAATATCGATCAGGTTATTTTAATAGTTTCAATTGTAAAACCCAGAACTTCCACAGGGTTTATTGACAGGTTTTTAGTAACAACAGAGGCTTATCATATTCCTACCACAATAGTTTTTAATAAGGTTGATATTTATGAGGATGAACATAAAAAATTGCTTGATGAATACATTAAGGTGTATGAAAAAGCAGGGTACGGTTGTTTGGTAACTTCTGCAAAGGAAAAAATAAATACGGATAAATTTAAAGAATTATTAAAAGACAAAATAAGTCTTTTGTCGGGTCATTCGGGGGTCGGGAAATCGGCTTTGATAAATGCGATAGATCCGAAACTTAATTTGAAAGAGGGTGAAATTTCAAAATATCACGAAAAAGGAAAACACACTACTACTTTTGCGGAGATGTTCGATTTGGATTTCGGTGGAAATATAATTGACACACCGGGAATTAAAGAGTTCGGACTGGTGGGTTTCGATAAATATGAGTTGGGACATCGATTTCCGGAATTTAGGGAGAGAATGCCGGAATGCAGGTTTAATAATTGTATTCACGTGGCCGAGCCGGGTTGTGCCGTAAGAAAAGCAGTGGAAGAGGGGGAAATAAGCGGTTTCAGATACAAAAATTATTTAAATATTCTTAAGGATCTTGAAGAATCGCGGAGAAACTCTTAAATAGTATTAACTTTGCAAAAAAAAGATGGAATATTTTGATAGCAAGAGAACTTATAAATAATTTGGTAAAACCGTTAAGAACTTCCGATACTGCGGAATTTGCCTTGAGCATGATGAACGACCTCAAAGTATCGCATTTACCTATTGTAAATGAGGATAAATTGTTGGGTGTTATATCGGAAGAGGATATTTATGAAATAAACGAACCCGGTGAACAAGTCGGGAATCATAGCTTGTCATTAAAAAACGCTTTTGTGTACGAATGGCAACATCTCTTTGATGTTATTAAAACAGCTCATAGGGAAAATTTAACGTTGATACCCGTTTTAGATAAAAAAGATAATTATATCGGTGATATTTTAACCGTTGAAATTGTTTTTAAACTCTCCGAATTCTTCATGCTTGATAAACCCGGAACCGTTCTTATTCTTAATATGGGGATAAATGATTACAGTTTGACGGAGATTTCCAATATTGTGGAATCGAATAATGCAAAAATATTGTCATCTTCAATTGTTTCCAACCCGGGAACCTCAATAGTTGATGTGGTTTTGAAAATAAATACAACGGAACTGCATTCAATAATTCAAACTTTTGAACGTTATAATTATCAAGTTAAAACGATTTTTGAAGAAGTTTCGGACACCGGAGATTTGAAAGAGAGATATGACATGTTGATGAAGTACTTAAACGTTTAAAGGTGAAGTGGCTTACTGTTTTATTACTGTTTTTAACCGCTAATTTATTTTCACAGGTATCCGGTGAACTTGACAGTTTACCAGAGGTTGTCAAAGTCGGTAAAATCAGGATTACCGGAAACAAGGTTACCAAGAAAAAAATAATAACCAGAGAACTTGAATTCGAAGAAGGCGGTGTTTATTCAAAAAACGATTTTAAGACTAAAGTTGATAACAGCCGGAAAAACCTTCTTAACCTTCAACTTTTTAATTTTGTAACTATAAAAACATCGGATTCTGCAGGTTATACTAATGTTAATGTAGATGTTGTTGAAAGGTGGTATTTATGGCCCGTGCCTATTTTCGGACTTGCCGACAGGAATTTTAATGTGTGGTGGGAAACAAAAGATTGGAGCAGATTAAATTACGGTATTGATTTAAAGCACGATAATTTTTTAGGCAGGATGGAAAAACTTCATCTTGTATTACAAAACGGCTATGATAAAAAAGTTATCGGTAAATGGATAGTCCCGTATATCAATAAAAAACAAAATATAGGTTTTTACGTTGCCGGTGGCTTGCGTTATAATCATGAAACTAATTATAAAGACACTTTAAACAGACTTGTTTTTTACAGATTTGAAGATACTTTTGCCCGGAAGATGTATTTTGCCGAGCTCGGATTTTCATACCGTCCGGGTTTTAATGCAAGACATTTTCTAAACTTTAATTATACCAATACACGTTATAACGATTCTTTATTGATTTTTAATCCAGAGCTAACTTATGGTCAGGATCATTTTCAATATTTCAGTGTAGGGTATTATTTTAAACTTGACCACAGGGATTATGCACCTTATCCTTTGAACGGTTATTATTTTGATTTTTCCGTAAGAAAAGACGGTTTGGGTTTATTGTCAAAGGATATAAACAACTGGAATTCTTACTTTAACTTTGATCAATATTTTCAGATATACAAGAAATTATACTTTGCATACAGGGTAGGGGCTTATTACTCTCCGCAAGAAAAATTTCAGCCTTATTTTTTAACAACCGGAATCGGATATAACGGTTTTGACCTTCGCGGTTATGAATTGGTTGTAATAAGAGGTCAAAGGATGATGCTATTTAAATCCAATTTAAAGCTGGAAGTTATTCCGATGAAAGTTCACGATATTAAATTTATAAAATCCGATAAATTCGGAAAAATATTCTATGCGGTCTTTTTAAATCTTTTCTTTGATTCGGGTTATGCAAGTGATCATCAAACTGGTTATAATAATCCTTTGGGAAATCAGATTTTATGGTCATCGGGATTGGGCTTGGATATTATATCTTTTTACAGTATAGTTGTGAGGCTTGAATATTCTGTAAATAAACAAGGAAATACCGGCTTTTATTTGGGAATGGTAGCACCTATTTAATTAACGGTAGAAATTGAATGAATAATGAAAAAACTGATTTACATATTACTTTCCCTGCTCTCGGGAGTGATTTTGGCAGCCTCTTGGCCTGTCAACGGTATTACGTTTTTGGTGTTTTTCGGGTTTGTTCCTCTTTTGATTGTTCAGCAAAAAGTAGGGGATGCCGGTGGGAAAGGCATGTTTTGGTACGCATTTATTGCTTTTTTAACGTGGAATGTATTGACAACCTGGTGGATTTGGAATTCCACCGAAGCGGGAGCCGTTGCAGCATGGGTTCTTAATTCTCTTTTTATGTCCGTTATCTTTTACATTTTTCATTTATCGAAAGTTAAACTGTTTAACAATAAACGAGGTAATGCAATTTTGTTATTTTACTGGATTTCGTGGGAATATTTCCACTCGAACTGGGATTTGACATGGCCTTGGCTTAATTTGGGTAATGTCTTTTCGTCAAAACATCTTTGGATTCAATGGTATGAATACACCGGAATATTCGGAGGTACGGTTTGGGTTTTTGTAGTTAACTTTTTAATTGTATCTGTAATCAACTCATATAGACATAAAGATTATATCAGAATGATTCTCAATCTGGCGGGAGCGCTGATATTTTTAATGGTACCGATTATAT
>WFZS01000099.1 GCA_015489465.1 Bacteroidales bacterium | reverse complement strand
ATTCATAGAAGTTAATGTTGATATAAATTTATGCAGAGATCCTAAAGACAATTTTCTTTTAAGTTTGGCTGTTGAAAGTAAAGCGGATTATTTAGTAACAGGTGATTCCGATTTATTAGTTTTGAAAAACATTGGAAAAACAAAGATTTTATCTTGGAATGGATTCAAAAATTATATAATCTAATGAACAATATTTAGTATAAAAAATTGAAGAATCTGGTCACCTTTATAAAAAAAATTATTAATAAAATAGCTTTTAAAACACACATGATATCTTCTATTTACTTGGAAAAAGAAATATACAAAAATGACTTTTGCCGATAGAATATTAAAATTTTACGAAACTCTTGATTTAGACATCAAACTTCCTGAAAATGTAGAAATAATAAATCCGTATAAAAATGATGAGGTAATTGATGTTTGCAAAAAGTTTTACAAAAAATATTACAACGACAACAACGGAAGGGTAATGATATTGGGTATAAATCCGGGAAGGTTCGGGGCAGGTGTTACGGGAATTCCTTTTACCGACCCGATAAGACTTGAAAAGGAATGCGGTATTAAAAACACTTTTCAAAAAAAGCCGGAACTCTCCTCGGAATTCATATATAAGCTAATAGCTATAATGGGTGGTCCGGAGAAATTCTATTCTCATTATTATATTGGGGCGGTAAGTCCTTTGGGGTTTCTTAAAAACGGTAAAAACTACAATTATTACGATTCAAGAGAACTTACTTCGTTATTAAAACCTTTCATAATAAAAAGTTTAACGGAACAAATATCATTCGGTATAACGTCCCGCAAATGTTTCATCCTGGGACAAGGTAAAAATTACGAGTATTTCAAACTTCTAAATACCGAATTAAAATTATTCGATGAGGTGGTAGCTCTTCCGCACCCGCGCTGGGTAATGCAATACCGCAGGAAACAACTTGATTTCTTTTTGGAAGATACCGCAGCAAAACTTTCTATTTGAATTCTTCCTTATAATTTATGTCACAAAAAAATCCCCTGCAATACAAAAGATTACAGGGGATTTTATTCCAATTCAAAAACCGTTAAACTTCTTGAACGGTTATTACGTTTTTCATTCCCAAACGAATGGCATCCTCATTAAGAGGCAACAGTTTATGATAACGTTCGGGCAACGATTTTTTAAGCCCTTTCATGACATTTTCCAGATTTACAATCGGTTTAATTGCCAGAAAAGCACCTAAAACAACCATATTAAAAATTTTAAGATTTCCCATTTCGGCAGCCAGTTTAGCCCCTTCGATTTTATAGATATTAATATCTTTTCTTTCGGGATGGCGTGATATACCGTTAGGATCATACAATAGCACTCCACCGGGTTTTACGGTTTTCTCAAACTTGTCCATAGATTGCTGATTGAGGATTATAGCGGTATCGAAAACCTCAAGAATGGGAGAACTTATCCTTTCATCGCTTATAATTACGGTAACATTGGCTGTTCCACCGCGCATTTCGGGACCGTATGAAGGCATCCAACTAACTTCTTTATCCTGCATTATACCCGAATAAGCCAAAATTTTACCCATTGAGAGCACTCCTTGTCCGCCAAAACCTGCTATTATAATTTCTTCAGTCATTTTCTTCGTTTTTAAATTAAATACTATTTAGTAACAAGCTTTCCGTCAACTTTAATATCACCGAGGTTATAAAACGGAAACATATTTTCTTCCATCCAGTTGTTAGCATCAACCGGCGACATTTTCCATCCGGAGTTACAGTTTGAAACAACTTCTACAAATGATAATCCCGGTTTTTTATTAAGCTGATTTTCAAAAGCTTTTTTTATAGCTCTTTTTGCTTTTCTAACTGCCGAAGGGGTATGAACCGCCTGACGTGTAACATAGTAAGTGCCGGGAAGCTGTGCAACAAGTTCCGTTATCTTCAAAGGATTGCCCATCATTTCCACATCACGTCCGTATGGTGTTGTAGAAGTTTTCATACCAACCAGTGTAGTCGGAGCCATCTGACCTCCTGTCATACCGTAAATACCGTTATTGATAAAAACTATAACTATATTTTCGCCCCGGTTGCAAGCATGAATTGTTTCCCCCGTTCCTATGGCAGCGAGGTCGCCGTCACCTTGATAGGTAAAAACAAGTTTGTCGGGCCACAATCTTTTTATTCCCGTTGCAACTGCCGGTGCTCTACCGTGGGCGGCTTCCTGCATATCTACATTCATAAATTCATAGGCAAGAACAGAACAACCTACCGGAGCCACACCTATTGTTTCGTATTCCATACCCAGCTCTTCAACAACTTCCATTATTAATCTGTGGGTGGTTCCATGTCCGCATCCCGGACAATAACTTAATGTTTTGTCCGTCATCAACCTGGTTTTTTTGTAAACCAGATTTTCGGGTTTTATAATATCTTGTATATTAATATCAGCCATAATTTAACCTCCTATTATTTTATTTTCCATAGCGGCAACCACTTCTTCCGGTGAATGAATAACGCCGCCTAATCGTCCGAAATGTTCAACTTTCACTCTGCCGTTAACAGCAAGTTTAACATCTTCAACCATCTGACCGGCACTCATCTCAACCGACAAAAATCCTTTTACACCTTTTTTTACAAGCTCGTCAATCTGCTTTTTGGGGAACGGCCAAATTGTTATCGGTCGCAACAATCCCACTTTATGCCCTTTTTCCCTGAGCAATTGAATTGC
The DNA here is from genome assembly GCA_015489465.1 of Bacteroidales bacterium. Lineage (GTDB taxonomy): Bacteria > Bacteroidota > Bacteroidia > Bacteroidales > F082 > B16-G9. The sequence goes on along the minus strand of WFZS01000099.1, from coordinate 3,152 downwards.
TTTTTGAGATATTCTGGCACTTAAACCGTAAGCCACAATAATATACTCGGCATCTTCGCATTGCAACATCTCGTACCTAACTTCCTTTTCTTCAATCTCTCTGTATTTTGCTTGCAATTTAAGGTTATGCTCTTCCAATTTATGAGGATCAAGGTCAAGCGATGTTATAACTCTTCTTGTTCCGTCTTTAAGTTTACCGTTAGTTGCCCAACGGTATTTTTCACGAATTTCTTCATCTGTCAACCTTGGCATTTGTTCGAAAAGTTCTACTTTTTCCATCATCTGGCCAATAGCACCGTCGGAAATAATGATTGCGGGATTTCTGTATTTAAAAGCCAGCTCGAATGCCAACGGAACAAAGTCGGACATCTCTTGAACCGAAGAAGGTGCCAAGGCTATCAATCTGTAATCACCATGACCGCCACCCTTGGTAGTTTGGAAATAATCGGACTGGGAAGGTTGGATATCTCCCAGTCCCGGACCGCCTCTGACAACGTTTACCAGTACAACAGGTATCTCAGCTCCTGCAATATATGATATTCCTTCTTGCATAAGGCTTATCCCCGGACTTGATGATGAAGTCATAACCTTTTTACCGGTAGCACCGGCACCGTATAACATATTTATCGATGCGACTTCGCTCTCAGCTTGTAGAACAACCATTCCGGTTCTTTCGTACGGCTTTTCAGCCGTAAGATATTCTATTACTTCGGATTGAGGGGTAATGGGATAACCGAAATAACCGTCAACGCCGGCTCTTATAGCGGCTTCGGCAAGAGCCTCATTACCTTTCATTAATCTTAATTCACCCATAACATTTAATTTTTATTCTTTTACTTTAACCCTGTAAACGGTTATTACACCGTCAGGACATACTACAGCACAGTTGGTACATCCGGTACATGCTTCCGGATTTAGCATATATGCGTATGGATAACCTTTCCCGTTTACTTCTTCCGACAATGCGATGACATCGGTGGGACATGCGGGAACACAAACGCCACAGCCTTTGCATGCTTCGATATCAACCACAATGGCTCCTCTTATTTTTGCCATAATATTATCTTTTTTAAATTTAATTTGCACGAATTTACAATTTTATTAAATATTTTTTGATAAGTAAATTACTTAATTATGTTAAAGGGGTTTAATTTATACACAATTTAAAATTTGAGAGAAGTATTGAAAAGGCGTGAAAATAATCTAACCGGTTTGATAATTTAACAAAAAAGGCTACCGATTAAGGCAGCCTTTTTTATAAATATTTAATACCTTCATATATTTAAGAGACCTTTTCAAGTTTCTTCATTATTGAAAAGATAAATCCGGCAGCTATCAATGTCAGTATAACGAATACCGCCCATACTTGCCATATTGCAATTCTTTCATAGAGGAAACTGCCTATTCCAAGGAATAAATTACCGACGGCAGTGGCACCGAGCCAAGCACCTTGCATAATTCCCTGATATTTAGGTGGCGAAACTTTCGAGACAAAAGATATTCCCATAGGACTCAAAAACAGCTCCGCAACTGTTAATATAAAATATGTACTAATCAACCATTGAACACCAACTCTGGGAGATTCGGGTGTAAGTTCATGATAAGGCGGCAAATTCAGAGAACCTATCATAAGCACCACAAACGCTACAGATGTCAACAGCATTCCGTAACCGATTTTTCTGGGTGTGGAGGGTTCTTTACCACGTTTGTTAAGCCATCCGAATAATCCTACCACAACCGGGGTCAGAATTACGATAAATGAAGGATTGAAAGGTTGGAAGAGTTCCGGCGAAAAGGGATTAACGGGTGCAAATTGCGTATAACGGTAATATGCACCTGCAACACCTCCTATCAACATTATGAACCCGATAATATTTCCTTTACCTTTAACATTCTTGTCAAAAAGTTGCAACAAACCGTAAAACCCTATTATCATGGATACCAGCGACCAAACATCGAAAAACAGATAAGCTGTGGGTCCTACTTCCTGCACAGTGTAATCACGAGCAAAGAAACTCATTGTAAGACCATTTTGGTGGAATGACATCCAGAAGAAAATAACTACTGCAAAAACAAGGAACAAAGCCGTTAATCGCTGCTTGGTTTCTTCTTTTGACAATTCAACAACTCTTTCACCTTTCTCCTCCTGTTTTTTAACGTCGGGGAGTCTGTTTTTAAAGAACATATAAACCAAAAATGAAAATACCATCGTCAATCCGGCAACACCGAAAGCCATATTAAATCCCGTGTTATAAGCGTGCATATACTTATCAACCCAAGTTGCTAAATTTGTTACGTGATGACCGCTAACTTGATCGGCTAATTTTTGAAGATCGGCCGATTCGGCGGCAGATAAAACACCATCCTTGAATTTATGTATTAATGAAGGTAAGAGGTCGTTTCTTTCAAATCCGCTTTTTCTTATGAACCAGTTGATTGTACCGGCTGCGGCATGAGGTGCAAACAACGCTCCTATGTTTATGCCCATATAAAAAACACTAAATGCGGAATCACGAAGGTGAGCATATGTTTTGTTATCATAAATTTGACCTACTACAGCTTGTAAATTTCCTTTGAAAAGTCCGTTACCGAATGCTATTACAAAAAGTGCCGTTACAGTGAAAGTCAGTCCCAAACCTGGAATTGCCATCAGAGCATAACCGATAAGCATTGTTAACAGTCCGATAAAAATAATTCCTTTATAATTTTTAGTTTTATCGGCAATTATTCCGCCGACAAGAGCAAGGCCGTAAATAGAAGCATAAAATACGCTGTAAATGAAACCGGCTTTTGTAGGTGTAAGTCCGTATTTAGCGGTAAGATAATATACCAAGATACCCATCATGGTATAAAACCCGAAACGCTCTCCCATATTTGCAAAGAAAGCAACGTAAAGGGATTTTGGATGTCCTTTAAACATAATTTCTCAGATTAATTAACATTTTTTTAAGAAAGCAACAAAAATAATCAAAAATGCCACTTTTGCAAGTAGCCGATTATTTCCTATTATGTGAACTAAAAAAAAAAAACGGATACCAAATAAACAGTATCCGTCGTTTAAATTAAGATTTAACAATAAAAGAATCTCACTATAATTCCAAAGCCAACTCATAAGCTTCGCGAATGGCTTCTTGTGCTTTACCTACTTTTTT
>WFZS01000098.1 GCA_015489465.1 Bacteroidales bacterium | reverse complement strand
GTCAATGGTAGCTTTGCCCGCACCTACACACGCTCCGGCAAGTTTTATACGGCCGAGGTTAAGTATGTAAAGTGCGATTTTAAATCCCTGGTTTCTTTCCCCCAAAAGATTTTCTACGGGCACTTTTGCATTATCAAAGAATATTTGTGTTGTAGAAGAGCCGCGAATACCCATTTTATCTTCTTCTTCACCGACGGTAAATCCGGGAGTATCGCGTTCTACTATAAATGCACTTAAATTTTTGTCGTCTTCAATTTTTGCAAAAACAATATAAAGGTCGGCAATGCCACCGTTTGTTATCCACATTTTATCGCCGTTGATGATATAATGTTTACCGTCTTCCGAAAGAACGGCTTTTGTTTTACCGCTATTAGGGTCGGAACCAGCTCCCGGTTCGGTCAAAGCATAAGCTCCGATATATTCGCCGGTAGCAAGTTTAGGCAAGTATTTTTTCTTTTGTTCTTCGTTACCGAAATAATAAATAGGTAAAGTACCGATTCCGGTGTGTGCCGAGTATGCAACGGCAAAACTGAATCCTTTACCCATCTCTTCAACGGTGAGCATGGAGGTTACGAAGTTTTGTCCGAAACCTTCATATTCTTCAGGTAAGGAAATGCCTAAAAGTCCTAATTCTCCTGCTTCTTTTAAAAGACTTTTCAGGAGTTCGTTATCGTGTTTTTCAAGTTGTTCTATTGATGGAAGAACTCTTGTTTCGTTAAAATCACGGCATGTTTGTGCCATCATTTGTTGTTCTTCATCAAATTCTTCAGGTATGAAAATATCGTCGGCAGCGGTTTCTTTAATCAACCATTCACCACCTTTTAATGCTTTTTTTTCTGACATTGTTTTAATTTTTTTATTGTTTGTAATTTGTTTTTTATTTCGCTTCGCTGTTATTTGCCCTTCGGGCGGTAAAGGCTACGCCGGAATGCAGTTGCAAAACGGCTTCGCCGGAGGACAATCGTGAGACAGTTGGAATGTGGCTTGCTATGATATAGTTGTTATTTGATTTATTGTTTAAATTCAATGTCATATGCTCTCTTTTTATTTTTTGTAATTTTTTGAGTGTCGTCCTATTGCTGCGATGTAATTATTAAGTTTTACACTCAAATTTTTTATCTCTTCCTCAAAATATTTAAACTCCTCCTCAGTAATCAGTTGTCGTTGATAAGCTTTTGTAAGCCATGTTTTTGTTTCATATAAAGAACCTCTTGAAAAGTAATTGAAACGATTGGTATCTTTAAAATGAAATCTTCCATATCCCTCACTCAAGTTGGCTGAAACAGAATCAACAGCTCTTATTAACTGCTTTCCTATTGTTTCTTTTGAAAAATTATCCCATTTCATAACAATATCCCAAACTTTTTCTCCGATATTCAAGGATAATTTATAAATCTCCAACTCTTCCAATTTCATTTTTTGTTTTACCATTTTAACCTGACAACAACTAAAATACTAATGTCTCCTCTTATTGCACTCCTACTGTTTTCCCATTGTTTCCTACTGACTTCCCATTGTCCTCCAACCGTTATACTATTGTTTTCCCATTGTTTTCCAACTGTCCTACTTTCACTTACAACATCTCGTAAATTCCCGCAGCACCTTGTCCGGTACCTATACACATTGTAACCATACCGTATTTTTTGTTACGGCGTTTCAGTTCGTTAAGTATTTGAACCGTTAGTTTGGCACCTGTTGCTCCGAGCGGGTGACCTAAGGCTATCGCACCACCGTTAACATTTACAATTTCAGGGTTAAGCCCCAGTTCGCGTATTACCACAACACTTTGCGTTGCGAAAGCTTCATTCAATTCAATCAGGTCGATATCATCCAATTTCATTCCGGCATGTTTCAACACTTTTGGGATTGCTTTTGTAGGTCCGATACCCATTTTGTAAGGCTCAACTCCCGCAACCTGATAATCCACAAGGCGTGCTATAGGTGTCAGGTTATAACGTTTAAGTGCCTCTTCGGAAACAACTAGTACGAAAGCCGCACCATCAGACATTTGTGACGAGTTACCTGCCGTGGAAACACCGTCGGCGGCAAAAGCGGGTTTAAGTTTTGCCAATCCTTCCAAAGTGGTGTCACGACGCGGACCTTCATCCATATCGAACACTTTTTCACGTGTTTTCATTACACCGTCTTCATAATAGTTTTCTTTAACGGTGATGGGAACTATCTGGTCTTTAAAATATCCTTTGTCAATAGCATTTAAGGCTTTCATGTACGAGTTATAAGCAAATTCGTCAAGCTCTTCACGTTTCAAACCGTATTCACGGGCGACCATTTCGGAGGTAAGCCCCATACTCATATACCAATCGGGGTTTGTTTTGGCATATTCCGGGTTAGGAACCAAACGCCATCCGCCCATATTAATTAAAGACATGGTTTCGGCACCTCCGGCAATAATTACATCGGCTATGCCTGCCGTTATCTTTGCCGAAGCAATGGCTATCGATTCTATGCCCGATGAACAGAATCTGTTAATTGTTGAACCCGGTACGTCAACGGTGTCAAGACCCATCAGCGAAAGGAAACGCCCCATATTCATCCCTTGTTCGGCTTCGGGAAAAGCGTTACCAACAACAACATCGTCGATTTCGGATTTTTCTATTTGCGGAAAATCTTCCATAAGTCTTTTTATAACGGCAACGGCAATATCATCGGGACGGGTGAAACGTAATGATCCGCGAGGTGCCTTGCCTATTGCCGAACGGTATCCGCCTACTATATATGCATTCATAATTTTATTTTTTTCTTTGTTAAACAAATTGTTAGTTTCTCAATATTTTACCTTTTGTAATAAGACTTTGTATTCTTTCAAGAGTTTTACGCTGCATACAAAGTTCGAGGAATGCCTTACGTTCGAGGTTAAGCAGATATTGTTCCGATACTTCGGTCAATGCTTGAGATATTTCACCTCCCGCCATAACATAACCCAACTTTTCGGCTATCAGCTTGTCGTGTTCCGACATATAATGACCTACAGTGAAACCGTCGGCACCGACATAAACCATTCCCAAGGCTTCTCTACCGAGAACTTTAACATCATTACGTTTAGCAGGTTGTGTGTAACCTTTTTCCGCCATTTGCAACGCTACCTTTTTAGCATAAGCCAGTTGATGTTTACGGCTTACTATGACTTCGTCAAGTCCGGGTCTCATATAACCCAAATCGAAAGCTTCGTAAGCGGATGTTGAAACTTTAGCTTGTCCTATACTCAAATATCTGTTGAGAAAACGGTTGGTTCTTACATCTCCATCCTGCAATTCATCTCCGAGGCGCAAAGCAAATTCTTTGGTTCCGCCGCCACCCGGAATTAGTCCTACTCCGAATTCAACAAGGCCCATGTAGGTTTCGGCATGAGCAATCACTTTATCGGAGTGCATACAAATTTCGCAGCCTCCGCCGAGTGTCATTCCGTGAGGTGCCGCAATAACGGGAACCGACGAGTAGCGTAACCTCATTGTTGTTTTCTGGAACCACTGAACCGCCAAATCAAGCTCTTCCCACTCTTGTTCAACGGCAAGCATGTAAATCATACCTACATTTGCTCCGGCGGAAAAATGTTCCCCTTCATTGGAAATTACAACGGCTTTATAATCGGCTTCCGCCATGTCAAGCGCTTTATTGATTCCTTCGAGGACACCTGCACCTATCGTATTCATTTTGGTATGAAATTCCACGTTTAGAACACCGTCGCCAAGGTCGAATATCGAAACATCATTATTTTCCCAAACAACGTTGGTAGGACGAAGTATTTCCAGTGATAACACATCATCTTGTCCGGGAATTTCTTTGTATGATTTTGTTTCGAAATCGTAGTAATATTTTTTACCGTTTTCAATTTTATAAAATGAAGTAAAACCGGCATCAAGCATGTCGTAAACCCACTGTGCAGGTTTCTTTCCGGCTTCTTCCATAGCTTTAACGGTTTCGGGAACTCCGAGTGCATCCCAAGTTTCAAAAGGACCGAGTTTCCAACCGAAGCCGGCACGTAGAGCATCATCAACTTTGTAAATGGCGTCGGTTATTTCGGGAATACGATTTGAAACAAATTGGAATAATGAATAAAAAGATGCACGGTAAAAATCTCCCGCTTTACCTTTGTCAGCCAACAATATGGGCATACGCTTACGAACATCGTCGATACCTTTTGTTTTTTCGAAAACCGAAAATTTGGGTTTCGGATCTTCTTTATATTCCAAAGTGTCGAAATCGATGGTCAGGAATTTTTTCTTTCCGTTTTCAACAACCTTTTTATAAAATCCTTGTTTTGTTTTTGAACCCAGCCATCCTCTTTCAAGCATCTTTTGTATGTAATCGGGAATTTTAAAAACGTCTTTCGACTCGTCATCGGTCTCTTCGCGGATGTTGTTAGCAACGTGCACCAGTGTATCCAAACCGACAACATCGGCTGTGCGGAAAGTGGCCGATTTCGCTCTGCCTATTATCGGTCCCGTGAGCTTGTCGATTTCGGTAATGGTGAGTCCGTAATTTCTAACGTTGTTGAACAAATCCATTATTGAAAAAGTACCCACACGGTTTGCTATAAATGCCGGAGTATCTTTGGCAATCACAGCCGTTTTACCCAAAAATCTTGTTGCATAGTCGGTAAGGAACTCTATGATTTCCGGGTCGGTTTTATGTGTCGGGATTATTTCGAACAGTTGTAGATACCTTGGAGGATTAAAAAAGTGTGTACCGCAGAAATGTTTTTGAAAATCTTCGCTGCGTCCTTCTATCATCTTTTCAACTGAAATACCCGAAGTATTGGTTGTAACAAGAGTTCCGGGTTTGCGGTGTTTATCCACTTTTTCAAAAACCTGCCGTTTTATATCCAAACGTTCAACAACAACCTCTATCACCCAATCGTAATCTTTAATTTTCGGCAAATCGTCGTCGAAATTTCCCGTTGTTATACGTTTTGCAAAACTTTGTTTGTAAATGGGTGAAGGTTTTGATTTCAGGGCTTTTTTCAATGATTCGTTAACAATGCGGTTTCTCACCTCTTTGTCTTCCAGTGTCAATCCCTTTGCTTTTTCGGCTTCCGTAAGTTCTCTCGGAACAATGTCCAAAAGCAACACTTCGGCACCGATATTTGCAAAATGACAAGCAATGCCGGAGCCCATAACTCCGGAACCTAACACTGCCACTTTTCTAATTCTTCGTGTCATAATTCTATTTATTTAAAGTTTCATTCTTTTTGTTTTCCTGGTATTTTTCTATTTCACCGGCAACCACCTCTTTAATGATTGACGTTACCTTTATAAAAGTGTCCATTTCCTTTTTAGTGATACGCTTGTATAGCCTTTCGTTAAAATCCAAGACAACCTTTTTTGCTTTTTCTTTTAACTCTTTACCTTTTTCGGTAAGAAATACATTGACTATACGCCTGTCCTGTTTGCCCGCTTTACGGTATATCAAGCCGTCGGACTCCATTTTTTTAAGCAGTCTGGTCAAACTTGATGTTCCCATTCCCATAACGGGAGCTATTTTAGTTGCCGGAACACCTTCTTCATCAATTAATATCAATACATAACCTACCGCCTGTGTGATACCGTGTTCGGCGGCTATTAGGTTGTACATTCTCATCATACTGAACAGCGTGGAACGTATGTGCTGATCAAAGGTTTCGTTAATATTCATAACTGATTTTATTATGCATGCATTGCAAATCTAATAAAAATGGTATGCAAGCACAACATTTTTTTGATATATTTTTAAAAGTTAGAGTTTAGACCAATTCTTAATAGGTAGATATAATACGTTGATTCAGTTGAAAATCCGGATTAAAAACTTGAAAGAGGATTTTTTTTAGTGCCGGCGGTTTATATCACACGAAAAGCCTAATTTTAGAGTATCCTTGTCGAAAACATTCCACATATTGGCTGATCCCGGACCTTTATCTTTATTGGTCAGAACAATAAGTGTACGTTGATGACGCATATCGCGGATGTAAAAAGTTCTGAAACCTTTCCACCAGCCGAAATGGTAAACCGTGGAGTCTCTTCTTGTGCGGATTCTCCAGCCGAAACCGTAATTGTCTTTTCTTTTCCAATATTTGGGACTACCCGGTTTAAAAGCTTCCCTGAGTACGGAATCGGGTACTAATGTAAAATTATCCAGCGCTTTGTCAAATTTAGAAAAGTCATCAACGGAGGTATAAACATTTTTGTCACCCATAACACCGTTAAGGTAATCGTTTTCCATTCTGCGCCATCTCCATCCTCTATGATAAAAACCCGGAACTCCTTTTTCAACGTAAAGCGGAACTACCGTGTCGCCTCTCATGTTATACACGAAAGAGTCATTCATTCCCAGAGGCTTAAAAATGTATTTATCCACAAATTCGTCATAATACATGCCGCTGACAGCCTCTACAACATTTGCCAGTAAGGCGTAATTTGTATTACAGTAATGAAATCCCCTGTCGGGTTTGAAATAGGGGTCGGGTTTGTATTTTTTAAAAAGTTGAAGGACGTGATCGTTATCCAAAGGTTTCCTTTTATTTTCCCATTTGTCGAGAGCCAGGCTCATATAACGCGGCAAACCGGATCTGTGAGTCATTAATAACCTGCAAGTAATACCCTCATAAGGAAAATCAGGTAAATATTCCCTTATATCTTTGTCGTAATCTATTTTTCCTTGTGTTTTAAGGATCATTATCGACATTGCGGCAAACATCTTGGAGACCGAAGCCAACTGAAATGCCGAATGCACATCCAGCGAGTCACGTCTATGACTTACATCTGCAAAGCCGTATGCTTTTTCAAATATTTTCCTGCCTTTTTCCTTGTAGAGTACGGTACCGTTAAAACCTGTAAGTCTTTGAAGTCTTGAAAATTTTCTATCGAGCTCATGCGCTTTATTACTTATAACGGCACTATCGATGTCGGTGTAGATATTCAGGCTTGCAACCTTTTGTATTAAAGGGTCGTTATTGAAATTTTCATTGTTTTTATTGTTATCCGAGCAAGAGGATATAAATAAAAACAGTGTTGATAATAATATGTACCTGATAAATGATTTCATTAAAATAATGCGCAAAGTTAAATATCTAACCTTTTAAACCAAGAAAATGTTTTTGGAAGATTTAACGGATTCAGGCTATATTGCAAACCTCCATATAAGTTTTGCCATAACGGTAATGGAATTATTAACCCATCCCGCGGGTCCTGCCGTTCCGACTTCCTGGTTTATAACGAAGTAAAAGTAAGCGCCGGGTTTAGGGTTCCAGTTTAAGCGGTAGTTTAATATTATTTCTTGCTCCTCGTTATTCCATTGTCCGAAAACACTTGTATAAATTCTTGCGTTAAAAGCATATTCAACCCTTCCGCCTATCTCGTCCGTTACAAATTTATCCCCGGTCAGGTTTATAAAATTTTTACGCCAGTCGGCACTGATATTCATATGTTTATTAATATTCAACATACCTTCAATATGCACTCTTGTTCTTTTGCCGGTATAAAAACTTCCCCAGTTTAAAAACGTTCCTACCGAAGCTCTTCTACCTTCGTAAGTATCCAACTGAAGTTCCCAACGTTCGTCCCAATATTCGCCGGCAGGAATAACATGACCCAAAAGGTTAAAATCTTCGTAAAGATTATCATACATTTTCTGGTAATTAAATTCGAACCATTCGCCACTGACGGTTCTGAATCCCAAAGGACGGAATTCCATCCAAATGGATTCGGTTTGGTGAGTGAGTTCCGACTGGTAATAGATTATCTCTATCGGCTTAAATTCCAATTGGTATATATATTTTGATAAAAATTTGGGACGGGGTTTCCATTTGGCTTCACCGAAATAGCTTTTGTATGCATGACGTCTTAAAAAGCCCAGTTCGGGATTATAGTTTTTTTGAACACCACCGTAAGAAGCCACCACATCCCACAAATCGTTCATGGAACTTACATAAAAATTATATGTATTGTTGTAATTGTTTGACATTGTGTCGGTTTGTGACTGTGCCCATGAAACACCCGTTGCAAAATTTTTATTCTTTAAAAATTTGGAAGTAACATAATTTGCATCGGCACCGTAAACGTAATTGTAATGGTCTTTGTTAAATTTACCGGTGGTAATTATCCCTATGTTGGATTGTTGTCCTATATCTTGCCGTATTCGTATAACGGAATAATTGGTCGTCGGTATGTTTTCTTTTTTCATAGTTTGTAATGACATAACTCCGATGTTGGTTTTATCGGCTTTACCCACCAATTTTCCTCCGGCTATAATCCTTATTTCACCTACATTAGGATCAATACCGATTCTACGGCTGTAATAAACCTGGTTGCCATGTGAAATATTCATCTCCATCAAACCCTGTCCTTCCAGGAAGAACTCTCTTTTTTCGGGATAATACAAAGAGAACCTTGAAAGGTTTATTCTTTGCCTGTCCGATTCCACTTGAGCAAAATCGGTATTAAAAGTCAAGTTAAGTTTCATAGTGGGAGAAAGGTTATAATTTATGTCTCCTCCGGCATTGGCAATCATTTTAACTTTTTCTCCGTTATCTTTTTCTACTCCAGTTATTCCGTAAGGTTTTATTTCCAACTTATTTTTATTTTTCAGGTCGTGTAATCCGGCCAGCTTTCCGCCTTGCGAAATCATCTCCAATTCATAATTTCTGGACCAGCCTTGCCATAAATCCTGTTCGCGTTTTCTTCGTATGTTTCTTTCGAAGTTCAAACCCCAAACAAGGTCTTTTGCACTCTTGAATTTAAGTGTGGATAACGGGATTACTATTTCGGCAAACCAACCTTGTGCATTAATTTTGGCTCTAACATCCCAAACCCCGTTCCAATCCTTATTAAAACTGTGACCTTCGTCACCCACCAATACGTCGGCAAGTGCACCGTTGGGATTTGTTACAAATAGAAACGCGTTACGGTTATCGTTATAAGTACTTAGAATAACCTCAAAATTGTCTTCGGAATCCCAAGAAAAATCCCTTTTCATCGATTTGGCCAGTATTTTCCCGGGTTGACTGTCAAAAGCCCACACTCCGAAATACAGATTATCGTCGTCATACAAAACAGCAACTAGCGTCTTTTCCGTTGCGGGCTCCCCCTCATGTTGTTGCCGTTGTGTAAAATTGGATATTTTCATAGCCCTTCCCCATGCATCTTCATTAAGAACACCGTCTATTTTAATCTTTTCGTTGATGTGTAAGGCGTAAAGGGTATCGGGTTTACTATGTTGGGCAATGATAACGGCAGGAACAAAAAACAAATTTAACAGCAGAATAAATAATGGAGTTATTTTTTTTATGTTCCTCATATTATATTTTTTAAAAAACAAAAATATTTAAAATTGAAATCGGAATGAGTATAAATAGAAACGGCTATTTTTTTGTAATGTTTTTAGGAGTTAAAATAAATTCCGTATTGAATCCGGCATTGTTTATTTCTTCCCATTTTCCCGTATTGAAAACAACTTTGGCAACGGCTGATGTCGGTAAATTATAAATAGCATCTTTGGTGAACAAATTGACCGTTTCGGTTAATCCGGGATTATGACCTACAACCATTATTGAGTTAATTTTGTTGTCTATTCCGTATAATTCGTTAAAGATTTCGTCCGGTCCGGCAAGATAAAGGTTTGACGATTTTAATATTTTTCCGGAAGGAATATTAAATATTCCGGCATAAATTTCTGCTGTTTGAACAGCCCGTTTTGCGGTACTTGACAGAATAATTTCAGGAATCTCATTTAATGATTTAAGCTTTTCGGCAACAATTATCGTTTTATTCTTCCCTTTTGGTAAAATGGGCCTGTCATGGTCTTTTAACGAAAAATCATCCCACGAAGATTTGGCATGTCTTGCTATATACAGTGTTTTCATAAAGTAAAGATAAAAAAAGCGGGCTTACAATCGTTAAAACCGTAAACCCGCTTTATTTCAATAATGAAAAAATTATTTACTGATGACTATCTTTCTTGAAATGAAAGAATCTTGATTTTCTATTATTAATGTATAAACACCGCTTGAAGCGTTCTTCATATTGATTTTAACGGTTTCTTTACCGTTAACTTCAATATTGTTTTTCTTATAGATAACAGAACCGGTAACATTTATAAGTTTAATATTCACCGTTTCACCTGATACCGAATTTAAAATTACGGCAAAATTACCGTCGGAAGGATTGGGGAAAATATTAAACTTCAAATTGTCGGCAAGTTCATCAATTGATGTACAATCTTTAATATTAACTTTAACCGTATCCGTTGATGAACAACCGTTTTCGTTTGTTACCGTAACGAATATGTCATAAGTTCCGAAATCTCCGAACAAATCTTTGGTAACAACAAGTTTTTGTGTTGTTGCACCCGTTGACCACAAATAGGTGGCACCTTCATTACCTGCATCCAAAACAATACTTGCAGTATCCACTTGACCGCAAAATGCAGTATCGGGACCCAGATCAACTTCGGGAACCGGCAATGCAAAAACAGTAACGGTATCGTAGCTGACAGCCGTTAAGGTATCATGGGCGGCAACAACAAATGATGTTGTGGAATCAACGGTTACCACAGGATTTTGTTCGTTGGATATTTGAACTCCGCTTGTGGTGAACCATTCGTAAGTGATATTGGAAATTCCGCCTGTCGCTTCAGCATTTAATTGTACATCGGAACCGGCACAAACAGTGTCGTCAGATGCTGTAGCCTGAACTTGAACATCGCTCAATGCCATGGCAACATAAACGGATTTCATCGGATTTTCAAGGTCTGTTGTGGTAAATTTCAATTCTTTTTCGTAAACCCCGGTTGCAAGTCCCTCTCCATTGAATGTAATTGTCATTGTAACCGTATCATTCACCTGAACCGTATCGGAAGCCGGATGAAATGCCAACCAACCGTTAGATAAAAAGAGGTAATCTTCAGTTTCCCCGTATTCCGAATTGCCTGCAGGTTGTAAAACATCATCGGCGCCCACAAGTCTTATTCTCATTTTAAAATATTGAGATAGATTATTTTCGGGAATATTAATGGTTCCGGTATAAATTTCATCATACTCGTCCGGTGTTAAAATAACGGGGTTTTCATCAAATTTGCCGTTATTGTCAAAATCAACCCATGCAGCACATTTATCTCCGTGGAACGGATTGCCGACCCTAACCGTTAGTTTATATTTTTTACCTTTTTCAACATTAATATTCATTTTGCCGTAATCGCTGTAACCGTCATAACCGCTGAGGTTATCCAAGTTGGAGATCTTTACTCTGTTAATATATTCTTGTCCGCCTCCCCAAGCTTTTTCGTAAGCAGGTAATTGGAACGAATTATTTTTTAACGGCGAATATGAATAAACACTGTATAAAGTTCCGGTATTATAAATATCAACACCGGCTGAAACCGTGTCGGTTGAATTAACATATACCGCCGCTATAACGGTGTCGGGGGTAAAAGTTGTTACAGATGTTCCGTATTGTGTATAAACATCCTGAGGCATTGATTCGTTATTGCCTTCATATGCAGCTGTTACCGAATATTTTACATATGTATAATTATCCAGTACATCTGAATAATTTTTATCGGTAGTACTACCTATTAATACATCATCTTTATAAATGTTATAATGAAGGAATCCTTCAGTTTGTTCGTGTTCCCATGATAATGAAACCTCGCCGTTATCTTGATTTACATCCGCCGTAAAATTGTAAGGATCGTTAATTATCATAGTTGAGAACGGCGAAACGTAAGCCATAGCTTTTCCTGTTCTGTTATCCGTCCATACAGGATATACTTTTCCGTTGTATGCAGAGATTCCGAGATAATCCCCGAAATATCCGTCGGCAAGACCCGGAATCGGTTGGGGTTTGAATTCAACATCACTAACCCTGAAATCTTCCCATGTTTCTCCACCGTTTGTTGAAACGGCCACCCAAGCTTCGGCTTTATTTGAAGCACTGGTATTTCTGTTATCATAAAAAATAACGCTTATAATACCGGTAACGGGATCTACGGCTATCCAAGGGAGATAGTGTTTTTTGCCCAAATTGGGAGAGTCTTGATTTACTCTGATGGGGGTATCCCAAGTATCACCTCCGTCTGTCGATCTTAACATGTAAATATCAACATCACTACCGGTATTTACTCCGGGAACACCTTTGTTAGCCCAAACGATGTAAATGTTTCCACTGTAAGGTCCGTCGCTGCAATCTACCGCCATAACGGGAAATGAATTGACACGCATGTTTTGGGGAACTCCTATATTTCTTATTCCGTAAATATTGTTAAATGCTCTTACGGCTGTTGAGAACGAGGCTCCTCCGTTTGTCGATTTACAAAATCCAATGGCTTTTTCGGTAAGTCCGTTGTCATAAACCGCCCAAGCAGCATAAACTTCACCGTTAGGTCCCGTTGCCAAATTAACACCTTGGTTATGACTTCCGGCGTTTACTCCTTGGCTTATAGCTGTTCTGGGTCCCCATGTTTGTCCTCTGTCGGTACTTCTTTTAAAAACAATTTGGTAATTATATGTTCCACCGAAGTCTGTCCAAGCATCATAAACATAGTTTTCGTAAGGACTTCCCGGTTTAGTGTCAACCCACAAGTGGTTTTTATCGCACATTGTATTATATCCGCTAGGCTTGTTTGCAACAAGTCTTTGAGTCCATGTGTTACCGTGATTATCGGAATAAGATATTTTTTGTCCTCCGCTCGAGGAGATATAACCTACATACCATCTTCCCAAATTATCTATACAAACGGCAGGGTCGCCCCAGTTGTTGCCGTTAGGACCTTGGATGCTGCCTTCCCAACTTTCCCCTATATCGAATGTATATAGGTAGTCCGCTCCGTAAACACCGTAACCGTTGTATGATGTGGAGTTATTTGAGTTTAAAGCGGTAGTTGCATCATTTGGATCAACGATTATTGAATTTTCACTCTGTTGGGAGTTTGAAGCAACGGGAACATCGGGAGAGTCTTCAAACCTTACATGGCGGCTTTTTATTTTTGTTCCCTTAAATACCGCAGGTTCAGGTTTTACATCGGGATTAAATGTTATTATTCCCTTTTTTGCAAGACTAACCCAATAACCCATGTTATCGATCTTATAGTTAATCTTTTCTCTTTGTTTTCTTAACTCCTCTTTTTTATTATCACTAACAACTTTATTTACTCCTAAAGCAGTAGCAAGAAAAATAATTAGAGTTAAAAATAGTTTGAAATTTTTCATAAGCAACGTTTTTATTTATTATTTCACAAATATACAATTATTCATATGTTAATATTTTCACTTCTTTTTTAATTATTCTGATACCGTTCATTGCCAGAGCTTTCATTTCATCTTCTCCGGGGTAAATATGAACCGGTCCCAGTCTATGCACCTTTGATATTATCTGATTAACAAAATATTTATCGAAAGCAATGCCTCCCGTTATCAGGATACCGTCAACTTCGTTGTTTAACACCACTGCCATGGCACCTATTTCTTTTGATACTTGATAAGCCATTGCATCATAAATCAATTTTGCCTTTTCGTCACCTTTTGCAATACGTTGTTCCACTTCGTAAGCGCTGTTTGTTCCGAGATATGCAACAAGACCTCCTTTACCCGTAATCATTTTCAACACTTCTTTTTCGGTGTATTTACCGCTAAAGCAAAGACGTACCAAATCACCGACGGGTAAAGTTCCGCTTCTTTCGGGAGAAAAAGGTCCGTCACCGTCAAGACCCTGGTTAACATCCACTACCAGACCTTTTTTGTGAGCACCAACCGTGATACCTCCACCCAGGTGAACAACAATAAGGTTGAGGTCTTCATATTTTCTAAGAATGGATTTTGCATGTTGACGAGCAACGGCTTTCTGATTTAATGCATGGAAAATAGACCTCTTAGGCAGCAAAGGATGTCCTGAAATACGTGCTATGTCATCAAGTTCGTCAACAACAACAGGATTGGCTATGTATGCTTTGGCATCAGGTAAAGCTTTTGCAATATCCCATGCTATAAGTCCTCCCAAGTTGCTTGCGTGTTCTCCGTAAACACACTCGTAAAGGTCGTGAACCATTTTTTCATTAACCTCGATAACACCGGATTTTACCGGCTTTATCAAACCGCCTCTACCCATCACTATTTTGACGAGGTCAAGGTTTATATCGGCATTTTTAAGTTCTTTCAGAATAAGTTCTTTACGGAAAGAAAATTGATCCGTTACACGGTCGAATTTCTCCAGTTCTTCTTGAGAATGTCTAAGGGTTTGTATAAATGTAGGCGTAGTATTATCGAAAACAGCTATTTTAGTAGATGTCGAGCCGGGATTAATAACCAATATTCTGATACCTTCCATTTAATAATCTGTTATTTAGCCGATAAAGCGGCAAGTGCTATGGAATAAAGTTTTGTTTTTATGGAATCTCCCCTTGACGAAAGAACTGCCGGAACCTTGGCTCCAACAAGCATTGCTCCCAATTCGCTTTTGGCAAGTTTTGTATTTGTTTTATAAAAAACATTACCGGATTCTATATTGGGAAACACCAAACAATCTGCATCTCCCGCAACTTCACCTTTTATTTTTTTTATGCCGGCGCTTTCTTTGTCTATTGCAACATCAAGAGCCAAAGGTCCGTCAACCGAAGCTCCTTTTATCTGTCCTCTGTCGGCCATTTTCGAAATAACGGCGGCATCTGTGCATGCTTCCATTTTTGGAGAAACCTGTTCCGTAGCTGCAAGGATAGCCACTTTAGGTTTTTCCACACCCAGAGCTTTTGAGGCGGAAATAACATAATTGGTAATAGCTATTTTCTCTTTTAATTCGGGTTTGGGTATTATTGCCACATCACCGAAAACAAGGAGTTTGTGATAATTCGGGTTTTCCATTACCGTTACGTGACTGAGTATTGCTTTAGGAGGTAAAAGTCCGTTTTCTTTATCCAGTATGGCTTTCATGTATTTATCGGTACTCACCAGACCTTTCATTAAAATAGCTCCTTCCCCTTTGTTTATAAGTTCTACGGCTTTGTATGCGGCAGCCATTTCATCTTTAACGTCAACTATGCGGAAAAGGGAATAATCTATCCCATCCTCTTCGCATACCCGCTTTATAATTTCTTTATCACCCACCAAAGTAGCTTCGGCTATTTTCATTTTTACAGCTTCATAAACAGCGTTTATAGTGTGACTGTCATTTGCAAAAGCCACCACAAGCCGTTTTGAAGGTAACGACCGTAGCTTTTCGAACATATCGTCGAGTTTCTTTATCATAGCTGCTATTTTGAGTAAAAATCAATCATTTTTTGTATGGCTTCCGTGCAAACGGGACAAAATTTATCTCCGTCAAAAGTTTTCATTAAACAATCATGCATAGGTCTGTAAACCTTTTTAGGCATGTAACCTCCTCCTTCAAAAACACCTACGGTATTGTAATATTTTTCAATATCGGGAGTAGGTATGGGAACGGTGTCGGGAACCAAATGTAACCATTTTTTATCAAAATGTTTTAAAGTGGTAAGGTTTGGCTCCCAAGGTTCCACTTTTGTATTGTACATTTCGCCGTAAGTGTCGTCATAATAATATTCATCACCAAGTCCTGCAAATCCGTGACCGAATTCATGAACGAGAATCTTACCGGCTTGTTTGTTGCTGTTTACACCTACGTTGTAAAAATTATAAATGGCTCCTCCACCGTATTTTTTGCTGTTCACCAAGATGTAAATTTGGTCGTAAGGAGCGTTTGCAGCAAGGTCTCTTACACTTTTGTAATCGTAGGTCATCAGATACCTTTCGCTATTTAAAGTGTAATAGCCCGTATTAAGAATTGTGGATTTCCAAACATGTTTTGCCGGAATATCGGTACCCGAATCGGGTGAAGGGGCAAGAATCGCATGAATATTAAATTTCTCTTTGTTTTCTTTATACGGAGAATAGGAAAAAAATTCTTTTTTAAATTTATTGCAATCCTCTACAAATTTACCCATTTCCTCTTTGGAGTATCCTTCGGGAAGTATTACAATATCCACTTTTTTTGCGGGATCACCCGAGTTAAGAACGTCGAATGCCGGATATTTCAGCCTTCTGTCCCTTTTAATAAAATAATTGTCCGGATCTACGTTCAAAACATACATTTCTTTCCATTTGCCTTTCCTGTTTCGTTTATAAATTTTTACAATAACCTTGTTTTTAGGGTAAGGAAAAATTATCGATTCGGGAAAAGAGCGTTTTATATGTTCGGCTTCTTCGGTGGTTTGCCACTCGTAAAAAAGTGTTGAATAACCTTTTGAAAACAGCAGTTGATTGGTTGCCGAATCGAAAACTTTAAAATAGTAGTTTCCGTATTCAAAAGTATCTATAAGATTTGTTTTAGAGCCGCCCCAGTAAGGTTCTTCAAGCAATTCGTCAAAAGAATAAACATCTTCCGAGGCGTCGCCTGTATGATAATAATCAAGACGCAAAGTTTTATCTTCAAACCATTTGTTAAACTGTGCAAACGATGTGGTTACAAAAGATAAAAATGTCAATAAAAATAATACCCTCATAGCTGTTTTGCAGGTTTTTATAATGTTATTGCAAGATGACAAAAATAATATAAAAGAGGCAGGAAATAATATTATTGTAAATTTATTAACAGAAAAAGCAGGGAAGTTTTCACCGCCCTGCTTTTTCCTCTTTTATTAAAAAATTAGGATGTTATTTTATAACTTCTTTAACGATTTTCGTATTTCCGAAAACATCTTTAACCCTAATAAAATATACACCTTTTGCAAATGACGAAAGGTTAATATTAACGTTTTTGGAATTTACGTTTTTAACGGTTTCAATTGTTTGTCCGGCTGCATTAACAATGCTGTATTCCAAAATTTCTTTTTCGGATTTTAAGTTAAATATTCCATTTGAAGGATTTGGACTGGCAACAAACGAAAAATCTTGATTATAAGAAACGCCTGTTGTGTTGTTAACAATTGAAATATTATCTACGTAAACTTCTTGAGGGTTCCAGCTGTAAATAACAGGCATAACATTGTAAATCGTGTCGGCGTCACCTGTGGAAATGGTAAATGTACAAGTTACATCTTCCCAATCTTGACTTGCATGTTCACCTACAACCATATTACTTACATGGTCTGCGCCACCCCATGTTTTTACTTTTATGGGTTTACCCAAAGAAGATTTCAGTCTTACTTTATAAGTATAATCTCCGGCTGTCATGCCTCCGAAAGCAGGACCGGTGTGCATCATTAATACCATTCCTGTGGAATCTTCATAAGGTAACATAGTAAGGAATTGACCGTCGGAACCGTCGGTTGCAGCGGTAATTACGTCTTCGGAAACTTTTTTCACCGTGTAAGGTCCGACATTATGGATGTAATCACCCACGTTGTAACTTTCCATATCATCCAAGAAGGGAAGTTGAGCATTAACATTTAATGTAAATAATGCAAATGCACCGATAAAGAGTAAAAGTTTTTTCATGTTTTTAAGATTTTTTGGTTAAACTTGAAACAAAGTTAAAAAAACTATTGATATTTGTAATGTTTTAAAAACATATTATCCGTTTGTAAATATATGAACAAAACCGGTGCGTCTAAAATTGTTGATTATACCGTTTTAGCCGTTTTATTAATACTTTTTGTTTTGAAATTTGGATTTGGCGGATGCAGAATTTGGATTTGTATTGTTTTTACAGGAACAATAACCGCATGGTTGATTTATTCCGATAAAAGAAAAGAAAACAAAAACGATTCTTGATTATCCGTGTGTTTCACCGTTTATTACCTAAAACCAGTAATGGTATCCGTGTTTTGTGAAGTATTCTTTCCGTAAAATCCGATGAAAACAATTTCAAAAAAACATTCCTTTTTTTAGCATTCATCGAAAGGATATCGATTTTTCTTCTTTTTATAAACTTAATTATTCCGTCAACAATATCCCCCGTCTCCAATATTCCGCATTCAACGTCGGAAATATTCAAGTTTTTTGTAAGAAATTTTTTTATCTCTTTCATTTTCCGTTCTTCTTCTTCCGTACTGTCGCCCAAACAGGCATGTAAACAGATTATATTTGAGTTTAAACCTTCGGTAATCTCAATTAATTTTTCCAGGTGGGAAATATCATTGCTTCCTATTTTTGTCAGGTAAAGAATATTTTCAGGACGTTCAAATTTTCCGGCATCATAATCTTCGGGGACCGCAATTACGGGTACTTTGGAATTTTCTAAAACCGATTTGGTGATATTGCCGAATTTTAAAACCGATTTATCTTTTTCAAACCCCATTATAATCATGTATGCACCTATTTCTTTCGAATAATTTAAAATGGTAGTTGCCGGAAATCCGTGTACTATATCATAACCGATATTTACATTTTCGATACCCGGTAATTTCAAGTTTTCCATCAATCTTTCCTTTAATTCAATCAGGTTTTTTTCCGCTTCTTTTTCCAAAACCTCAAGCTCTTTATAAACGGTTAGATATGAATAAGGTTCAAAAATTCCCGGAGAGGCGGCAACGGGTTCAACAAAAGAATTAAGAAGAATTATATCCGCATTCCAAAATGAAGCTATTTTTATGGCGTATATTAAACCGTTTTCAGAATATTTTGTAAAATTAACGGGTACTACTATTTTACGTTTAGTGCTATCCATGGTTTTTGTTTTATTTGTTAAATATACTGAAAAAAGTAAGTTAAATCAAGTACTTGCCGGCTTTTATGTACTTTTGTAAGCAATTTAAACATGTAGATTATGAATGAAAAAAATAAGGGGTTTGAAAAGTTTATTTCCAAAAACACTAAAAAACGAAAAACATTTGCCGTAAAAGAGGATTCGACTTTTAAAAAGAAAAAAAACAAGATATCAAAACAAAATAAAACTGTTAAATCCGGTGAGGAAGGTCTGATAAGGTTAAATAAATTTTTGGCTGATGCGGGAATTTGCTCCAGACGTGAAGCCGATAAACTTATTGAAAGCGGTGTAATAAAAGTAAACGGAAAGACGGTAACAAAACTGGGAACAAAAGTTTCGAGATCCGATAAGGTGATGTATGGTGACCAGACTTTAAAAGCTGAAAAATTGCAATATGTTTTGCTTAACAAACCCAAAGATTACATAACAACTTCCGATGATCCCCAAAACCGTAAAACCGTAATGATGCTGGTAAAAAACGCTTGTAAAGAAAGAATTTACCCTGTGGGCAGGTTAGATAGAAATACTACCGGATTATTGTTGTTTACCAACGACGGTGACCTTGCTAAAAAACTTACTCATCCGAAACATAATGTAAAAAAACTTTATCATGTTGTGCTTGACAAACCTTTGTCAAAAGCACATATGCTGCAAATAGCTTCGGGTTTAAAACTTGACGACGGCTTGATAATTCCCGATAAAATTGCATACGACAGGTCGGCGGATAACAAAAATGAAATAGGTATAGAGATTCATTCGGGAAAAAACAGGATTGTACGCCGTATATTTGAACATTTGGGCTATAAAGTGATTAAGCTGGACAGGGTGATGTTTGCAGGTTTAACAAAAAAAGACCTGCCTCGCGGCAAGTGGAGGTTCCTTACCGAAAAAGAGATTAATATGTTAAAAATGTTGTAAATTATGGTATCTTCAAATTTAATAGCATCTGATTTTGAAACTTTATCGAGAGATGAGCTTCATAAAAGGCTTACTTATTATATCCTTGAGCTTTTGCAATATAATCCGGAGAAATTGGTGAATTTAATGTATCGTCATGATGTTGACGAGAATCTTTTTAAAAAAGCGCTGTTATTGGAAACAGACGAGGAAAAAGCAAATGAAATTGCCGGTTTGGTAATAAACCGTGAACTTGAAAAAGTTGAAATGAGGAAAAAGTTCAAGAAAGGACGGGATATCTGAAAAAAACAAACCCCGGCCTCAACGGTCGGGGTTTGTTTTAGACTTTAACTATGTTACGATACTTTGATTTCGCGAGTAACTTTAGCTTCTTCTTTTTTAGGTATTGTCAAGGTCAATATACCGTTTTTGTAATCGGCTTTGATGTTTTCAACATCCACATTTTCGGGAAGAGTAAATGATCTTGAGAAAGAGTTGTAGAAGAATTCACGACGTGTGTAGTTGTCTTGTTTTTCTTCTTTTTCTTCTTTCTTTTCGGAAGAAATTGTTAAAACATTTTCTTCAAGACTGATGTGAAAATCTTTTTTACTCATTCCCGGTGCAGCCATTTCCAAAACGTATTTGTCGTTTTCCTCTTTTATATTAACTGCCGGTACATCTCCTTGATATTTTTCTTCAGGGTTGTTGAAGAAGTTTTTTTCTAAAGCTTCAAAGAAATCGGTTAATCCAGGATATTGATTAAATCTTACTAATGCCATAGCTTTGTCCTCCTTTCCTTTTTTTATTTTTTTAAATTCAATTTTTCAATCAAATTCACACTCCCTTTTTCAAATGATGTGCCATTACTTTTTTTACTAATTATAGCAAACTTACCGTGTCTTTTTGGCATTAAAAACATTAAAAATATGTCTTTATGGCACTTTGTACGCAATCAATGCTAACAGTTATATATTTGTATTTATAAATTAACGGAAGTGGAAAATATTATTAAAAGTTTAAGTCCGCGTAAAATCATATGGCCCATTGTAATAGGTATCGCCGTTAGCGGTTACTTGTTTTACAGGAGCTTTGACAAGGAGACTTTTACCTTTGTAACTTTTTCGTGGTACACACTTCTTTTTCTTGCAATATCGGTGCTTATGATGATTGTCCGCGATATTGCCTACATGTACAGAATTATTGTGCTTACCGATTATGCAATAGGCTGGAAACAGGCTTTTAACATAATTATGCTTTGGGAATTCAGCTCGGCAATATCACCGTCGGTGGTAGGAGGGACCGGTCCCGCTATATTCTTTCTTTACAAAGAAGGGGTTAGCAGCGGTAAAAGTACGGCTGTTATCTTAACTGCTATTTTTCTTGACGAGGTATTTTTCATATTGGCTGTTCCCTTGGTATATTTTATATTCGGCGATTACATTTTCCCTCCCGATGCCGCTGCAATTGTAGAAATAAAGTGGTCGTTTTTTTTGGGTTACCTGGTGATTTTTATATACACTTTGTTTTTGGCTTATGCTTTATTCGTTAACCCCTACCTGTTTAAGTCTTTTGTTTCCTGGGTGTTTTTGTTTCCATTAATACGAAAGTGGAGAATAAAAGTGCGAAAGTCTGCAAACCAGCTAATACAAACTTCCAAAAAGATTAAGCACAAACCGTTATCATATTGGGTTAAAAGTATGGTAGCAACAATATTTTCGTGGACGGGAAGATACTTTGTTGTCAATTTTATGTTGATGGCATTTTTCGGAAACATATACAGCATAAGGGATCATATATTGATTTTCGGCAGGCAACTTACGATGTGGATAATTCTTTTGGTCAGTCCCACACCCGGGGGCAGCGGAATAGCCGAATATATTTTCTCGAATTTCCTGGGCGATTTCATAGCTAACGAGTCGTGGTACGCGCCTCTTGCAATATTATGGAGACTAATTAGTTATTATCCTTACTTGTTTATAGGTGTAATAATTTTACCGATATGGTTACGACGGGTTTACAGCAAACCGAAATATAAAAAGATTGACTAATAGATTTTTAATAACAAACAGATATAATGGCAAAACCCAAAACAGTATTTTATTGTAGCAATTGCGGTTACGAAACGGGAAAATGGCTCGGAAAATGTCCGGCTTGCGGCGAGTGGAATACATTTGTGGAAGAAGTTGTAATAAAAGATGATAAACGCAAAAAAGGAATTGTTAAAAGTTCCGGCAAGGCGGCTCCAAAACCGATAAATGAAATAGAAACCGAAAATGAAGTAAGGATAGATACCGGTAATATTGAATTTAACAGGGTTTTGGGAGGGGGGCTGGTTCCCGGCTCCATAGTTTTGGTAGGTGGGGAACCCGGAATAGGTAAATCCACGTTGCTTTTGCAGGTTGCCATGAATCTCAAAGGAATATCCACATTGTACGTATCGGGTGAGGAGAGCTACAGGCAGATAAAGATGCGTGCGGACAGGTTAAAATTAAATAACGACAAGGTTTTCGTTTTAAACGAAACTCATACCGGATCCATTTTTAAAAGTATTGAAAAACTTTTACCCGGCATGGTTATAATAGATTCAATTCAAACGCTTTATACAGACAGTATAGAATCATCGCCGGGAAGTGTTTCTCAAATCAGGGAAACTGCGGGCGAACTTCAACGTTTTGCCAAAACAACGAACGTTCCGGTAATTTTGATTGGACATATAACCAAAGACGGCACTTTGGCTGGACCCAAAATATTGGAACACATGGTAGATACGGTTTTACAGTTTGAAGGTGACAGGCATTACGGGTTCAGGATACTCAGGTCTGTAAAAAACAGATTCGGATCAACTTCGGAGCTGGGAATATTCGAAATGCAATCGGGAGGATTAAGGGAAGTTTTAAATCCCAGCGAGCTTTTATTGTCTCAACGTGATGAAGCCGTCAGCGGTGTTGCCATTGCCGCCATGATTGAAGGGCAACGGCCGATGATGATAGAGACACAAGCATTGGTAAGTCCTGCCGCTTACGGCACTCCGCAAAGGTCGGCAACGGGATACGATACACGGCGGTTAAACATGCTTTTGGCGGTTTTGGAAAAGAAAGCCGGCTTTAAATTAAGTGTTAAAGATGTATTTTTAAACATCGCGGGCGGAATAAGGGTTGATGATCCCGCTATAGACCTTGCCGTTATTTCATCCGTAATTTCATCGGCCGAAGACATTAATATAGACAGCAAAACCTGTTTTGCCGGAGAGGTGGGATTGTCGGGTGAGATAAGGGCTGTCAGCAGGATTGAAAGCAGGATTTCCGAAGCTGAAAAACTTGGTTTTGAACGTATAATAGTCTCAAAATACAGCTTAAAAGGTATTGAACCTGAAAAATTCAATATTGATATTATCCCCGTTTCGGTTGTTAACGAATTGAAAGATCTGTTGTAACAACATTTACCTTTCCACGCCGAAACACACATCCAATCCCATTGCTTTTTCTATTACGGGATGGTCTTCCGGCACAAGCCTTAATTTTCCGGCGGTTTCACTCAAAGGTATGGAGGTGATATCATTGCCTCTTTTGGCTACCATTCTGTTATAATTTCCTTCGGCGATAAGTTGTGCTGCAAAAGCTCCGTAACCCGATGCCAAAAGCCTGTCGTTAGGTGTCGGACTTCCACCGCGTTGTATATATCCCAAAATGGTTTTTCTCGTTTCTATTCCCGTAGCTTTTTCAATACTTTCGGCAATATATTGTGCTGCCGATATTTTTTTGTCCGGACGTTTTATTCCTTCGGCAACAACAACTATCGAATAAGGTTTTTTCTTTCTTGCTCTTTTTACCAAATAATCATGGACAATCTCTTCTTTGTAATCGAGTTCAGGAATCAAAATGACATCACCGCCGCCGGCAACTCCCGAATACAATGCCAGCCATCCCGCATGGTGTCCCATTATTTCTATCACCATAATTCTTTTGTGTGAGTTTGCAGTTGTATGAAGGCGGTCGATAGCATCGGTGGCAATAGACATCGCCGAATCGAATCCGAAAGTTTTATCCGTACCCCAAACGTCATTATCAATTGTTTTCGGTAAACCTATCACATTCAAACCTTCTTTTGACAATCCGTAAGCTGTTTTCATCGTTCCGTTTCCGCCTATGCATACAAGACAGTCCAATTCCATTTCGTCATAGGTTTGTTTAATTATCATCGGCATGTCCGATTCCTGTTTGTCTTTATTTTTTTTGAAAGGTTTCAACCTTGATGTTCCCAATATAGTTCCTCCGAGTGTTAAAATACCTGATAATGATTTTTCTTTGAGTTTTTTGTAATCTTTATTAATTAAACCTAAAAAACCGTCGGAAAATCCGTAAACTTTCATATTGTATTTAACAATGGCTGTTTTGCCTACACCTCTAATTGCAGCATTTAAACCCGGACAATCACCTCCTGCGGTCAATATGCCTATACGTTTTCTTTTTGACATTTTTAGTTGAGTTTTGAATATTATTTTCGATAAACAATATACGAAATTATTCGCTTTACTTAATGTGCAATTACAAGTTTTTACCGGGTTGAAAAATTTTTTCTTCCTTTCTCAACGTAACAATCCTGCACACCTACTTTCGTTCCCTTATCGAAAGTCTAAAAGTACCGACTTTATACTTATTTCCTAAAATTATTGCTTTGCTTTGTCCTTTTCTTTATGTTATTGTTGAAACACATCATCACAACATAACAAGAAAAAATATGCTGTCACAAATTTAAGTCTTGTCAAGAAGTTAATTGAAATCCGCTTTAAAGGAAGGCTGATTTTATATTAATTTAGCAGATTAAACAGTCCCGGTTTGATTAAAAGAGACGACATACAAAAAATTATTGAAACAGCCCGTATCGAGGAGGAGGTTGTTGGTGATTTCGTTTCTCTTAAAAGGCGCGGAGTGAATTACGTCGGGTTGTGTCCTTTTCATAACGAAAAAACGCCGTCGTTTGTGGTTTCGCCGGCAAAAGGTATTTACAAATGTTTCGGTTGCGGGAAAGCCGGCAATGCCGTTAATTTTGTTATGGAACACGAGCATTATTCCTATCCCGAAGCCCTGAAATACCTTGCTAAAAAGTATTCCATTGAAATAGAGGAAGAGGAATTAACCCCCGAAAAACAACAGGAAATGGACGAACGTGATGCTATGTTCGTTCTTAACAATTTCATCAACGGATATTTTAGAGACAATCTTTTTAAAAGCGATGAAGGGAAAGCCGTTGGGCTGACATATTTTAAAGAACGCGGGTTTTTGGAATCGACTATTGAGAAATTCCAATTGGGATATGCCAAAAACAGCCGTAACGATTATTCAAAACACGCCCTCGACAACGGTTTTAAAAAAGAGATTCTTATAAAAACAGGGCTTGGAATTGAAAAAGGCGACGAAATAATTGACAGATTCCGGGGCAGGGTTATGTTTCCCATTCATAATTTAACGGGAAAAGTCATCGGTTTCGGAGGAAGGATTTTGGGTAACGACAAGTCAACGGCAAAATATCTCAATTCCCCTCAATCGGAGATTTACGACAAGAGTAAAACGCTTTACGGAATATATTTTGCAAAAAGTGCCATTTTAAAATCCGACAACTGTTATCTTGTTGAAGGATACACCGATGTGATATCGATGCATCAAGCAGGCATTGAAAATGTTGTGGCTTCTTCGGGAACATCGCTTACCATAGACCAGATAAAACTTATCAAACGTTTTACGCCTAACATCACCATGCTTTACGACGGTGACCCTGCCGGAATAAAAGCATCGTTCAGGGGTACCGACCTTATTTTGGAGCAAGGTATGAATGTGAAAATCGTCCTTTTCCCGGAAGGTGAAGACCCCGATTCGTTTGTAAGAAATCACCGTACTTCCGAAGTGGAAGAATATATTACCGGAAATGCTGTTGATTTCATCAAATTCAAAACAAAACTTCTTTTAAACGAAACAGAGGGAGACCCTGCTGCCAGAGCCGGACTGATTAAGGATATTGTACAGACTATTGCCCACATTCCCGACCAAATAGTAAGAACGGTTTACATACAGGAATGTTCGGCGATAATGGATGTTCCGGAGCAAACCCTGATGAATGAACTTAACAAACTCATCAGGCAAAAATTCAGAAAAAAGACCAAGTCCGTTGAAAACGAAATCCCCGTTACCGAAACTTATAAACAGCCTCAAAATATTGAATTTGACCCGCTGGACACAACTTATCAGGAAAAGGAATTAATAAGGCTTCTTTTATTGTACGGTGATAAGTTTTTTGATGAAAAAGTTGAAGGTAAAAAGGAACCCGTAAGTTACAATATAGCCAAATATGTGGTGGACGACCTTGTTGAAGACGAGATAGAGTTTAAAAACAGTAGTTATCAAAAAATATTTGATGAGTTTAAAAAGGCGTTGGAAAATGATGAAATTCCCAAACTTTCTTATTTGACATCGCATCCCGACAGTGAAATATCGGAAACCGTTATAGAAATAGTTTCGTTTCCATACGACCTAAGCGATAACTGGGAAAAGAATAAAATATATGTTAAAACCGAAGAAGACCAGTTAAAAACTTTAACAAAAACAACATTACTGGCATTAAAGGAGAAATATTTAAGCAAACGGCTTAAAGAAATTGAATTAAAGCTAAAAGAAGAGAGTGATTTTGAAGAAATACAAATACTTTTGGATGAATATAAAAATCTGAAAGATGTTCACAAGCAGATAAACGAAGCGCTTGAACGTCAGATACTACCTTGATTATTTTCCTTTTTTTATTGCTTTCAAGGCTATATTGTCAACCAATGACGGGGCTATAAGTTTAAGCCATAATCCCAGTTTGGCACGGGTAGTCATAACAAGTTCGCGTTTTCTATTTTCGATAACCGGCAGCATCAGGTTTACACACTCCTCAACGGTCATAACCTCTTTCTCTTTTACGGGACTGTCGCCCAATAATTTTCCACTACCGTCGAAAGCTCTTTTGCGTACATCGGTAGCCACAAACCCCGGATATATCATGGTAACGGCAACACCTTTTTCTTTCAGTTCAATTCGTAAAGTGTCGAAAAATCCTGCCATGGCATGCTTGCTTGCCGCATAAACACTTCGTGTAGGAACACCGGTTTTACCCGTCAAACTCGATACCCCCACAATTTGTCCCTTTGATTTTATCAGGTGAGGTAATGCATAATGTGTCATATACATACTTCCGAAAAAATTGACTTTCATTATCATTTCCATGGCTTCCAGGTCGGTTACCTTTTCAAATTCCGCCCACATTGAAATGCCTGCATTGTTAACCAGAATATCAATGCCACCAAAAGCTTCAACCGTTTTGTCAACAATATTTTTACAATCTTTTTTATCCGACACGTCTGCTTTTACCGCTATTGCTTTGCTTCCGTTTTTTATACAACCCTCTTTAACTTCATTGAGTTTTTCGATATTTCTGGCAGCCAAAACAAGTTTTGTGTTCCTTCCGGAAAGCCGAAGTGCCAATTCGCGTCCGATTCCCGAAGATGCTCCGGTTATAATGATTGTTTTATCCTCAAACATTTTTATTTATAAATTGATTGATTGCAATTTACAAATATTTTTCCTTAGCAACAGGAGGATGATTTTTATCAAAATTTCCTTCCCGTTTAAAATATTTATATCATTCTTTCAAAAAAATCACTTTTGATGTAGAGCTGCCGCGTGTAGTTTTTATAGTTACAAAATAAACCCCTTTGGAAACATCACTACCCGGATACCATTTTAATAATTCACCGTTATTTGAACTTTTCGTATTTAAAATGGAAATAATCCTGCCCGACAGGTCGCTTATGTAAATCTTTTGATACCCCTCGATATTCGACAAAGAGATATTTACATATTCAGTAAAAGGATTGGGAAAACATTTTATATCAATTTTATTTTTAACCGTATTTTCTTGAATACCGGTTAAAATATCCAAATCAAGTGAGTATATCCCCCTTCCGTAAGTTGCTGCATAAAGGGTTCTTGTGGGATTATGAAGTCGTATGTCATCAACAACCGTGACAGGCATTCCGCTGCCTGCCGGAAACCAATTTTCTCCTCCGTTTTCCGAAAAGTAAACTCCGGCATCAGTAGCCAGGTATAGATACCCTGTATCCTGCGGATCGATAATAATTTCGTTTACCGGTATTTCAGGCAAGTTTGAAGATATGTCGGTCCAGCTGTTTCCCATATTATCCGACATGAAAACATGAGGAAGATAATCATCCCACCTGTAACCTGAGAAAGTAACGTAAACCCTGCTTTCATCAAACGGATCGGCTTTTACGCTTGTCACCCATCTGTCGGGAAGATCCCCGGAAATATTGGTCCAGGAGGCACCCCCGTTGTCAGTGTAAAAAACATTACCGTCATCGCTGCCGGTATAAATAAGATTACTGTTAAAAGGCGATACGGAAATAGCGGTAAGCGTGTTATACGCAAGGTTTCCGGGTTCGTCACCGTTTGTAAGGTCGCCGCTGACGGCATTCCAATAGCCGGCGTGATTTGTGGATTTGTATAATTTATTAGTACCGAAATAAAGTACTGCCGTATTTTGAGGATCATAAGTTATCGGACAGTTCCAGTTAAACCTGTCGGAATACGATATTCCCGATGTTACACCCGTAAAACTGTTTCCCGCATTTGTTGAGCGGGCAAGATTTCCGTATTGTGATTGTGCGTAAACATAATTGTTGTTTTCAGGATCAACCAAAACGCGTAAACCGTCACCTCCGTAAATATTTTCCCAATTGTCGGAACCACCGTTCATGGTTCTGACGGTGCCATTGTCTTGTGCACCTCCGTAAATCCTTTGCGGATACTGCTCGGCAACATCGCAAGCATAAAATTGCGTGATCGGCAGCGAGGGGTTTCTGTTCCAGCTGTTTCCCTGGTTGAAAGATTTATAAAAACCACCGTCATTACCCAAAAAAAGATGGTTATGATTTTGGGGATCTATCGCCAACGCATGCTGGTCCACATGAACAGACCAATTGGTAACCTGGTTCCAGCTGTTACCACCGTTTGAAGTTTTGTAGAGATTAAAACCGATGACGTAAGCCGTATTTTCATCCGCAGGGTCAACTTTTATCCTGCCGAACCACCAGCCGTACGATTGAAACGTATCACTATACAAACCGTTACCTTTATAAGTCCAGCTATCGCCATTATCGGTTGATTTGTAAACACCTTTCAGATATCCCGTTCTGTCGGCATAAACCGCGTACAACACGTTGGGATTACTTTCGCAAATATCAATACCGATACGCCCTTTATCTTCCGCACTTGAAGGCAGCCCGTAAGTAAGTTCCTGCCAAGTTTCACCACCGTCAAAAGAGCGGTAAATACCCGAAGTAATACCTCCGTAACTTCTTCTGTTGGGACGGCGAACCCTTTCCCACATAGCCGCAAAAACAGTATCGGGATGAATGGGATTTACGACAATATCGATAGCTCCCGTTGAGTCGGAGATAAATAATTTTTGTTCCCATGTTTCCCCGCCGTCGGTAGTTTTATAAACACCACCCTGGCTTCCGTTTGAAAAGAGTCTGCCCATCGCGGCAACATAAACAATGTCGGGATTTTGAGGATGGACAACCATTCTGCCCACCGAACCGCAGTCTTCCAAACCTTTTTGTTCCCAACTATTTCCGCCGTCGGTACTTTTAAAAATTCCTGCACCGTCATAAGCAAGAGAACCTCCGCCGGCGTTGGCTTCACCGGTTCCTACATAAATAATATCGGGATTTGACTTTGATATTGCTACGTCACCTATTGACAAACTTATCTCGTTGTCGAATACAGGTTCCCAGTTGTTACCCGAGTTGTACGACCTGAAAACACCTCCCGAAGCGGTTCCTGTAAACAGAGTTTGACTACTTCCGGGTAAAATTTCCACATCGGTAATACGACCTTCAATATTTGTAGGACCGATAAATTCCCAAACACTTGCTTTATTTTGATACCTGTTTCGTTGCTTTTTGGCTTTTTTCATTTCCTGCAAATAAACAGTTTGGTTTATCGAATTGTAAGGGTATGCCCTTTGACGAAAAAACCAGTCCGAAGGAAATTCCGGAGATTCTTCATTTTTCACATTATTTTTTTGTGTAAAAAAGAAAATAACGGAGGTAAAAATTGCCAATAAAAAAGCTAAAGAAAGTGTTTTCATAAATTGCCGTATTATTAGCAGCTAAGAT